>JBDLRJ010000414.1:0-4825 GCA_039800145.1 Pseudomonadota bacterium | reverse complement strand
CGATCTTCCGCGGAGCCGCTCGAGGCGGAACTCCGGCGGGTGCTACAGCGCTGAAGCGCTTTTCTTGCCGGGCGGATCCGCGCTGGTACCGTCCGGCGCGTGATGCACCTGCGCGGCAAGTGGATGTGGGGTGGGCTGGTCCTGGCGGGACTGCTGGTGGTGGTCTCCGTGATGGATGGACGCGGCTTCCGCCGGTACCTGCGCCTGCAACAGGACGTGCAGTCCCTCCAGGAGCGCAACCGCGCGGTGGAGGAGCAGAACAAGGTGCTGCGCGCCGAGGTGGAGGCGCTCAAGCGGGATCCGCGGGCACTGGAGCGCGCCGTCCGGGAAGAGCTCGGCTACGTGAAGCCCGGCGAGATCGTGGTCAACGTGGAGTGAGGGGAGCGCACGTCATGCAGGCGGCCTGGACGCGTCACGCGGTGGGATCCATTCCCGTTCTCTCGGTGGTGCTCGCCTTCTTCCGCTTCATGGCGGGAGGGTTCCGCGGCCTGCAGGCCGTGTCCGCCGCGGACGCGGCGGTGGGGATGCTGCTGCTGGCCGGCGTTGGGATCTCCGCGTGGAGGCGGCTCTCGCGCGCAGAGGCGCCGGGGATGCGGGCGGAGCTGGAACTGGGCGCCGGGTTGCTCGCCGCCGCCTACGTGGGGGTGGGCGTGGGCGGGCCCGCGATCTGGCCGGTGGTGTGCCTGCTCATGGCGAGCCTGGTGGCCTTCAGCGGGCGGGCCGCGGGCCTGGGCCTGCTCGCGGTGGCGCTCGCGTTCGAGGGGATCACCACGCTCGCGGGGCCCGGGGCAGGGGTCGCGGCCTTCGCGGCCCACGCGGCCTTCCTCGCGCTCTTCTCGGTCCTCTACCACCTGGTCCTCTCCGCGCGCCTGGTGCTCGCCCGCAAGGCGGAGACGGACGCGGTGAAGAACCGGCTGCGCGAGGTGGAGGAGCGCGCGCGCAGCTACCGGCTCGCCAACTCGGGCGTGGGCGAGGCGGCGCTGGCCGAGAAGGACCAGGAGAAGTGGTTGATGGCCTCGGTGAAGGAGATCGAGCGCGCGGTGGGTGCGGCGCTGGAGATCGCCGAGGTGGCGCTGGACGCCCAGACCTGCGCGGCCTTCCTGGTCACCGAGGATCGAAAGTCGCTGCAGCTCCACGACTGCCGCTCGACCTCCGACAAGGTCCAGCGGGAGCGCGTGGCGGCGGGGGAGGGCGTGCTGGGCGGGGTGTTGAAGAGCGGCGCGCCGCTGCGGATGGCAGGGCGCGCGCTGCGGGGCATCACCTACTACGAGGAGGGGGGGCCGGAGGTGAAGGCCCTGCTCGTGGTGCCCATCCGCGAGCCGTCCGGCCAGGTGCGGGGCGTGCTGGTGGCGGACCGCCGCGAGGAAAAGCCCTTCGCGAAGGGGGACGAGCAGGTGCTCTCCGCGGTGGCCGGCGAGGTGTGGCGGGCCATCGAGGTGGAGCGGGTGATGGGCTTCATCCGCAAGGGCCGCGACGAGAAGGACCGCTTCTACCGCGCCATCGAGGAGATGAACCGGGCGGGCAGCCCGGACGAGGTGTTCCTCGCGGTGCTGGAGAGCGTGCGGCAGCTCGCGCCGGTGGACTTCGTCGCGGTGACGATCGTGTCCGAGGAGGACGGGAAGCGCACGCACAAGGTGGTGCGCACCAGCGGGGTCACCACCAGCGGCCGCGCGCTGGAGGGGCGCAGCTTCCCGGACAACACGGGCCTCGTGGCGAACGTGGTGCGCTACGGCGCTCCGCTGCCCGGCCGCGACGTCCGGGACATGGACCGCCAGGTGATCTTCGACACCGAGTCGGAGATCCGCGGGCTCGCGGGACTCAAGATCTTCCCGTTGCTGGCCGGTGACCGGATCCTCGGCACGCTCGTGGCGGGCTCGCGCAAGCGCGGCGTCCTGGACACGGACGTGCTGCGGATGCTCGAGGTGATGGCGCTCCAGGCCGGGCAGGCGGTGCTCCGCGCCCAGCTGTTCGACCAGATGGAGCGGATGGCCACGACGGACGGGCTCACCGGGTTGCTCAACCACCGCACCTTCCAGCAGCGAGCGGACGAGATCCTCGCGCACTCGCGGCGGTACGGCCGCCGGGCGTCCGTCATCCTCACGGACATCGATCACTTCAAGTCCGTCAACGACACCTACGGACACCCCATGGGGGACCAGGTCCTCAAGGGCGTGGCCCGGATCGTCCGCGAGCAGGCGCGGGACACGGACGTGGTGGCGCGCTACGGCGGCGAGGAGTTCGCCATCGTCATGCCGGAGACGGACACGCGGGGAGCGCTGATCATTGCCGAGCGCATCCGCGAGGCGGTGATGGCCGAGACGTTCCAGACGGAGTCCGGGCCGCTCAAGGTGACGCTGTCGCTGGGAATTGCCACCACGCCCGATCACGCCATGGACAAGCAGGGGCTGGTGGATCTCTCGGACCAGTGCC
This sequence comes from Pseudomonadota bacterium, assembly GCA_039800145.1. Classification (GTDB taxonomy): domain Bacteria; phylum Myxococcota; class Myxococcia; order Myxococcales; family Myxococcaceae; genus VGRA01. The sequence goes on along the minus strand of JBDLRJ010000414.1, from coordinate 2,395 downwards.
TCTACTTCGCCAAGCGCCACGGCCGGAACCAGGCCGTCACGGTGGACAAGATGCAGGGGGCGAACGCGGCGCTCCACGCTGCCGGGGCCTGAGCGGTGTTCGGCGTCCCACCGGTCGTCACCACGGCCAACAAGCCTCACCCCGGTGACGAGGCGGCGGCGAGGGCCTGGGCCACCCGCGAGGGGCTCACGTTCGCGCCGAGGCGGCACAAGGAGTCGCTCGAGACGCTGCTCGCGCGGCACCCGGTGGTGCTGGTCCACGCGCGCAACGGGCTGACCCTCTGGACCCGCGAGGGGGCACTCCACTGGTCTCCCGGCGTGGCGCAGCTGCGGCTCAAGCGCTTCGAGGCGGGGGCGCGGGATGACTTCATGCTCCGGTATGCCGAGTTGAAAGAGGGGGACGTGGTGCTGGACGCCACGCTCGGCCAGGCACAGGACGCGCTGGTCGCTGCCCGCGCGGTGGGGCCCTCCGGGCGTGTCACGGGAGTCGAGAGCTCGCTCTCCTTGTACCTTCTTGCGCGCGAGGGGTTGGCCGGCTTCGACGCGGGGCAGGGCGCCTGTCGCGTGGAGGTTCGCCGTGGGAGCACGGGGGAGCTGCTCGCGGGCATGGCCACCGGGAGCGTGGACGTGGTGCTCTGGGATCCCATGTTCGAGCGGCCGCGCAAGGCCCAGCCCGGCTTCGAGATCCTCCGGTCCCGGGCAGATCCGTCGCCGCTCACCCCCGAGCTGCTCGCGGAGTCCCGCCGCGTGGCGCGCCGCTGGGTGCTGGTGAAGGCGAGCCGCTATTCGTCCGATCTCCGCAAGCTGGGGCTGCTGCCGCTGCCTGCACCCGGCGCCGCGACCGTGGTGTGGGGCCGCGCGCCGCCGCTCCGCTGAGGTCGGTCAGAGCACGTCCCGGTATCCACCCGCGCCGCGCGGGGGGCCCTCTCCGCCGAGCGGGGAGAGCTTCGCGGAGAGCGCTCCGCCCTGCTCGTGCGCCATCAACGCCCGCGGGCTGCGGTAGTACTGCGCCGGTGAGTAGGCGAGCAGGTTGGTGACGCGTCCCGTGTAGAGGCACGCGTAGGCCTCCACCTGCTCCCCGAAGCGGCTGTTCTCGTGGCCCTCCTTGAACAGCAGGCCCCAGTAGGGGTTGAAGCCGGCCTCGATCTCGTCCTCGAGCGCGCGCGCGGTGGCGTTGGCCTCCTTGAGTCCCTTGCGCAGCCCGTCCAGCTCCTGCTTCGCGCGCCGGCGCTCCTCCTCGAGCGAGGCGCGCTCGTCCGCCGCCATGCGCGTGTCCCGATCGAGCCTCCGCTCGAGCGCGTTGAGGGCGCCCTTGCGGAGCGAGACCTCGTCGTCCAGCCGGCCGCGCAGCGCCTCCAGCTCCGCCAGTTGCGCGATCTCCGCCCTCCGCGTGTCCAGGTAGCGAAGCTCCTGCTCCAGCTCCTCGACGATGAGGCACGTCCGCCACAGGGAGCTCTTCTTGCTCTTGAGGATGTCGCCGTAGATGTGATCCCCCACGTACAGCACCGAGTCCCCCCCGTACCCGGACAGCCGCTCGAAGGCCGCGAGGTTCCCTCCCTGGTACACCTTGCCGCGCTCGAGCGCCGTGGCCTCGCCCACCACGGTGGCCGAGGTCCCCTCCACGGAGAGCTCCAGCAGGGGACGCGCCTCGGAGAAGAAGGCCGGCTTGCTGCCGGACACGATCACCACGTCGAAGTAGCTCCGCCAGGACGCGTACTCGGGCATCACCCCGTCCAGGAGCCAGGACATGACGGTCTGGGTGTAGTCCCACGCGGAGTTGGTCAGCAGGAAGAGCTTCTTCCCGCTGCTGCGGAGCTTGTGGAGCGTGGGGCCCAGGTCCGGGTCCGGCACGAGGAAGGTCTCGAGCGACTTCCGGATCTCGCGCTTGAGCGAGTCGTCCCGGTGAATGGTGTCGATGGCCTCGCGCACGTCGTCGTACAGCTTCGCGTAGTCGAGCGGGCGCCCGAGTGCGTCCATGAACTCCACGATCTCCGCGTAGAGGCAGGCCTCCGGCAGCGCGAACAGCGTGTCCAACCAGGCGAAGTGCGGGGCACGGACCCGGAGCCGTTCGTTCAGGTACAGCCTCCGGCACTCCTCTTCCGGCACCACGCGCCGCCCGTGCCACGCACGCCCCACGAAGCCGTAGCGGTCCATCTTCACGAGGTTTCCGCGCGCCTTGTCCACGACCAGCCCGCGCATGCCGAACCCTGGATCGTATTGCAGGAGCCCGAGCTCCGCGGGGTAGCCGCGGTCCACCACCAGCCGCGCGAGCGTCATGTCGAACTGCTTCCGCTCCAGCTCGAGCGCCTGGTACCGCAGCAGCGTGTAGTCCATGTCGAACCCCACGGCCTCCACGCGGTCCATGCGCAGGTTGCGGTTGACGAACACCTGCCGCG
>JBDLRJ010000413.1:0-8804 GCA_039800145.1 Pseudomonadota bacterium | reverse complement strand
GACGTTGCCGGACTGCGACAGCGTGCCGGGCAGCGTCCCGGAAGGCACCGCCACGTTGAAGTGGATGGAGGTGACGGTTTCAGGCGCCAGCGGCTCGCTGAACGTGGCGCGCACCACCACGCTGCCCGCGGCCTGGTTGGAGCCGGTGATGGCGGTGAAGGTACCGTCCGTCTTCTGCACCTCGAGCGCGCCCAGCGTGGGGGCCGTGGACTCGCCGATGGCCAGGTACGCCACCTCGGGCCCCTGGCCCTGGTTGTAGAGGTTGGCGGTCCTCGCCTGCCGCACCTTGAGCGTGTACTGGCAGCCGGACTTCATGAAGGTGGGGCCGAGCACCCGCGCGTTCACCTTGTCCTGGATGCCGGAGGTGGTGCTGGGGGCGAGCACCGTCTCCAGGTGCAGGCGGGTGCCGGTGGTCGGGCAGCCCGAACCGCCCTGGGCCTCGAGGCTCACCGTGCCGTCGGTGCCCGCGGAAGGAGGCAGCGAGTAGTACGACGTGGAGAGCATCCGCTCCTTCAGCCCCGTCCCGCCGAGCACGACGACGAAGGACTGGCTGTTGGGCGCCTGCGACACGTTGGCGGTGGTGAGCAGCGTCGGCTGGATGGCCGCGTTGGAGGGGGTGTTGCCCGAGGTGTAGGCCTGGGACGCCACCGCCGGGACCGGGTTGCCGCGGTAGTCCAGGACGCCGGTGGAGGTGGCCACGACGTACGGCCCCGCGTTGTTCACGAGCCACGTGGGGTTGGCAATGTAGCTGGCCGCGCGCGGCTGGGCGGGCTGCAGCGCCACGATGCCGTTCACGCGGTTGCCGGCCAGGGTCGCGAACACCGTCTCGCTCGTCACCGAGGAGAGGTGCAGCGCGCGGCTCGCCACGAGCGGGACGATCACGTTGGGCGACAGCTGCTGTTCGGGCGGCGAGAGCGTGAGCGAGGTGGCCGGGCTGGTCGTGAAGGACACGCGGACGTCGGTGTCCAGCGGGTGGCCGTTGGCGGAGGCGACGCCCCCGGCCCCGCCGAGCAGCTCCACCGCGTACCGGCCGTCCACCGTTCCCGAGAGGTGCCCGAGCCCGGTGGTGGTGAGCGTCACGGCGCGGGGGTTGGCGAGCCCGTCCGTCGTGACCGTGGTGGTCACCACCGGCCCGTTGCCCACCGGCACGAGCCGGATGTTGGCCGGGGTGAGGGAGGCCGGGTCCATGGGCTCGGCGAAGGAGACGGTGAAGGCGCCGTTGACCGGCACGTCCGTGGCCCCGCTCACCAGCGCCTCGAAGAGGACCGCGTTGCCCACGCGCACGCCGGCGAGGGCGGGCGGCGGACGCGTGGAGAAGCTCCAGCTGAAGGGGGCGGCCGGCGTGGTGCCGCCCACCGACACCGCGTTGGACACCGTGGCCGTGTAGGTCGTGCCGGGGCGCAGCCGGAACTCGCCCGGCCCGCAGGCGTACGGGGTGTTGGAGAGGTTGAAGCAGACGCGGTCCGTGGCGCCGTTCAGGCCGCTCACCAGGTACGGCGTGGTGGCGTCCAGCGGCAGCGGCGCGGTGCGGCCGAAGGCGTCCGTGTAGGTGAGCGTCAGCTGCTGCTGGCCGCCGGCGGTGAGCGTCTGCACGTCCACGTCCGCGACGAAGTCCACGCAGATGGGATCCTCCGCCTCCACGTCCTGCGCCAGCTCCTCGGGGGTGAGGCCGAGCACCAGCTGGGCGCTCGAGGTGCGGAACGAGGTGCTGAAGTCCACCGGCATGCGGGAGACGCCGTTCTGGCCGAGCGGGCCGCCCACGCCGCCCTTCACCGTCACCGTGTACTGGGTGGCCGCGGAGAGGTTGGGGGCGTTGGCCGCGTCGTTGGGATCCAACGTCCAGCGGAAGGTGCCGCTCTCGTACGCGGGAGTCCCGTCCACCGCGAGCGCCTCCGAGGCCAGGTTGCCGGTGGTCCAGTTGAACGCGGAAGCCCCGCGCGTCACCACCACGTTGCAGTTGGCGGCGGAGGAGGACGGGGTGCAGGCCACGAGCGAGCTGTCCAGCACCGCCTGGTTGAACTGCAGCACCACCTTGGTGCCCACGGGGGCCAGCTGCGAGCCCGCGGCCGGCACGGTGGAGGCCACCTTGAGGTTCTCGAAGGCGATGTCGAACAGCGTGGAGACGTCCGCGGTGAGCGTGCCGCGCGGGCTGCCGCCCACGAGCGTGGCGTCCACCGCCTCGATGCCCGCCTTCGCGGTGGCCCGGTAGCGCTTCTCCACCAGCAGCGGCGCGGAGGGCGTGAAGATGACCACGGTGCCGTCCACGTTCGGCCCCACCGAGGTGCCGTTGGTGCAGGTGACGGTGCCGGCCACGAGGGCCCCGGTGTCCACCCGCTCCAGCGCCATGCGGCCGGTCACCGTGCTGCAGCGCACCGCGCGGCTGAAGGTGAAGCGGACGTCGGAGTTCGCCGAGACGTTGATGCCGGGGTTGCCGTTGGGCGAGGTGCCCACGACGGCGAGCGACGCCGGGTCCTCGGCGTGGAAGTGGAACACCTCCGTGGTGGGCAGCTGGCCGCCGGTGTCCGTGGCCACCGAGGACTCGAGCGCGTCCACGTTCCCCACGCCACCCAGCAGCGTCACCTCCACCTCGGCGCTCGGGAGGAAAGGCGCGTGCGCGCAGGAGGCCTTCCGCGCGTCACCGGCCACCGGGCAGGTGAAGACGCAGGCCACGTCGGACGGGGCCGGCACCGCCGCGCCGGACGAGAGGGCGGCGGGGGCCTGGCGGAGCTTGACGGACGTGGCGGTCACGGAGCTGCAGTCCAGGTCCTCGCTGAAGCTGAAGACGAGCGGCTCGGAGGACCCCACGCCGTTGGCGCCCCCGGACGGCTGAGCCGCGACGAGCCGCAGCGCCGGCGGGTTCTCCGTCTCGAACTGCAGCGTCACGTCCGTGGGCAGCTGGCCCCCGCGCGTGGTGGCGTCCGCGGCCTCGATGCCCCCCGTGCCACCCTCGAGCATCACCTCCACCGTGGAGGACCACGGCAGGGCGCCGCTCGCGACCGGCTCCAGCTCGAAGTAGTCGTTCCCCGGCGTGCACCGCACGGTGAGCGGCCACGGCGTGCTCGTCACCAGCGTGGTGCTGCCACGCACCGGCGCATGCACGGTGGCGCTCACGGTGGAGGAGGTCACCGAGGGACAGTGCACCGGGCGCGAGAGCGCCACCTTCACCGTCTGCAGCGTCACCGGGACGTTGCCCGCGCCGGCGCCCGGCAGCGAGGACACGACGAGCAGCGGGCTCGGATCTTCCGCCCGCGCCTGGAACGACACGTCCGCGGGCAGCTGGCCGCCGCGCGTGGTGGCGCGCAGGGACTCCACCCGGTCCACCGCGGCCAGCGGCACGCCGGCGTCGTAGCTGCCCCCGGCCACGTTCACCTGGAGCTCCGCGGAGAGCTCGAGCGCGGTGCCGGTCGCGAGCTTGTAGACGGCGCGGCACGCGGTGCCGCCGTCTGCGCAGGCGGCCGGCCCCTCGGGCGCCCCTGCGTCCGGGGCGTTGCAGTCCCACGCTCCCGCGAGCGGCTCGACGGCCCCGGCGCGCGCCCCGAAGCGCGGGTGCGCGTCCACCTTCTGGGACAGCGTCACGGCACCCGCGGCCTCCAGCGCGTCGCAGTCCACGGGCTCGCTGAAGGAGAGCTCCACGTCCGCCGTGCGCGAGATGCCCGTCGCGCCGTTGGCAGGCCCCGCCACCAGCAGGTCCAGCGCCGGCGGGTCCACCACGCGGAACGAGGAGTTCCACTGCGCCACCAACCGGCCTCCCACCGCCGTGGCGCGCGCGGACTTCACCGGCGCGGTCGCCTCGGCCCCACCGCCGAGGGACACGTTCACCTGCGAGGAGTACCGGAACCGGAAGTCCGCGTTGGTGGGGCGGAACTCGACGGTGCAGTCGGCCAGGTACGTGGAGCAGTGGGCGCCGTCCAGCGTGACGTCGGAGGTGGGGTCCTGCTGCTTGCAGTCCCACGTGCCGGGGATGGCCACCGTCGGTCCGCCCTCGTTGGTGTGGGGGTGGGGATCCACCGTCTCGGAGACGGCTGCCCCGGCGGCGAGCGAGGCGCAGTCCACCGGCTCGCTGAACACGACCCGCAGTTTCCCGTTCCGCTCCTGGGCGGCGGCCCCGTCCGCGGGGACCACGGAGAGGACGCGGAGGGCGGGAGGATCCTCGGTGTCGAACGTGAAGGAGACGGGCTGCGGCAGCGGGCCGTTGTCGCGTGCGCGGCGGGCCGAGGTGGCCACCGTCAAGCGGTAGCGAGAGGAGAACCGCAGCTTGCTCTTCGGGGTGATGATGACCCGCGGGGGGCCGTTCTCCTCTGAGTAGGTGATGGTGGACCTGGCTTCCTCCTCGGTGCCGCTGAGGGTCCCGTCCGCCGCGAGCGTCCCGACGTACGTGAGCACCACGCCCGTGACCTCGTCCGGCTTGGTGGGCAGCGGTGCGACCGAGTCGGGCACCATCCGTTCGCTGAAGCTGACCTCGACGGTCACGCCGCGGGGCACGGCGCGGGCGCCGCCGGAGGGCGAGCTGGCCACGACGCGCACGGGCACGTCCGTCACGAAGTCCTGCTGGGAGCAGGAGAGCCCGGCGAGGGCGAGGAAGAGGACTGGCAGAGCGCGGTTCGTCATGGGGGAGCCTTCGATCAGAAGGAGAAGCGGTAGCCGGCGAGCAGGTTGGCGCCCTGCAGATCACCGGGGGTGGTGTTGACGGACTTGTAGAACTCGCTCGAGCCCAGCCCGTTCAGGCCCAGGTCGGTGCGGGCCGAGAGGAAGCGCCCCTCGAGCGTGACGGAGCCGGGCCCCAGCGGGAGGGAGAACTCCAGGCCCGCGTAGAAGCCGAACGCCCAGGCCTCCTGGGGCGAGTTGGCGACCGTGCCCGCGTCCGAGACGTAGCCCGCGGCGGACCGGGTGTAGATGGCCGCGCCACCCGCGACGGGGGCCACCTTCAACGGGACGTCCAGGGGAATCTCCCACGCGAGCCCCAGCAGCACCGGGACCTGGTCCAGCTGCCAGCGGTAGGTGAGGCCCGAGGGGAAGTCGGGATCGTTGTTGAAGGTGCGCGTGCCCGAGCCCCCGAGCCGCGTGAAGCCGCCCTCGGCCGCCACGGCGAGCGACCGCGCGAAGGGCATCCGGTAGCGCAACGCCAGCGCGCCGGCCGGGACCACCGCGCGCTGCCCGACGGCGGGCACGTCCGGGAGCGCCGAGACGCTGCCGGCGCGGCCCGCAGGGAGGAGGGCGGCCACCTTGATGCCCACCTCGAGCCCGAGCTTCTCGTTCTTCGGCGCCACCGGGGCGGCCTTCACCTCCGCCGCGGGGTCCACCGCCTTCGGCTTGGGCTTCGTCGCCTCGGCCGCCTCGCGGGCCTTCTCCTCCGCGGTGGCGGCCACCTGCGCGTCGTCGCTGTCCACCTCGAGGTCACGGGCCCGGCCGGCAGCGAGCGCCCAGGCCCCGAGCAGCGAGCCCTCCACCGGGGGGAGCGAGGCGTCCTGGGTGCTGCGGTAGCGGTCCAGCGCCTCGAAGCCCACCTGCTTCATGGCCTCCGGCACGGCGGGTTCGCGCAGCATCTGGATGAAGCGCTCGGTGGCCTCCGCCTGGCGCACCGCCGCGGAGACGGTCCACTCCGGGGACTTGAAGGACGGCACCTCGTCGAACGCGGCGAGCCCCGCCTTGAAGGCGTCCCTGCGCGCGGAGAAGGACTTCTCCAGCCCCGCCGGGGTGGTGTCCAGGTCCGTGTCGTCGAACACCTGCAGGGTGACGGAGGCGAGCAGGTAGCGGGCGTGGGCCGCGGCCTCCGTCCCGAGCGGGTTCTCCTGCACGTTCCACTTGCGCGCGGTCCACTCCGAGACGACGGAGGTGAGGACGGCCTTCGCCTCGTCCGCCTTGCCGAGCCGCTGCAGCGCCTCGCCCTCGCGCCGCCGGGCGTCCAGGAAGAGCTCGCCGCAGCCGGGCGCCTTCTGCACCCTCGCGGCCACGGCCTTCACGTCTTTCAGGCGGGCCTGCCACTCCTCGGCCTTCGCGGCGGGCTTCTGCACCGCGGCGGCCAGGCGCTTCGCGTCCGCCTCGCACGGCACGCGCGCGGGGGCCTTCTTGGGGGGCTCCGCCATGGCGGCGGAGGCCCAGAGGACGCAGGCTGCGCCCAGGGTTTTCACTGTCACGGACACCGTCCTCGGCCTGCCCCGTGGGGGGCTCCCCCCGGAGTGTGGAGGGCTGGGGCAGACCGATCACACAGCCTAGACCGGATCAGCCTTTCTGGGGAATTGACTGCGCCGCGAGCAGGGGGAGCAGGGCGCCCTGCGCGGCCGCACCCTCGGGGAGCAGGGTCAGCCGGGCGTTGCCTTCCGCCAGCCGCTGGGCCTCCAGGACCTGGAACAGGGCCTCCATCACCTCGGGGTCCTTCGCCACCTGCTGCAACGCCTCGCCCACGATGCGGGGCCGCAGCGCCGAGGCCTTGGCGAACTCCACCGCCGCCTGCCGCTCCGCGGTGCTGGCAATGATGCTCACCTGGTTGGCACCGTGCTGGCGGATGGCGGCGGTCACCTGGCGGAGCCGGTTGACCACCTTCTCTTCGATCTGGCGGATCATCCCCTCGTCCCGGAAGTGCACCTTCCGGATGTAGACGCTGCCGAGCGTGTAGCCCCAGCGGTCGGACGTGGGGGACACCTCCGAGCGGACGGCGTGGCTCATGGCGTGGCGGCTCTCCAGCATCTCGGAGAGCTTCATGTTGGACAGGCAGCGCACCGCGGCGTTGCTCACGTTGGCCGCGAGCGAGCCGCGCGGGTCCGCGTTCTCGAAGAGGTACTTCACCGGGTCCGAGATGGACATCTCGTACCAGACGCCGATTCCCATGGGCGCCCCCTCCTCCGAGTTGACGGGCTGGCTGCGGAGGTACTGCTGGTCCAGCCGCAGGTCCACCACGTGGCGCGTGCCGAGCCAGCCCACCGCGAGCGCCTTCCAGCCCATGAGCGGGAAGAGCGAGTGCAGGCCGGGCTCGTCCAGCACCGCCTCCACCTTCCCGAACAGGACGTAGACGTGGCAGGTGCGCTCCTGCACCGTGGTGTAGACACCGAAGGTGCGCAGCAGCCCGAGCAGCGCCGGGAGGCCCACCGCGCCCGCGAACAGTCCAGCGAGGACCCCGAGGATCATGGCTTCACCCCCATCAGCACCGACTGCGCCTTCTGCAGCAGCTGCAGCCGCGCGTTGCGGACGTAGGCCGCGAGCGACAGCGGCCCGGAGGCCTTGAGCGCCCGCAGCTGGTCCGCGAGCGCCACCAGCGGCTCCACCTCCGCCTGGGCCTTGAGCGTCTCGATCTCCACCGCGCGCCGGCTCTGCACCAGCTTCTGGTCCGCGGACGCCTGCGCGAGCGAGATGTCCGACGAGACGTGGTTGTGGGCGGTGTTGATGGCGGCCAGCGCGGACTCCACCTCGCTCGGAGGATCGATCCCCGTGATGAGGGACGCGTCCAGGACGATGCCGTAGCGCGCCTCGCTGCCGCGGCACTCGCGGTCCATGGACTCGTTCAAGTCCCGCAGGTTCTTGCGGAGATCGTTGATGGAGACGCCGGACACCTCCGTGGCATCCGTGGGCTGGCTGCCGCCGTCCGCCTCGGGGCGCCGCCGCGCCTCGAACGAGGCGATGCGCTCGCGCAGGATGGAGATGAAGTACCCCATCACGTGGGCGAGCGGCCGCTTCACGCCGAAGAGGAAGGCGTAGAGGTTCTTCTCGGAGACGCGGTAGCGGATCTGCCCGGTGAGCCCCACGTTGAGCTGGTCCTTGGTGACCGCTTCCAGCACCGTGCCGCTGGAGTTGGCGGACGGGTGCTCGGGGTCCCACGCCATGCCCACGGTGCCGGTGGCCACCGAGACCTTCACCACCCGCTCCCAGGGGAGCTTGAAGTAGGGGCCGCCGGGACGGATGACCTCCAGCTGCGGGTAGACGTACCGCTCTTCGTCCGCGTGGGTGAGCCCCTCGCTGATGCGTCCCTGCGCGGTGCTGGCGGCGCCCAGCCGCTTGGCGCGGCCGAACACCAGCTTCACCGCCCGCTCGCTCTGGTTCACCACGTAGAAGCCGGTGAGGACGTAGCGGAGGATGAGCCACCCGCAGAAGCCCAGCAAGAAGCCCGGCCCGAGGCCGTCCGTCAGGTCCAGTCCCAGTTCGTCCATGGCGCCTCCCCCGGCGTGCCGACTACAGCGGGATGTTTCCGTGCTTGCGCGGCAGGTTCTCCTGCCGCTTGTCCTTCAGCATCTCGAGCGCGCGGATGATCTTCCCGCGCGTCACCTCGGGCTTGATGACCTCGTCCACGTACCCGAGCTCCGCCGCCTTGAACGGGTTGGCGAACTTCTCGCGGTACTCGGCCGTGAGCCTGGCCCGCTCGGCGGCCGGGTCCGCCGCCTTCAGCAGCTCGTTGCGGAAGATGATGTTCACCGCGCCCTCGGGGCCCATCACGGCGATCTCCGCCGTGGGCCACGCGAAGTTGATGTCCGCGCGGATGTGCTTGGAGGCCATCACGTCGTAGGCGCCGCCGTAGGCCTTTCGGGTGATGACGGTGATCTTCGGAACCGTGGCCTCCGCGTACGCGTACAGCAGCTTGGCCCCGTGCGTGATGATGCCGCCCCACTCCTGGTTGGTGCCGGGCAGGAAGCCGGGCACGTCCACCAGCGTCACCAGCGGGATGTTGAAGCAGTCACAGAAGCGCACGAAGCGCGCGGCCTTGATGGACGCGTTGATGTCCAGGCAGCCGGCGAGCACCGCGGGCTGGTTGGCCACCACGCCCACGCTGCGGCCGTTCATCCGCGCGAAGCCCACCACGATGTTCTTGGCGTAGTGCT
>JBDLRJ010000412.1:0-10017 GCA_039800145.1 Pseudomonadota bacterium | reverse complement strand
CGCGGGGGCTTCTCCGGTACACCGCCCCCGCCTCACGCGCCCGTAGCTCAGCTGGATAGAGCGTCGGTCTCCGAAGCCGAAGGCCACTGGTTCGAATCCAGTCGGGCGCACTCGGACAGGCCCGGAACGAAGGGAGAAATCCCCGGGTTCCGGGCCTTCGTCTTTCGGAGGGGCGAGCCGCCCGGGACGCGCAGTGTCTGGGCGTCCGGCGCCTGCCGGCAGATTGCGGTCGGCCACCACGCGTGGTTCCATCTGCCGCATCCAGACACCACGCGACAGGCACCGGGCCCCGGGCCGCGGTACCGGGCTCACCCTGGCCGGTTTTCTCGGGACCTGCATCCTCCTCGGGCTCGTGCCTCTCCCAGACTGGGCGAGGCCCGTGGACCTGTCTTCGCCCGGTGCGCGTTCGTCTGCGTGGAACATCCTTGCGCGCCGCCCGGCGTTGACGCTCGCCGAGCTCGAGGCGCCGCCGGTCCCCTCGCAGCCGCTCACGGGGGAGCGGGCGCTGCTCGCGCTCCGCGAGGAGGATGCGGCCACGCCGTCGTCGACCGCTCCGCTCGACGGCGGCGTCGAGCAGGACCGCGCGGCGCCGGGGAACGCCGAAGACGCCGGGGCGCCCGGCGGAATCCTCGGCGGCCCGGGCCGGGACACCCCCGGTTCCACGGAACGGGGGGGCGAGGCAGGCGGAGAGGCGCGCGCCGCGGACGCGGGGCTCGAGCCAGCCCCGGCCGTGCGGCGCGTCCTCGCTGACCCGACCGCCGCCGAGCGCCTCCTCCGCCAGCGCGCGCGCGAGGCGCAGGCGCCGGGCTCGAGGGTGGAGAACCCGTGCGTGCGCCCGAGCGCGGGGGGATGCCAGGAGACTGCGCTGGACGGGTGGTTCTCGGCGTTGGATGCCGTGCAGGCGCGGACACCCGGGCGCCGCGCCGCGGCCATCGTCCTCGGCAACTCGCTCATCTCCTCGGACCTCGTCACCGACGTGGTCCGCGACCGGCTCCGCGCGCGCTTCGGCCCCAATGGACCGGGACTGCTGTTGCCCGAGAGGCAGTCGGAGCTCGGCACGCGCACGCGGACCGGCGAGGCCACCGGGGACTGGGCGCCCCACGGCCTGACGCAGGGTCACGGCGGCGTCGCGCTGGGCCTCACCGGGCTTGGGCACGAGTCGCGCGGAGCGGGGGCTCGCCTCGCGTTCAGCGTCAAGGGGCCCGCTGCAGGGTGGCTCCTGGTCCACCAGGGGCCCGGCGCAGCGGGTGCCCGCGTGGATCTCGACGGCAGGACCCTGCAGCGGGTGGAGCCGGTTTCTCGCGGGGCCCCGCGCGGCATCGCTCTCACGGTGCCGGTGTCGGTGCCCGCCGGCCCCCACGCGCTCGCCCTCACCGCGGAGGGGAGCGGCATGGTGGTGCAGGGGCTCTGGCTCGAGCGTCCGGAGCCGGGCGTCTCCCTGAGCCCGGTGGGGGTGCTGAGCGCCGGGGCCCCCGCCTTCCTGAAGGCGGACGCGGAGCTCTTCCATCTTCACCTCTCCACCCTCGCGCCCGAGCTCGTCGTCTTGATGCTGGGGGCCACCGAGCTGCGCCACTTCGCCGTGGACCCCGGCGCGCTGCCCTCGCTGCGCGCTGCCCTGCGCGAGCTGGTTGCCCGGGTCCGCCGCGCCGCGCCGGGGGCGAGCTGCCTCGTGGTGGGGCCGATCGACGCGGTGCGCGGCGGCACCGCGGACGAGCAGGGGCTGCGGACGCTCGCTGCCACGGACGCGTTCCACGCCGCGTGGCGGGAAGAGGCGATCGGCGCCGGGTGTGCCTGGTTCGACCTGTATGACGCCATGGGTGGACGCGGAAGCTTCGGTCGCTTCCACGAGCGGGGCTGGATGCACGCGGACCTCGTGCACCCGGACTGGTACGGTGGGCAGGTCCTCGGGCAGCTCTTCGCAGACGCGCTGCTCGAGGCGTGGCGTGACACGCCGCCACCTCCACCTCCGCGGCCGAACCCGCTCGAGGCCCCCTCGCCGCACCCGCTCGCGCGCGCGCTCGCGGCCTTCCGGGCTGCCCAGTCCACGGGCGCGCCGTTCCGCGTCGGGGTGGCCGGGTTGAGCCGGGGAGGGGCCTCTTCCGAGCCGTTCGCGCGTGCGCTCGAACCCGCGCTGGCCTCCGTGCTCTCGCGTGCGCCCGGGGAGGACGGGGCCGAGCGGTGCGAGCCGCCCGGGGGCCTCGTCGTCGAAGGCGCCTGCCTCGGTGCAGCCACGGCCGAGGGCTCGGCGACCTGCGGCTTCCAGGGGCTGTTCGCTCCGCGTGGACACTCGCTGTGGATCGTGGCGCCCGAGACGTGGGGCGCCCGCGAGGAGGCGGGTGACCCCGACTGGGAGTTGCGCGGAATGCGTGACGAACTCTGGCGCCTGCGTGCGAGCGATCCCTCGGCGGACTGCCTCGTCCTGTCGCCGGCGGCGGATGACCTCTCCCAGCGGGCGCAGCGCTCGCTGCCGGGGCTGCAGCGCTCCACGCGGCTGCTCGCGGAGGCCGCGTTCGCAGGCGGCTGTCTCCTGGTGGACTCCGCGTCGCTCGCCGGTGCCGGGCCGGCCGAGCCGGGTGCGCTCGCCGCGGGACTGGTGGACGCGCTGTCCCGCGCGGCCGAGGCGGACGGGGAGGAGGACCGCCGCGCGCCCTGAGGCCCGCGGTCAACCCGGATGCTCTTCCACTCCCTCCCGTACGTGGTCTTCCTCGCCGCGGTTTTCGCCGTGGCCGCGCTGCTCGAGCGCTGGCGTGGGGCGCGGCTGTGGTTCCTGCTCTGCGCGAGCCTGGGCTTCTACGCCGCGTGGAACCCGGCCCCGGTGCTGCTGCTGCTGCTGCTGTCCACCGTGTCGTGGGGCGTGGGACGGGCGCTCGCGTCCGTGCAGCACCCAGCCGCGCGGCGCGCGTGGTTGGTGGCCGGCGTGGCGCATGCCGTGGCGGTGCTGGGCCTGTTCAAGTACGGGGACTGGCTGGGGCGCTCCGCCTGCGAGGCGGCGGGGCTCGCGGGCATCCCGCTCGCGTGGCGCCCGCTGGGGCTGCTGCTCCCGGTGGGGCTCTCGTTCGTCAGCTTCCAGTGCATCAGCTACGTGGTGGACGTGTACCGCGGCGAGCTGCCTGCGCGGGGCTCCTGGCGGGACGTGACGCTCTACGTCTCCTTCTTCCCGCACGTGGTGGCAGGTCCCATCGTCCGCGCGTCGGACTTCCTGCCGCAGCTGGACGTGGCCCCGCGCGTATCGGACGAAGAAGGGGCGCGGGCGCTGCTGCGCATCGCCGTGGGAATGGTGAAGAAGCTGGCCGTCGCGGACCTGCTCGGCGCGCAGCTCGTGGACCGCGTCTTCGCCTCGCCCGCCAACCACTCCGGTCCCGAGGTCATCGTGGGGATCGTCGGGTACACGCTGCAGCTCTACTGCGACTTCTCGGCGTACTCGGACGTGGCCATCGGCAGCGCGGCACTCTTCGGCATCCGCTTCCGCGAGAACTTCGACTTCCCGTACCGCGCGGAGGATCTCTTCGACTTCTGGCGCCGCTGGCACGCGTCCCTCGGCACCTGGCTCCGGGACCACGTCTACCGGCCGCTCGGGGGAGGCCGCGGCGGCGGCGCGCGCGCGCTGCGGAACCTGTGGATCACCTTGTTGCTCGGGGGCCTGTGGCACGGCGCGCACGTGAAGTTCCTCGCCTGGAGCGCGGTGCACGCGGGGGCCATGAGCCTGCAGCGCCTGGCGGGCTGGCCGTGGGCGGGGGCCTCGAGGTCCGCGCGTGTGCTGGGGTGGGCGGTGACGTTCGCGGTGGTGGTCCAGTCCCGCGTGCTGTTCCGGGCCGCGGACGTGGGCGCGGCCTGGGAGGTGTTCCGGCGCCAGTTCCACGTGGGAGGTCACAGCCCCCACCTCGGGGGGCTCACCTGGCTGCTGCTCGCCGCCGCTGCCGCGGGCCACCTGGTCCCGCGCCGGTGGCACGAGCGCCCCGCGCAGCTGTTCGCCGCTGCCCCGGTGCCGGTGCGGGTGGGCGTGCTCGTGGGCATGGCGCTGGGGGTCCGGGCGGTCGCCTCGGTCAACCCGCAGCCCTTCATCTACTTCCAGTTCTGAGGCTCCGCCGTGAGGCCGAAGCACCGGCACACGCGCGCCTGGTGCGGTCCCAGTCCGAGCAGCCGGTGCGCGCGGCCCACCAGCGCGGGGGACATCACCGCCACGGCTGCGTCCTGGAAGTCCCTCACGCGGGAGAAGTCCACCGTCACCTCCGGGGCCTCGTGCGCGAGCAGCGCGTCCCGGAGCCGGGTGGCGGAAGCCGCGTCCAGCCGCCCTTCCAACTCCAGCGTGAGGGTGGGGGATGTCTCGCTGCCGCGGCGGATGCGCAGGGTGGCCATGGGCCGACTGCTGTCCCACGCGCCCACGGCCCGTGTCCCGGCGCGAGGCACGGGGCCGTCCGGCGGAGGACGCGGCAGGAAGGGCGGCGTTGGTTCGCGGACGGAGGCCGTGTCCGCTCAGGCGGCGCGGCGGGCGTCGTCCTCGCCCTGCACTCCGCCCTCCGGCGGGAGCAGCACCGAGCCCGTGGTGACGCGCAGCCGGTTGCCGCGCCAGTTCACCTTCCGGCTGAAGAGGCCGTTCACCCACGCCCCGAAGAGGAGGAGATCCTTCAGGGGAACGCTCGCCAGCGCGCGCAGGCCCACGGGCTCGTCGCGGAGCAGGCGCGTGCAGGAGACGTCCACCACGCCCTTGAGCAGCAGCACCGCTGCCAGCACCACGGCCCCCGGTACGGACGGCTGGAGGAGCAGGCCCACCAGCGCGAGCGGCATGGGGTTGAGCAGCGCCTGCGCCAGGTAGGTGCCCGCGGAGATGGCCGTGCGGTGGATGACGCTCCAGCGGACGTAGCGCGCGAGGAAGTCCTTCACGCCCTTGTCGCGGGACAGGTTCAGCACGGGCAGCTGCGCCACCACGATGCGTGCCTTGCGCTCCATCAGCTTCACGCCGATGACGTAGTCCTCCGCCAGGATGTTCACGAAGGCGCGGAAGCCGCCGAGGTCCTGCAGCACGCTGCGCCGCAGCGCCATGGACTTGCCCACCACGAGGTACTTCCCGGACGCAGCCGGGGCGGCGACCATCCCCGCGCCCACGCACGCGGCCAGGTGCACGTTGTCCAGGAGCGAGCCGAGCGTCCGCTCGCCCACGCCCACCACCGGGTGGGTGACGCACGCCACGGCGGGATCGTCGAACGCGGCTGCCATCTCGAGGAGGTAGCCCGCGGGCACGCGCGTGTTGGAGTCACTCACCACGAGGATGTCGTGGCGGGCCGCCTCCTCCAGCGTCACCAGCTGGTTCACCTTGGGGTTGAGTCCCGGCGTGCCCCGCTGGAGGTGGAGCTGGAAGCGGCCGGGCCAGGTGGCCACCGCCTTCTCGGCGAGCGGCCACGCGGGATCGCCCGAGTCCTTCACCCCGAGCACCACCTCGTAGTCCGGGTAGTCCAGCCGGGCGAAGTTCTCCAGGTTGCCCCAGAGATCGTCGTCCGTGCCGCACAGCGGCTTCAGGATGGAGATGCCCGGCGTAGCGCGCGGGGTGGCAGGGGCCTTGCGGCGGCTGCGCAGGAGCAGGGCCCATTGGAGCAGAACGGCGAGGCAGCCCGCCACGGCGGCCGCGAAGAAGAATTGTGAGAGTCCCGACAGCACGGCGCGGGTCCTAACACCGGGTTCGCCGTCTCAGGAAGGGGCAGCCGTCCGGGCCGTCACCCCTCCCCGGTGTCCTGCGGGAAGGCGGGCATGGGCACGGTCGCGTCCTCGAGCCCCTCGTCGTGCACCGGCATGGCGGTGGTGGCGAGCGCGTCCGCGGGCAGCGCCTCCATGGGGGCCGTGGCGGTGCTCCCGGCGTGTGCCGCCTGGGACAGCGTTTCTCCCACTCGGGCGAAGGCGCCGGTGGGCTTCTGGAAGTGGGAGGACTGGGGTGGAAGCCCCGAGTGGCGCCGCGCCGCCTCCGAGAGCTCGGCGTGGTGGCGGTAGCGGCACTCGAGCATCTTGTGGATGAGCAGCGGGGCGCCCGGCACCTTCTTCGCCTGCAGGGCCTCGGTGGCCTTCTTCACCGAGTAGCGGACGCGGCGGATCTGCACCCGCCAACCGCGGGGAGTCCAGCTGAAGAGTCCCCACGCCGGGCGGAGATCTCCGTCCCGCGGGATACCGGCCGAGGCCACGTCCGCGATGAGCATGCGCCCCAGCCTGCGCCGGTAGGGGAAGTGCAGGTGTCCGAACGCCACCGCCGCCGCGTCCAGGTGCTGGAAGAAGCGCTGCAGGGAGCGGTCGTCCAGGGTCGGGTCCAGGGACTCTTCCAGGTTGCGCGGGTTGGCGTGGCAGACGAACAGGTCCTGCCCCTTGCGCGGCGCGTAGCGCACCGAGAACGGGAGCGCGCCCAGGCGGGAGACCCAGGCCTCCCCGAGCTGCTCCCGGGTCCACTCCAGGAGATCCGCCTTCCAGTGATCCCGCTCCCGGTACGCCCCGCCCAGGTAGTTGCCGGCGATGTACGAGTCGGTGTTCCCGATGAGCAGCGCGTCGCAGTGCGCGTCCAGCAGCTCCACCGTCTCGCGCGGCCACGCACCGCGCAGCGCGAGGTCCCCGGCCGCCACGACGTAGTCCGGCTCCGTGCGGGCAATGTCCTCAAGGACCGCTTCCGCGGCGGGCAGGTTTCCGTGGATGTCCGCGAGCACCGCGACCTTCATGGAGGGGCACTCTAGCCGGGATCCCTTTGGCCCCCGAGCACGGAGTTGGCTAAGACTCTCGCCCCGCATGGAACCCCAGCAGCCGGACGACAAGCGCAGGCAGCCCCGCATCCCCGTGGACCTCTGGATGGAGGTCGTCCCCGGAGGGGAACGGTACTTCCAGCGGGCCACCAACCTGTCGCGCAGCGGCGCCTGGTTCGCGCAGACCTTTCCACTCCCGGTGGGAACCGCCGTGACCCTCACGTTCGAGCTCCCGGACGGCCAGGGCGAGGTGGCCTGCGCCGGCACCATCGTCACCGCGAAGGATCTCGGGATGGGGGTGCACTTCGGCGAGCTGAAGGACGCGGACAAGCGGCGGATCGAGGCGCTCGTCTCGAAGTCCCACGGCTGAGGGGGCGGCGGTGGACCCCGCACGTTCGACCTCGAACGGAGGAGCGGGGCTGGGAATGTCCGGGAGTCGACGTTGCACGGGTGCGTGATACCGTCCGGGCTGCCGCGGGATGTCCCGCGGTCAACTCGAGGGGGTTTCATGCACTTGAATCGTTTCCGGGCCGCCGTGGCCCTTGCCTTGTCTCCGCTGCTGTTCGCCTGTCCGTCCGCGTCCACCATGGGGCTTGCGCGCACCATGCCCGCGGGCAAGTTGCAGACACTCGTGAATCCCGGCGCGGTCACCTTCGCGGCCGCCACGGACGCGGGCTCGGGGGCGGTCACCGCCCCGCAGTTGGAGGTGGGCGTTCGCTACTCCGTCACGGACCGGGTGGAGGTGGGCGCCAAGGCCTGGTTCCTCGGCGCGGCGCTGGACACGAAGATCGGCCTGTTGCGGCCCGAGTCTGAAGAGAGCGGGCTCAACGTCGCGCTCGACCCGGGCGTCTCGTACATCGGTGGCGGGTCGGGCGCCGGGAGCGCCGGACTGCTGACCGTGTACCTCCCGGTCATGCTCGGCTACCGCTTCAGCCACCACGAGTTCATCGTGGCGCCGAAGCTGGTGGGCATGGTGGCCTCCGGCGGTGGCGCCACGGGGGCGGTGCTCTTCGGCGGGAGCTCCATCGGCTTCGCGCCGCGGCTGGCGCCGGGGTTCCGGCTGATGCCCGAGGTGTCGTTCCTCACGCCGCTGGCCGGTGCCGCGGCGGGCGGAGGGGAGTCCGGTTCCTCCTCCCTGCTCAGCGCCACGTTCATCGTCCAGGTCGGCGTGGGCCTGCTGTTCGGCGGGGACTGACGCTTCAGCGGATGACGGGGTCGCAGGTGGGGCCGGTGCCGCCATCTGCGCCCTGCAGTCCGTTGACGGCAATGGGCGGCAGCCGCGTGTCCGCAGAGAAGCTCTGCAGGCGCGCGCTGCCGGACCCGAGCAGCACCGGGGACGCGTCCGAGGAAAGCGCCTCCACCACGAAGAGGTACTCGCTCCCGAACGGGATGCCGGTGAGCTTGAGCTCCTGCTGGCCGCCGCTCAGCGCGGCGTCGAAGCGGCGGGCGTTCACCTTGCGCCCCGTCCCGTCGTCCTGCTTCACGTAGGTGAGTCCCTGGGTGGAGAGGCACGTCCGCTCCACCTCGTCGGCGTTGATCGTGTCCGCGCCGGCCACCACCGCCACCTGGAAGCTCCCGAGCCGGTCCACGTAGGCGCGCGAGAGGACCAGTTCCAGTCCCGGACCGCTTTCCTGCGGGAGAGGGGCGCCGCACGCGGCGAGCAGCAGCGGGGCGGAGGCGAGCAGGCGGTGCATCACTGGACCCGGACGGTGAGGGTGGCGCTTCCCGACGGCTGCTGGTTCAAGAGCACGGCAGCGCCCACGCCCGCGGCCACGACGCCTGCCCCGAGCCCCACCCAGACCCACGGGTTGGTGTACCAGCGCCCCTCGTCCACCGTCTCCCCCCCTGGCCGGCTTCCCGCGGGCAGCACCGCGAAGCGCAGGGGCGTGAAGGCGTCTCCGCGTCCCGCGAGCCTGCGGCGCGCGGCATCCGCCACCTCCACGTAGTACTCCACCTCGTAGCGGCCGCTCTCGGCCGGGAGCTCCCAGGCGGGCAGCGTGGCGCGGTAGAGCTCCGGAGAGTCCGGCTCGCGCTTGAACGCGGTGGAGCCGAAGCTCTCCGTCCCGGCGCGCCGATAATAGAGGATGGGCTTGCTGCCGAGCGCCAGGTTCTCCACGTGTGCGAGCAGGACCGCGGCCTCGCCGCCGGTCACGTCCTGGAGCGGCTCTACGTCCAGCCGCACCGGGCGTACGCGCAGCTTCCGGATGTCGTCCCGGATGCGCTCGTAGAGCTTCCGCACCTTGGGCGGGGCGCTGCGCGGCAGCTCGTAGTCCGGGCGGGCCTGCAGGAGCTTCTCGTACGCCTCCCGCGCCTGGGGCTCGTTGCCCACGTACAGCTGGGCGAGCCCGAGCAGCCGGTAGAGCTCCACCAGCTGCGCGTCCGTGAGATCGGGTTCGGAGAGCGCCTGTTGGAGGGTGCGCACCGCCTCGTCGAAATCCCCCGCGTCCAGCTGCGCCTGGGCGCGCTGCAGGCCGGGGCTGCCGGGACCGGCCTGGGCCAGCGGCGCGTCGAGCGCCGCGCGCGGCAAGGCCGGTGCGGCCGCGGCAGGGGCGGCGTACGCGAGCGCGAGGCACAGGGCGGTGCGGGTTGAAAGGGGCATGGTCAGGACGGGGCCGGGAAGCTACCGCAGCCCGAGCGCGTTGACGAGACGGCGTCTTTTCTCTATAGCGCGCCCCCCCTCGCCATGGCTTCCCACTCCTCCCCGCTGACCTTCAAGGTCTCCGACATCCGCGACGAAGGGCTGCGGGTGGACGAAGCGTTGCCCGCGGGGCTGCTCGCGGAGACGCTCGAGGGCACGGGGTTTCGGCCGAGCGCACCCGCGCGGGTGAACGCCGAGCTCTCGCGGGTGTCCGGCGGCGTGCTGCTGCGCGGCCGCTTCACGCTCCCGGTGGGGGCGGACTGCAAGCGCTGCCTCCGCGAGGTGGCGCTCCAGCTGCCCGTTACCTTCACGCTCAACCTGGTGCCGGCGAAGCAGGTGCGAGGCGAGCACGGGGCGCAGGGCGAGGGGGAGGACGACGGCCGCGGCGAGCGCGGGGGCTCCTTCCAGCTCGACGACGCGGACCGGGAAGTCTTCGATGGGGAGAAGATTGAATTGGACCCCATCCTCCGCGAGCAGGTATTGCTCGCGTTGCCGATGGACGCGCTGTGCAAGGAGAGCTGCAAGGGGCTCTGTGCGCAGTGCGGGCGGGACCTGAACGAGCAGTCGTGTGGGTGCGAGCAGAAGCGGGTGGACCCCCGTCTCGAGCCGCTGAAGAACATCCAGCTCAAGCCCCGCGCCTGAGCCGAACCTGAAGGAGAGAAGCCGTGG
>JBDLRJ010000411.1:0-4213 GCA_039800145.1 Pseudomonadota bacterium | reverse complement strand
CGTCTGGTTCGCCTGCGTGGGCAGCCGCGGGCAGGGGGCGGTGACGCGCGTGCTGCTGGGCAGCTTTGCAGACCGGGTGGTGCACGTCTGCCGCAAGCCCGTGCTCGTGGTGCGCTGAAGGGGAGGGGACATGGGAACCATCGTGGTGGGATGTGACGGCTCCGCGCCCGCGGGCCGCGCGTTGGAGTTGGCCCGGAAGGTGGCGGAGCGTTTCGAGGCGCCGCTGCACCTGGTGTACGTGGTGGCCCCCGTGGTGATGCCCATGGAACTCACGGGCTTCGCCGTGGGGCAGATGCTGGAGGAACACTCCGCGTGGGCAGGCAAGCTGCTCGCGGAGCTCCGGGCGTCGCTGCCCGCGGCGTTGGCCGTGCGCTGCACCACGGAGGTCCGCCACGGGAGCCCCGCGGACCAGCTGGTGGCCTCGGCCCGCGAGCGGGCAGCCGATATGGTGGTGGTGGGCACCACCGGGCGCGGCGCGGCTGGACGGCTGCTGCTCGGCAGCGTGGCGGACCGGGTGCTGCACGCCTCGGAGACGCCGGTGTTGGTCGTGCGCTAGCCGGGACGCCCACCGCCTGAAAATTCGACGCCGCCCGTCGGCGTGCGCTTAGATGACACCCGTCCATGGGGCGTCCACTCGGCGAAGACGAGATCGAGCACACCGCGGTCATCACCGAGCCCATGGGCGGTGTGGCCGGCGGTGGTCGCTTCTTGTCCCGGTCTCACTACCTGGAGATGGTCGAAGGGCCGGGTGCCCCGCGCAGGTTCCAGCTGCGCTCCCCTGCCGCCGTCATCGGGCGGAGCGAGCAGTCCGACATCCAGGTGGACTCGGAGGGGTTGTCCCGCCGCCACCTGCTCGTCACCCGCAACGGCGGTGAGTTCATCGTCGAGGACCTGGAGAGCCGCAACGGGGTCTTCCTCAACGGGGTGAAGATCCACTCTGCCACGCTGCGTGACATGGACACGCTGCAGCTGGGGCCCGTGGTGTTCGTCTACCACGAGGGGGATTGATGTCCGTGCTGGTCAAGTTCTGGGGCACCCGCGGTTCCGTGCCCACGCCGGGTCGCCGCACGCAGCGCTACGGGGGAAACACCTCGTGCGTGGAGCTGCGCGCGGGGGACGCGACGATCGTCTGCGACGGTGGGACCGGCCTGCGCGAGTTCGGCGTGGACCTGTTCAAGCGGGAGCCCCGGCCGAAGCGGCTGCACATGTTCTTCAGCCACCCGCACTGGGACCACATCCAGGGCTTCCCGTTCTTCGGCCCTGCGTATGACCCGGAGACCACGCTGTTCGTCTACGGCGCGGCGCGGGAGTGGCGGATCCACGAGCTGCTCTCCGGGCAGATGGTGAGCCACTACTTCCCGGTGAGCTTCCGTGACCTCGGGGCGCGCATCATCGCCGGCGAGTTCCACGAGGGCCGGCTCGCCGTGGACGGCGTGAACGTCACCACCTTCGAGCAGCACCACCCGGGCGTGAGCCTGGGCTACGTGTTCGAGCACGAGGGCGTGCGCGTGGCCTACTGCACGGACTCGGAGCTGGACGCGCAGCTGCCGGACTCGCACCTGGCGGTGAGCGAGCCGGCCGCGCTGCGCCCTGCCCCGGAGGCGGTGGTGGCGTGGATCCGCGGCGTGGACCTGCTCATCGCGGACGGGCAGTGGACGGACGAGGAGTACCCGCGCCGGGTGGGCTGGGGTCACCCGCGCGCCTCCACCGTGGTGGACGTCGCAGTGCGTGCCGGCGTGAAGCAGCTGGCCATCTTCCACCACGATCCCCACCACTCGGACGGGGACGTGGACGCCATCGTCGAGTTCTGCCGCCAGCGCGCGAAGTCCCACGGCTCGCCGCTGGAGATCTTCGGGGCCCGCGAGGGCATGGCCATCAAGGTCGGCTGATTTCCGTTGGACGCCGCGCGCAGAGTGCGCGAAAAGGCGGCGCCTTTCCCGTCGTACTGGAGACACACATGCCCGCGAACAAGAAGAGCAACCGCTCGAAGAAGAAGCTCAGCAACCGCGCCAAGACCCGGAAGTCCGCCCTCAAGCGCCGCCGCGTGCGGTCCCGCAAGGCCAAGGGCAAGTAGCCTTCCTGCGCCCGCACGCCGGGCCTGCCGCCGGGGGCACCCCCGTGGCGGCAGCCCGGCAGCGTGTGATGGGACCCTGCAGCCCGCCGGCCGTCCTGCCGGCGAGAACGCGGTTGCCTCGGGAGGCCCGCGGGGGGTACGACCCCGCCTTCCAATGGCCCGCGAAAAGGACAACCTGTCGCTGTCGGACGAGCACAACTCCCGCGGCATCGAGCTGGCGGACCGGGGGTGGCTCGACGAGGCCATCAAGGAGTTCCAGAAGGCGATCGACCTGGACCCCGACTCGGCCCACGCCCACGACAACCTCGCCACCGTCTACGCGGAGAAGAAGCGCTACCGCGAGGCGCTCGCCGAGTACCTGCTCGCCATCAAGCTCGAGCCGGACAACCCCACCGCCCACTACAACCTCGCCTGCTTCCTCTCCACGCACGCGGCCGAGATGGCCGTGGCGCAGTACCAGGAGGCCCTCGAGCTGGATCCCGAGTACCCGGACGCGCACCTCAACCTGGGGCTCACGTACGCGGACCACGGGCGGCTGGACGAGGCCAAGAAGGAGCTGCAGACCGCCATCGAGCTCGAGCCGTCGGACGGCTTCCCGCGCCACGAGCTCGCCGCGCTGCTGATGGACGAGGGGGACTTCCGCTCGGCCATCACGCACCTGAAGGACGTGGTCCGGCTCGAGCCGGAGAACTTCGAGGCGCACCTGGACCTCGGCATCGCCTACGCGCAGAAGGGCTTCTACGCGGAGGCGGAGCGCGCGTACCAGAAGGCGGCGGAGCTCAACGGAGAAGATCTCCTGCTCAACTACAACCTCGCCGCGCTGTACGCGCTGTGGGGCCGCCCCGCGGACGCCCTGCGCTACCTCAAGGACTCCCTCGCGCAGGACCGCGCCCGCGTGATGGGCTGGCTCGCCACCGACCCCATGTTCGACGGGCTGAAGGGTGATCCCGCGTTCGAGGCGCTGCTCGAGTGAGTGCCGAGGGCTGGGCCATCCTCCTGTCGCTGGCCCTGGTGGCCGCCAACGGCGTCTTCGTGGCGTTCGAGTTCGCCATCGTGAAGGTGCGCCGCAGCCGGCTCGAGGCGCTCGCGCAGGAGGGGCACGCGGGGGCCGCCGGCGCGCTGAAGGTGGTGTCCAGGCTGGACGCGTACCTCTCCGCCACCCAGTTCGGCATCACGCTCGCGTCGCTCGCCCTCGGTTGGCTGGGTGAGCCCGCGTTCGAGCGGGTGCTCGAGCCGGTCTTCCGCTCGCTGCTGCCGGGGGCGGTGTCCGACAAGGTCGTCCACACCGCGGCGGTGGTCTCCGGCTTCACCACCATCACGTTCCTGCACATCGTCGTGGGGGAACTCGCCCCCAAGAGCCTCGCCATCCAGAAGGCCGAGGAGACCACGCTGGCGCTCGCGTGGCCCATGCGGCTGTTCTACGCGGCGTGCTTCCCCGGCGTCTGGGTGCTGAACGCGCTCGCGCGGAGGATGCTCAGGCTCGCGGGCCTGGGCGAGCCCTCCGAGCATGGCGACGGGGGGCACGACGAGGAGGAGCTGCGCGTCATCCTCCAGACGAGCGTGGCCACGGGCGCCATCACCGAGCAGCGCGCGGAGCTGCTCGAGCGCGCCCTGCGCATGGGACAGAAGACCGCTCGGCAGGTCCTCGTCCCCCGCAGCCAGGTGGTCTTCCTGGACCTGGAAGAGCCGCTCGAGAAGAACGTGGCGGACGCGCGCGCCTGCGGCCTCACCTGGCTCCCGGTGTGCCGCGGCAACCTGGACGCCGTGGAGGGCGTGGTCAACGTCAAGGATCTCTTCTACCTGCTGTCCCGCGGCGGGCTGAGCTCGCTCGCGCAGGTGCAGCGCCCGGTCCTCTTCGTGCCGGAGAACGCGAGCCTCGAGCAGCTGCTCAACGAGTTCCGCCGCCGGCGCCGCCAGATGGCCGTGGCGGTGGACGAGCACGGCGGCACCTCCGGCATCGTCACGCTCGCGGACGTGGTGGCGGAGGTGGTGGGGGACGTGGCGGAGCTCGGCCGCAAGGTGGCCGAGGTGAAGACGCTCCCCGGTGGACGCCTCGAGCTCTCCGGGAGCACCCAGCTGGACGACCTCGAGAACCGGCTCGACGTCCGCTTCGAGCTCGAGGGCAACGACGTCACCACC
>JBDLRJ010000410.1:0-3637 GCA_039800145.1 Pseudomonadota bacterium | reverse complement strand
CTGCGTGAACACGCAGACGGACAACGCGCATTGCGGGACGTGCGGCAACACCTGCCCCGCGGGAACGTCATGCTCGGGAGGGACGTGCCAGACGACGTGCGGCGCCCTGGCGACGTGCACGGGGACGGGGGGAGCGAAGTACTGCGCAGACACGAAGACGGACTCGCTGAACTGCGGCGGCTGCGGGACGGCGTGCGCGGCGGGGCTGGGCTGCAACCAGGGCGTGTGCGAGTGCCCGGCGGGCCATGTGCGGTGCGGCAGCGCGTGCGTGTCGCTGACGACCAACCCGGCCCACTGCGGGGCCTGCAACGTGGCGTGTGCTCCCGGGCTCGCGTGCCTGTCTGGATCCTGTGGATGCACGCAGGGGCTGACCGCGTGCGCCGGCACGTGCGTAGACACCACGCGAGACGAGCGTCACTGCGGAGCGTGCGGAGTGGCTTGCCCGTCGACGCAGACGTGCGAGGCCGGGGTCTGCAAGCTGGTGCTTCCGCCCGGCACCCTCGGCGGGACGCTCAACCCGGCGCTGCCGGCCTCCGCCACGGCGCAGGCGCAGCAGCCGGGGACCGGGCCGCGCCTCACGACGAAGGCGCCGTCCCAGGCAGCGCTCGCGATGGCCGGGGGCGTCCCCACGCGCGCTGCCGCGAGCCCCGCGTTCACCCCTGGGCTCCTGCGGGTGAAGCTCGCTGGCGCGGTGGAGGGCGGGGCAGCTGTCCTCAGGGCGCTCAGGCCGAGCGGCGTGCGCCTCGAGTACGTCCGCTACCAGTTCGGTGCCTGGCACGTCGTCCGCGCCACCTCGGCCGCCGGGGAACCCCTCACCGGGGCCGCGCTGGACGAGGCATTGGGTCGTGTCCGTGCGCTGAAGCAGGTGCCACACGCAGACAAGGATCCCATCCTCCAGCCGCTCGCCGTACCGAACGATCCGTACTTCGGGGGCTTCCAGCGGTGGCACTACGAGCAGGCTCGCCTCCCCGGCGCGTGGGACACCACGACCGGAAGCAACTCTGTCGTGGTGGCCGTGCTGGATGACGGCATCACCCCGCACCCGGACTTCGGCACGCGGCGCGTGGCCGGCTACGACTTCGTCTCGGATCCCACTGCAGCGGGCGACGGCGACGGCCGGGATTCGGATCCCACCCGCCCGGCGATCTTCAGCGATGGACGAGTGAGCTTCCACGGTACCCACGTGGCGGGCACCATCGGTGCGGCCAGCAACAACAGCGTCGGGGCTGCGGGGGTGGATTGGAACGCCCGCATCCTGCCTGTGCGCGTGCTCGGCCTTGCCGGCGGCAGCATGGCAGACATCATCGACGGCCTGCGGTGGGCGGGTGGCCTCAGCGTGCCGGGCATCGCGGCCAACCCCCACCCCGCTCGCGTGCTGAACCTCAGCCTCGGGGGGCTGGGGCCGCCGGACACCGAGTTCCAGGACGTGGTGGACGAGCTCAACCTGCAGAAAAGGATCGTCGTCATCGCTGCAGGTAACTCGGACCTGGATGCCAGCCAGTTCCAGCCGGCCAATCAGCAGGGCGTCATCACGGTGGGGGCCGTGGGCCTGGACGGCAACCGCGCGAGCTACTCCAACTTCGGCAGTGCAGTGGACCTGATGGCGCCAGGGGGAGACTTCGAAGACCTGGACCGGGATGGGCGGCAGGACACGGTGTTCAGCCTGTTCGCCACCGCGACGGGCAGCCCGGAGTACGATGGGTCGAACGGTACGTCCATGGCCGCGCCTCACGTGGCGGGGATTGTGGCGCTGATGGCCGCCGTCAACCCGCTGCTGGATCACTCCATGGCGGAGTCTCTCCTCAAGTCGAGCGCGAGCCCACAGTTCCGTTGCATCGAGGGCTGCGGGGCGGGGCTCGTCAACGCGGAACTCGCCGTGCAGATGGCAAGCGGCGTGGCGTCCTACATTGGTCCGCGGCTGATGGTGTCGCCGGGCGCGATGGCGCTCGGGGCGGCAGCCACGGCGACCCTGGAGGTGCACAACATCGGTGCGCAGGACCTGCACTTCACGCTGCTGACGCGCGGCGCTTTCGCCCACCGGGTGGGGCTCGCGGCCGGCATGACGGGCACGGTGACACCCGGCCAGAAGCAGGTCCTGACGTTGAACGTGGACCGTTCGAGCCTCGCGAACGGCACCTACCCGCTGACCCTCCGCTTCGAGTCCGATGGCGGCACTCAGGAGGTCCCCGTCTCCTTCCGGGTGGGGCCCCGCCCGGAACCTGCCATCCAGGTGGTGGCGCTGCGCCGGGATGCATCCGGAGCGCTCGTGCCCGAGGCCTCCGTGTCGGTGGCCTCCGCCTCCGCCTGGAACTGGTCGCTGTCCGTCAAGCCCGGCACCTACTACCTGGTCGCGGGCAGCGACGAGGACAACGACGGCGTGATGGGCGAGCCCGGTGAGCACTTCGGCGCATGGCCGGTGGAGTCGGATCCGCAGGAGGTGGTCGTCTACGCCCAGCAGGCGCTCCGCGGTCTGCACTTCGCTACGGCGCCCCGGCTCGTGGTGCCCACACCCGGGACGGGGCAGTTCGGTGCGGCCTGCACTGCCAACGCGGACTGCGCCTCGCTGCTGTGTCTGGGAGACGGAAACGGCGGAGGCACCTGCACGCGCGACTGCGTGCCGGGGACCGCCAGCTGCCCGTCGGCCTACTACTGCGCTTACGCCTACAACACGTATACCGGCGTCGGTATTGATGTCTGCCAGGCGCAGCTGGCCAATGGGTTCACGTGCGAGAAGGCAGAGGAGTGCCTCTCCGGGACCTGCTTCGAGGGTTCCTTCGCGAAGTCCTGCGAGAAACCCTGCCAGTCTGCGATGGAGTGTGCCAGCACTGAGACCTGCGCGGCCGAGTACGACAAGACCCTCGCCATCGCCCGGCTGTGCCTGCCTCCGCGCGAGGTCGGCAGTTTGTGCATCGAGTCGGATCAGTGCGTGCGTCCCAGCGACAGCGGTGGCTGCGTCCTCGAGGTGCCCAATGGCGTCTGCTCGAAGCCGTGCACCGCGGGGTGTGGCAGCACGGCAACCTGCGCGGCACTGGATGTGGATGGAGACGCGGTCCAGGAGTCCGCGCTCTGTCTCGCAACCTGCACGACCACCCAGGAGTGCAGGACCGGTTTCACCTGCGTGCAGCAGGCCTCCGGCGCCAAGGCCTGCGTCCCCCAGCGCGGCCAGGCCTGCACGACCTCCTACGACTGCTGGGGAGACGAGTTCTGTGACAAGGCCGCGGGGTTCTGCAGGTCCGCCTACGGAACGTCGTTCACCATCACGGACCTCAGCCCCATCTTCAGCTCCGCGACGGCAGATGGATTCGGTGATCCTCCGGACGCGTATGCGTGGGTGAGCAACGCGCTCGTCAGCGTGTCCACCAACGTCCAGCAGAACACGTACACCCCGACCTGGCCCTTGGCGTTCACGGTCTCGGTGCCCCGTGGCGAGACCCTCGAGTTCAACTTCACCGACGTGGACGCCGTCTCCGACGACTTCATCGGCAAGGTGCAGGTGAACTGGTTGGAAGCGGTGCGGACCGGCTCCTATTTCGATTCACTGTCGTCCGGGAACGTCACCAGCATCTATTTCAAGGTCACCCCCGTCCCCTGATGCCCACCTCCGCCACCGCCCGGTCCACGGGTTCTCCCGTGAGCC
>JBDLRJ010000409.1:0-5281 GCA_039800145.1 Pseudomonadota bacterium | reverse complement strand
CGCGGGCCCGGGCACCCTCGCGCCGGCGAACTGCGAGCGGGGTCCCCACCAATGCAATGGCGAGCGGCGCGAGCGCCATGCCGAGTCTCCGGTGGAGCGCCTCGCGGGCCTGGAGCGTTTCCTCGCCGCGCACCCGCAGCTCGTCCACCTCTCGCCACAGCTCATCGAGGGCGCGCTCCTCGCGCGGCCACGCCGTCCGGGTTCGCCGCCCCACGGAGTCCTCCACGCCGACCGCGAGCTCCCCGCTGCCGAAGGCCACGGCGGTGTAGGCATCCGTCCCCGGCGACGGGAGATGGATCTCCCCGGACGCGAGCTGCAGCTGCAGCCCCGCCCCCGTCCCCGGCATCACCGTCCCGCGCCGCGCCAGCATGAGCAGGGGAGACGCACCCTCGCGCTCGTCGTGGATCAGCACGTTGCCCCAGCGCCCCTCGCCATCCACCTCCGCCGCGTAGAGCGTGAAGCGCGGGATGTCCTCGAAGAACTGTCCTGGCTTCACGTCCTGGACGACGTTGCGCTTCACCAACTCCGCCACCTCGGTCCGGACGGCGGCGAGGCCCCACGGCTCGGCCGTGGTCATGATGAGCGCCACCACGCCGGACAGCACCAGCCCGAGCCCGAGTGGCAGGGCCAGCAGCCGCGCCGGCCCAACCCCGAGCGCCGCGAACGCGGTCAGCTCCCCGTCCTCTGCCAACCGCCCGAAGCCGATGACGATCCCCAGCAGCAGCCCGATGGGCAGCGCCAGCACCAGGAAGTGCGGGGCGATGAAGGACAACACCCGCACCATGTCCCACGCGGTGGACGCCGAGCCGAGCAGCACCTCGGTGGACTTGAGGAACTGCAGCACCACGAGCAGCAGGAAGATGAGCGCCACCCAGAGCACCAGCGGCACGAGCAGTTCGCCCAGGAGGTAGCGGGAGATGCGTCTCACGCCGCCCTCCAGCTTCCGGGAGGCAGGCGCAGGGCCGCCGCGTAGGCGTCCAGCGTGCGGACCGCGCACGCGTCCCAGCCCGAGGCCCCTGCGCGTTGACGTCCCCGCTCCACGAGGCCTGCCCGCAGTCCACCGTCCTCCACCACGCGGTGTGCCGCGGTGCTCCAGGCGTCCGGGTTGTCCGGGGACAGCAGGAGCGCCGCCTCGCCCGCCACCTCGGGCAGCGCCCCTGCACGGCTGCACAGCACGGGGGTACCGCAGGCCATGGCCTCGAGCACCGGCAGGCCGAAGCCCTCGTAGCGGGAAGGAAGGAGCAGCGCCTCGGCCCCGGCGTACAGCGCGGGGAGATCCGTCTCGGCCACCGCGGAGAGCTCGCGGGTGCCGGGAGGGAACCCGTGCCGCGCGGCCGCCCCTGCACCGGCCAGCAGCACCAGCGGCAGCGGGAGCTTCGGGGCCGCGCGCGCGAGCAGCGACAGGTTCTTGAACGGTTTTGCATTGCCCACGGCGAGCAGGTACCGCGGTGGGAGGGCGAGCCGGGACGAGAGGGCGCGCAGCACCTCGGGCGGCTGCGGGGCGAAGCGGTCGTCCACGCCGTTGGGGATGACCTCGAAGCGCGCAGCGGGGACGCCCAGCCTGCGCGAGAGCTCGTCCCGCGAGAAGCCGGAGACGGTGATGAGCCCCCGGGCGCGCCGGGCCGTGGGCCCCACGATGAGCCGGTAATAGGCCACCCGCCCCGGCCCGTACTCTTCGCTCAACGCGAGGTGGTTGGCGTCGTGCAGGGTGGCGACCAGCGCACCGGGCCAGGCCGCGGGGAGGGAGAACGAGGTGGCGTGGAAGAGCGACGGGCGGACCCGCGCGAGGGACTCCAGCAGCGCCGGCTGCTCCGCGAGCGAGAGGAACCCGGCCCTGCAGCGGTGGACCGGGAGCCCCGGGGTGAGCGGCCCCAGCTCCGGGGGCAGGCCGCGGGGCCCCGCGAGCACCGAGAAGTCCCACGCGGGCGCGAGCCGGGGCAGCCGCCGCGCGAGCTCCAACGCATAGCGGGCGATGCCGTGCAGACGGCCCTCGACCATGCGGAGATCCATGAGGACGTGCGGGTTCACTCGGACGGAAGACCGGATAGCAGATCCCCCGCCCCGCCGGGCAGGTGGTTCTGGTAAGGCTCGTCCCCTCATGCGGGTGGCGCTCGTGCACGACTGGCTGGTGACCGCCCGCGGCGGCGAGCGGGTGCTGGAGGCGCTCTGCCGGATGTACCCGGACGCGGACCTCTTCACGCTGCTGCACCAGCGCGGCACCCAGTCCGACGAGATCGAACGGCGCCGCATCACCTGCTCGTGGCTGGACCGGGTGCCGGGCGTCTACGGCCGCTACCGCCACCTCCTCCCGCTGATGCCCGCGGCCATCGAGTCGCTGCGGCTGGACGGGTACGACCTGGTGCTGAGCTCCAGCCACTGCGTGGCCAAGGGCGTGCGCCCCGCGAAGGGGGCCCGTCACCTGGCCTACGTGCACGCCCCCATGCGGTACATGTGGGACCTGTTCGACGAGTACTTCGGCCCCGGCCGCGCGGGGATGGCCACGCGCGCCGCGGCGCGCCTCGCACGTCCCGCGATGCAGGCGTGGGACCGCGCCTCGGCGCAGCGCCCGGATGCGCTCGTTGCCAACAGCCACCACGTGGCGGGGAAGATCCGCGCGTCCTGGGGCCGCGAGGCGGAGGTGGTGCACCCGCCCGTGGAGCTCGGGCGCTTTGCGCAGGGGGCCCCGGGACAGGGGGCCGGCGGCTACTTCCTGTGGCTCGGGGCGCTCGCGCCGTACAAGCGGGTGGACCTGGCGGTGGAGGCCTTCCGCCAGCTGGGGCTGCCGCTGTGGATTGCCGGGGATGGGCAGGAGGCGGGGAGGCTCCGGGGACAGCTGCCGCCCAACATCCGGCTGCTCGGCAAGGTGTCGGACGCGGACGTGCCGGGGCTGTACCGGGACGCGCGCGCGCTGGTGTTCCCGGGGGAAGAGGACTTCGGGATCACCCCGCTCGAGGCCCAGGCCTCGGGGCGGCCCGTCATCGCCTACGCGCGGGGGGGCGCGCTCGAGACGCTCACGCCCCGCACGGCGGTCTTCTTCCCGCGCCAGTCCGTGGAGGAGCTGGTGGCGGCGGTGCGGCGGTTCGAGGCGTCGTTCGAGCCCGGGTTCTCGCCGGAGGAGGCGCGGGTGCAGGCTGCGCGCTTCTCTCCCGAGGCGTTCGAGGGGGGAATTCGGGCGGCGGTGCAGCGCCTCTGCTAGACCGGGGTCCGGCATGTTCAGCCGGTTCCAGCGCTTCTACACCTCCATCAAGGTCGCCACGGACGTGGTGGTGCTCGCCGCGGCGTTCGGCCTTGCGTACGTCACCCGCTTCCACGGCCCGTTCAGCGTGGAGGTGGCCCCACCTCTGCGCGAGACGTGGATCACGCTCGCCATGGCGCTGGTGACCTACCCAATCACCTACCACCAGGCGCGGCTGTACGAGACGAACCGCTCGCGGACCCACCTCGGGGAGGCGTTCGAGCTGTTCCGGGCCACGGTGCTCGCCACGGTGCTGCTCGTGGCGGTGCTGTACTTCAGCCGCGAGCGGTTCAGCCGGCTGACCCTGGGGCTCTTCGCCACCTACGCCTTCGTGTTCGTGTCCCTCACGCGCATCCTCTTCCGGGCCGCGCTGAACGAGCTGCGGCGGCGGGGACACAACCTCAAGGACATCCTGGTCATCGGGGCGGGGGTGCTCGGCCAGCGGGTGATCGACACCATCGAGGGGCACCGGGAGCTGGGCTTCCGCGTCACGGGGGTCCTCACGCGCAACCCGGAGAAGGTGGGGAGCGTGGTGAAGGGGGCGCCGGTCATCGGCCACCTCTCGGACGTGGAGCGGGTGCTGGACGAGCGTCCCGTGGACCAGGTGATCATCGCGCTGCCCATCGAGGACCAGGTTCAGGTGCGGGATCTCATGGAGCGGCTCGCGCTGCGCACCGTGGACGTGAAGGTGGTGCCGGATCTCTACCAGTACATCACCCTGTGCGGCGGGCTGGAGGAGTTCGGCGGGCTCCCCATCATCAACCTGCAGAGCCACCCGCTCGCGGGTTGGAACCGGGTCTTCAAGCGGATCTTCGACGTGCTCCTGGCCCTCGTGGCCATCCTGCTCACCGGTCCCATCATGCTGGTGACCGCGCTGGCGGTGAAGCTCACCAGCCGGGGCCCCATCCTCTACAAGCAGGAGCGGATGGGGATGGACGGGGCCACGTTTCACATCCTCAAGTTCCGCACCATGCGCACGGACGCAGAGGTGGCCGGCGCGAAGATGGCGAGCAAGGACGACCCGCGCCGCACCCCCATTGGGACGTTCCTGCGGAAGTACTCCATTGACGAGCTGCCCCAGTTCTTCAACGTGCTGCGCGGGGACATGAGCCTCGTGGGGCCGCGGCCCGAGCGGCCGGTCTTCATCGAGGATTTCAAGAAGCAGATCCCCCGCTACCACCTGCGCCACAAGGTGAAGGCAGGAATCACGGGCTGGGCCCAGGTGAACGGCCTGCGCGGGCAGACGAGCATCGAGAAGCGGATCGAGTACGATCTCTATTACATCGAGAACTGGTCGCTGCTGTTGGACTTGAAGATCCTGGTCCGCACCGCGCTCGGCGGCTTCCTCTCCCGCAACGCGTACTGAAAAGAGGAAGGGGCCCTCCCGCTCCAGCAGCGGGAGGACCCCCTCCAACCAACCAACGGAGTCTTCGTCAGGGGCTCAGCTGCAGCCCGAGGTGGAGCCGCAGTTGCTGCACTTGTAGCAGGCGCCGTTGCGGACCATGATCTCCCCGCAGCTGTGGCACGGGGGCGCGTCTGCCTGGTTCAGGTAGGCGCTTCGCCGGCCGGTGGACTCGGGCTCGGCCGCTTCCGTGTAGCTGGGCAGGTGAGAGCCGGTCACCTCCGCCGCAGTCTCCACCTTCGCCGCGGCGCCGCGGGCCTGCAGCGGGTTGGTCCCGCTCAGGAACTTCAGCGACAGCCAGCGGAAGATGTAGTCGGTGATGGATTTGGCAATGGGGATGTCCGGGTTCCCCGTGAAGCCGGAGGGCTCGAACCGGGTGTGGCTGAACTTGTCCACCAGGACCTGGAGCGGCACGCCGTACTGCAGCGCGAGCGAGATGGCCGTGGCGAAGCTGTCGATGAGTCCGGAGACCACCGAGCCCTCCTTGGCCATCACGCAGAACAGCTCGCCGGGGGTGCCGTCCTCGTACATGCCCACCGTGAGGTAGCCCTCGTGGCCGGCGATGTTGAACTTGTGCGTCAGGGCCTGCCGCTCGTCCGGGAGCCGGCGGCGGGCAGCGCGCGGGGCGACCGCGGCGAGCTCCG
>JBDLRJ010000408.1:0-4479 GCA_039800145.1 Pseudomonadota bacterium | reverse complement strand
ACCGCCGAGTAGGACAGGAACAGCGCCGCGGCCACCGTCGCCGACGCGCGCGCCGCCAGCGCCGAGAAGCTGAACACCATGACCAGCTCCACCCCGAGCAGCACCATGGGGATCCACCGGTGCTCCACGAACATCGTCCGCATCAGCGCCTGCTGCTGCGACACGCCGAATGCAACGACCCCGGTCAGGGCGAGTCCGGCTGCCATGAAGGCGTACACCTTGCGCATGAAGGCGGCTTGCTCTGCCTGGATGGCCTGCGCGTGGTGGAAGTCGAGGGGGGAGGAGTTCATGACGCCCATGCTGCCAGCTGTCCGACTCCGCCGCCACCCGCGCGCCGAGTTGGACTAGACAGCCGCTCCATGCGTTCCGCGCTCCTCCTGCTCCCGCTCGCCCTCGTCGCCTGCAGCAAGCCTGCGCCCACGTGGCACGCAGACATCCGCCCCGTCGTGGAGGGGCGCTGCGCGGGGTGTCACGCGCCGGGCAAGGTCGCGCCCTTCGCGCTGCAGGACTACGCCTCCGCGCGCACCCACGCAGCGGCCATGGCTGCAGCGGTGGAGGCCCGCACCATGCCGCCCTGGAAGGCAGCCGCCGCGGACGTCACGTACCGGGACGATCCCTCCCTGTCGCCGGAGCAGGTCGCGCTGTTCCGCGAGTGGCTCGAGGCCGGGATGCCGGAAGGAGATGCCAACCGCCCCGGCGCGCCGCTCCCGGCGGTGTCGCCCGGGCTCGAGCGCGTGGACCTGGAGCTCGCCATGCCCGAGCGCTACGCCACCCGGAGCGCCCCGGACGACTACCGCTGCTTCCCCGTGGACTGGACGCGCACCGAGCCCACCTACGTCACCGGCTTCGACGCGCTCCCCGGCAACCCCGCCACCGTTCACCACCTCGCCGTCTACCTGGTCCCTCCCGACAGCGCCCACCTGCCCCGGCAGTGGGACGCGGAAGAGGAAGGCCCCGGCTACACCTGCTTCGGCGGCCCCTCGGGCGGACGCGACTCCACGGTTCCCACCCTCCTGCTCTCCGCGTGGATCCCCGGCTTCGAGGGCAGCACCTTCCCCGGCGGGCTGGGCATCCTCGTCCCCCCCGGCAGCCGGCTCGTCCTGCAGGTGCACTACAACAGCGCCACGGTGGGCGCGGAGGATCTCACCCGCGTCCGCTTCCAGCTCTCGGACACCGTGCAGAAGCGCGCCGTCTACGCCCCCTGGCTCAAGCTGGACTGGGTGGCGGGATCCATGGACATCCCTGCAAGGACGTCCAACGTGGTGCACCAGGCCGTGGACGACCCGCGGGACTTCTTCAAGCTCTTCGCCCCGGAGCTGGATTTCCCCAACGGCTTCGACGTCCACTCCGCCATGTTCCACATGCACGACCTGGGGCGGCACGGCGAGGCGCTCGTCCTGAAGCCCGGCGGCGAGCGGATCCGGCTGCTCGACATCCCGGACTGGGACTTCGACTGGCAACGCGAGTACCGGTTCAACCAGCCCGTGGCCTTCGAGCCGGGCGACAAGGTGGCGCTGCGCTGCACCTTCGACAACCCGGGGGCCGCCGCGGTGAACTGGGGCGAGGGCACCGCGGACGAGATGTGCGTCGTCAACCTCCTGGTGACCCCGCGGTGAGGCGCCTCGCCGCACTGGCCGCCGCGGTGGCGTGGCTCGCAGGCTGCGGCGCGCTCTTCCGGCCGCAGGGGCGTGCGCGCCGCGGGGCAACGCTGGAGGGAGCGCCGCTCCGCTTCACGTTCTTCGACGTGGGTCAGGCAGATGCATTGCTCGTGCAGCACCGGGGGAAGACGCTGCTCATCGACGCGGGCGAGGCCCGCCACGCGCCGGATTCACCGCGCTACCGCCGCGTCGCCGCGCACCTCGAGCAGGTGACCGGCCGCCGCCACGTGGATCACTTCGTGGCGACCCACTACCACCGGGACCACGTGGGCTTCGACGGGCCGGACGGCCGCTCGGGGCTCTTCGGCCTGCTCGCCGACGAGGGGCTGACCGTGGGGACGCTGTGGGACCGCGGGAGCGCATCCGTGGGGGACAAGGGCGCGGTGCAGCAGGCGTGGGAGCGCGCGCGGCCCGGCTGGCTCGCGTCCGGCCGGGTGCAGGCGCACCGCGAGGCGCAGGTGGGCGACACGGTGGATCTCGGCGAGGGGCTGCGCGTCCAGGTCGTGGCGGTCAACGGCAACGGCCGCTTCGCCCAGCCGGACGAAGCACTGCGCACCTGGCCACCCTCGGAGAACGACCAGTCGGTGGCGCTGCTCTTCACGCTCGGGGACTTCGAGCTCTTCACCGGGGGAGATCTCACCGGGGAGACGCTCCAGCGCACCTTCGGACTGCACCGCGAGGGCTACCACGACGTGGAGACCTCCACCGCGCCGCGCGTGGGGGACGTGGAGGTGTACCGCGCCAACCACCACGGTTCGTCCCACTCCAGCAACCCCTGCCTCGTCTCCACGCTCCGCCCGGAAGTGTCCATCGTCTCCTCCGGGGAGAACACCTACGGCCACCCGGCGCTCGAGGTGGTGCGGTCGCTGAGGCGCCACGGGCTCGTGTTCATCACGTCGGGGGCGGACGCGCGGGTCCGCGCAGAGGTTGCCGACGAGATCGTCGGCGGCGACGTGGTGATCGACGTGGACGCAGAGGGGAAACGGTACGTCGTCAACGGCTGGGCCTTCCGCGCGAAGTCGGACGCGGAGGAATCCGCCGGCGCGGTGCCCCCCGCCTGCACGGCGGGCGATTGGCGGGGCCCGCACGCCGTCCCCTGAGGCACCCCCCGTATCCGCGAAGGGCAGCTGGGCCTCAGGACCGGGGGAGTCTGAGGACGTTCCACGCCTTGAGCGTTGCACGGGGACGCCCCGAGGTGAGAGCGTGCACGGCCCATGGGAAAGAGCCTCGTAGGCATCATCGGCGGCAGCGGTGTGTACCAGGTGGAGGGCCTGTCCAACCCGCGGTGGGAGCGCGTGGAGAGCCCCTTCGGCGAACCCTCTGACGCGCTGCTGTTCGGAGAGCTCGGGGGGCAGCCGGTGGTGTTCCTCCCGCGCCACGGGCGGACGCACGCCGTGGGCCCCTCGCAGGTGAACTACCGGGCCAACATCGACGTGCTCAAGCGGGTGGGCGTCACCGACGTCGTCTCCGTCTCCGCGGTCGGGTCGCTGAAGGAATCCCTCGCGCCGGGAACCTTCGTCGTCGTGGACCAGTTCATCGACCGCACCGTGGGGCGCGAGCGGAGCTTCTTCGGCGCGGGGCTCGTGGGCCACGTCTCCATGGCGCACCCGGTGTGCGGACGGATCGGAGACGCGGTGATGGGCGCGGCCGCGGACGCGGACGTGAAGGCCGTGCGCGGTGGGACGTACGTGGTCATCGAGGGGCCGCAGTTCTCCACGCAGGCGGAGTCCCACCTCTTCCGCAGCTGGGACGCCAGCGTGGTGGGGATGACCAACCTCCCCGAGGCGCGGCTCGCCCGCGAGGCGGAGCTCTGTTACGCGACCGTGGCCATGGTGACCGACTTCGACTGCTGGCACCCGGACCACGGCGCCGTCACGGTGGACGAGGTGGTCCGCGTGCTGAAGGCGAACGCGCACAATGCCGGCGCACTGGTGCGCGCGGTCGTCCCGAGGCTGGCGCATCACCCTGCCCCCTGCCCGCACGGCTGTGACCGGGCGCTCGAGTACGCCGTGATGACGGCCCCCGCGGGGAGAGATCCCGCGGTCGTCTCGAAGCTGGACGCGGTTGCAGGCCGCGTGCTGGGCGGGAGGCGCGCATGAGCCACCCCGCAGCGGGGCTGAAGGCCCTCATCCGCACCATCCCGGATTACCCGAAGCCGGGCATCCAGTTCCGGGACGTCACCACGCTCTTCAAGGATCCCTCCGGCATGCGCAACGTGGTGGACGCGCTCGTGGAGCGGTACCGCGGGGCGGGGCTCCAGAAGATCGTCGGCATCGAGGCGCGCGGGTTCATCCTCGGCGCGCCGCTCGCGCACCAGCTGGGGCTGGGCTTCGTGCCCGTCCGGAAGAAGGGGAAGCTGCCCAGCGTCACCTACGCGCAGGACTACGCGCTGGAGTACGGAACGGACCGGCTCGAGATCCACGTGGATGCGCTGGAGCCGGGGGA
This sequence comes from Pseudomonadota bacterium, assembly GCA_039800145.1. Lineage (GTDB taxonomy): Bacteria > Myxococcota > Myxococcia > Myxococcales > Myxococcaceae > VGRA01. The sequence goes on along the minus strand of JBDLRJ010000408.1, from coordinate 376 downwards.
GCGCGTGCTGGTCGTGGATGACCTGCTCGCGACCGGCGGCACGGCGGGCGCCGCGCTGGCCCTGGTGAACCGCTGCGGCGGCCACGTCCACGGCTGCGCCTTCGTGGTGGATCTCCCGGAGCTCGGGGGCCGCCGGAAGTTGGAAGCGAACGGCGTGGACGTCTTCACGCTGGTGGACTTCGAGGGGCACTGAGTCACCATGCGCGTCCAGGGCATCCACTGGCGGAGCATCTCGCGGGCAGGCAACGCGCACGAGGTCCAGGTCATCGACCAGGCGCGGATGCCGCACGTGTTCGGCACGGTGACGCTGCGCACGCTCGAGGACGCGGCGCAGGCCATCCGCACCATGCTCGTGCGCGGGGCCCCGCTCATCGGC
>JBDLRJ010000407.1:0-9755 GCA_039800145.1 Pseudomonadota bacterium | reverse complement strand
AGGTCCGTGTAGATGCGCGCGGTGTTCGGGTTGTAGTTGCCGGTGCCCAGGTGCATGTACCGCCGCAGCTGCCCCTTCTCGCGGCGCACCACCATCAGCACCTTGCAGTGCGTCTTGAAGCCGATGAGGCCGTACACCACGTGCACGCCCGCGGCCTCCAGCGCCCGCGCCCAGCCGATGTTCACCTCCTCGTCGAACCGCGCCTTCAGCTCGACGATCACCGTCACCTGCTTGCCCAGCTCCGCCGCGCGCGCCAGCGCCTTGATGACCGGGGAGTCGATGGAGGTGCGGTACAGCGTCTGCTTGATGGCCAGCACCTGCGGGTCCTCGGCCGCGCGCCGGATGAAGTCCACCACCGTCTGGAAGCTCTCGTACGGGTGGTGCAGGAGGAGATCCTTCTCGGAGATCTTCTCGAAGAGATCCGTCTCCTCCAGGTCCGGCCGCACCGGGAGATCGCTCGGCGGGTACCGGAGTTCCGGCGGGGCGGGGAGGGACGTGGCCAGCCCCATCAGGTCCGCGAGGTTGATGGGCCCGTCGATGTTGTAGACGTCCCCCTGCTGCAGCCCCAGCGCGCGCGCGAGCATGGCCTGGGTGGCCGGGTGGCGCCCGCGCCCCTGCTCCAGCCGCACCGCGCGCCCCTTGTCCCGCTTCCGCAGCTCGCGCTGGATGTGCGTGAGGAGATCCTCCGCCTCCTCCTCGTCCAGCTCCAGGTGCCAGTTGCGCGTCACGCGGAACGGCATGGCCTCCACCACCTTGAGGCCGGGGAAGAGCTCGTCCGCGAACAGCGAGATGACGTCCTCGAGGAAGGCGAAGGCGCGCTGGCCCTGCTTGTTCGTCACCGGCACGAGCCGGTCCAGCATGGCCGGCACCTGCACCACGCCGCACAGCGGCTTGCCGTCCGGGCCGAGCCGGTCAAACGCGATGGCCAGGTTCAGCGTCTTGTTCTTCAGGTGCGGGAAGGGGTGGCCGGGGTCCACCGCCAGCGGCGTCAGGACGGGCATCACCTCGCGCCGGAAGAAGCCGCGCAGCTGCGTCTTCTGCTCTCGCCCCAGCTCGGAGGCGCCCAGCAGGCTGATGCCGTGCCGCTTCAGCTCCGGCACGAGCTCCTGATTGAAGCAGTCGTACACGGCCGCCACGAGCCGGTGGCTCTCGGCGCCGATGGCCTCGAGCTGCCGCAGCGGCGTCATCCCGTCCGGCGTCCCGGAGACCAGCCCCGGCTGGGACAGCTGCTCCTTCAGGCTGGCCACGCGGACCATGAAGAACTCGTCCAGGTTGGACGCCGCGATGCACAGGAACTTGAGCCGCTCGAGCAGCGGCACGGAGGCGTCCCGCGCCTCCTCCAGGACCCGCCCGTTGAAGGCGAGCCAGCTGAGCTCGCGGTTCAGGTAGAGGTCCGGGGAAGACAGGTCCGGGGCGGGCAGGCTGAGCATGGCGCCCAGAACATACCTCGGCCGGGGACTCGTCCCACGGTTCCGCCGGGACGCTACAGGGCTGCTACAGCTGGTCGTTCACCAGCCGCCGCAGCAACTCCGTGGTCTCCGTGGCCATGTGCGCGTCCAGCGAGAGCGCGTCCGCGTGGCCACCCCGCAGGGTGAAGGCCATGGTGCGCTGCCGCGGCGGGCTGAAGCGCGCGTCGTCGAACTGCACCGTGCCGGAATAGACCGCTTCGAACCGGCCGTTGGCGTACCCGAAGCCGAGCTTGGTGGAGATGGCCACGTTCTTGAGCGAGGAGGAGAGCCCGAGCTTCTCGATGGCGGCGTCCACGTAGCGGGCCGAGTCCTCGGCCTGCGCGCGCGCCCACCCGCCGAGGCTGTGGGACTGTGCGCCGGGAAGACGCGCCTCGGGCGAAAGGCGCGTGTGCCACGCCGCCTGGGCCTGGAGCCGGGTGAGATCGTACGCGGAGACGCGGTTGCGGACGTTCGCCCCCGCGGACTCGGGGGAGAGCAGCACGGGGGCGCCGCCGGCGGTCACCACCTCGGGCCGGGTGAAGAGCGTGCCGCCACCGTAGTTGGAGTTGAACTCCACGGCGTGGCCGGTGTTCCCCGAGACGAAGGCCTCGCGCGCGGGGCCTCCCAGCATCCGCCCGAGCGCCCCGGCCCCCGCGTTGGAGCGGTGGGCCCCAGCATCGTACGAGGTGATGTCCTGGAAGAGGGACTTCAGCGGGACCGCGGTGCCCGGCTTTCCCGCCTCGCGGATGAAGAGATCCTGCACCGGGAGATCCGGTCGGACCGCGTTCAGCTTCGAGATGAGCCCGAGCGCGTTGACGGACTTGGTGGCGCTCCAGAACTGCGCGTTCGTCTCGGGCGCCTTGCCGTACCACCGGGCCTGCACCTGCCCGTTCACCTCGCTGCCCACCGCCACGGAGGCCTCCGTGATGGCGGAGCCCACGAACGGCATGGGGCGGACCTCGGCGGGGCGCTGGCCGCGGGCGGGGAAGGGGGCAAAGCCGGTGCTCCCGGCGTTCTGCAAGGACGTTCCATCCGCGCGCCGGGAGAGCAACTCCCAGGTCTTCGCGGCGTTGGCCTTGTACGGGGACTTCGCGAGCCCGCGGTCGAGGAGTGCGAGGTGATCCGGGGTGGCGCCCTCCGCGCGCGCCTTCGCCACGAAGGAGGCGTGCGCGGCGGCCTTGTCCAGCGAGAGCGGCGCCGGGCGGCCGGGCTCGAAGGTGTCGTTGACCGGGGCAGGGGCCGGTGCAGGCGCCGGGGCAGGGGCTCCCGTGGCGGCTGCCAACGCGGCGTGCGTGGCGGCTCCCACCACGCCGTCCGCCACCAACCCCGCGTGCTTCTGGAAGGCCACCACCGCCGCCTTCGTCCCCGCCCCGAAGATCCCGTCCGGAGTCCCCGCCGAGAAGCCCGCCTGGGCGAGCCGCTGCTGCAGCAGCTGGACGTCCGGGCCCCGGTCTCCGAGCGAGAGCTTCGGGGGGGCGCCGGTGGAACCGGAGAGGGAGGGCTGGACGGGGGTGACGGGCATGGCTGGTCCGATTGTCGGCGGTGGGGGGCCGCAGGTTGCGCGCAACCCCGAGATTGCACAATCCATTGACAAACGTGGGTGGAAACCATGGACGCCCGGCCGCGGACAACAGGTGCATCCCGGCGCGGATCTCCCGCGACACACCGGTCTTCCATCGAGGTCGTACATGCCCACCACCCTGCCGTCCGTGACGAACCCCGTCGTCCCCCGTTCCTCCGCCCGCCTGGACGCGGGCCGCATCGCCGCGCGCCGCGCGCTCGAGAACGTCGAGCCCGCCTCCCCCCGCGCCGCGGATGCCTGGGACCGCGGCGCCATCCGCTCCGTGTTGGACCGCGCCGAGGGGCGCTCCACCCCGCTGCCCAGCTCTCTCGGCGGGGGCGTCTCCGTGGTGGAGGGCCCGGCCCGCGTGGGCCGCGGCGGTGAGACCACTCCCCGGAAGGTGGCCGTGCTGCTCACCTCCCACGGCGACATCAACGACGTGAAGACGGAGCTGCGCGGGTACGTGCGCGAGGCGGTGCTGCGCAACCCCGGCCTCCCGCTGCCGAAGTGGGTCCGCCCCGCCGTGGACGCGGCCGGCTGGCCCCTGCAGAAGGACAACCTCCTGTCCCAGTACGAGGCCACCGGCCCCACCCGGTACAAGGAGAACACCGAGCTGCAGGCTGCCGCCGTCACCGAGGCGCTCAAGCGCAAGGGCGTGGATGCAAAGACGTACTACGGCTTCAACTTCATGGCCCCGTTCATCGACGACGCGGTGGCGAAGATGAAGGCGGACGGCATCACCGACATCGTGGTCTTCAACCAGGGGGCCCAGAACTCGGCTGCCACCATGGGCGAGTCGGTCATGGAGATGAAGGAGGCCCTGCACAAGCGGCCGGGCTACACCCCGGAGGTGAAGGCGGTGATGTCCTTCAACGACGATCCGCGCTTCGAGAAGCTGCTCGGGGACGTGCTCATCGAGGACGCGAAGAAGGCGTTCCCCGGCAGCCGTCCCCAGGACACCCTCATCTTCTTGACCTCCCACGGCCTGCCGCTGCGGATGGTGCAGCAGGGGGACGACGCCACGAAGGAGATGATGGAGCTCTACGGCAAGGTGAAGGCCCGGCTCGAGCGCGAGGGCTACCAGGTGGCGCACGGGTACCTGAACGACGACTTCTTCCCCGGCGCCGAGTGGACCGGCCCCAAGGCGAAGGTCGTGGCGGAGAAGCTGGTGGAGGACGTCATCTACAAGCGCCGCGAGGCGCCGAAGAACGTGCTCCTGGACGGGCGCCTGTCGTTCACCGTGCACCACCGCGCCACGCTGTTCGACGCGGACACCGAGGTGCGGGAGATCCTCACCAACCCCTCCGGCCCGGCCTGGTCGAAGTTCCCCGGCGCCAACGTGAAGCTCGCGCCGAACTTCGACGGGGATCCCCGCTTCGGCGAGCTGCTCGCGGACCTCGCGGTGGAGGCGCTCGGGGGCCGCGCCCCGGAGACCGTCACCGTCCTCGACGGCAACGGCGACGGGCGCTGACGTACGGCCTGCCGCACCGCTGACACGGGGGCGGCGCCGGGAGTTGCAGGCGGGGGAGGGGGTGTGCCACACGGACACCCCCTCTTTTCTTTTGCCTGGAGCGCCCATGCGCCTGTCACGCCTCGTCCTCGTCTCCACCCTCGCGCTCGCCGGTTGCGGCGGGACGGACACGCCTGGCACCGACGCTGGGACGGATGCCGGGGCCCAGACCCGCACCCAGCAAATCGCGGCGCTCACGGGCTCCGTGACGGCCGGCGGCAACTCCTTCGCCAACCGCGGCTGCGCGGCTTGCCACGGTGCGAACGGGGCAGGCACTGGCAGCGGGGTTGCCCTCCAGGCGCCGCTGAAGGACGAGTCGAAGGAGGAGATCATCGGCGTCCTCCTCAACGGCGTCTCGGGCACCTCCATGTCCAGCTACGCCGGGCTCGAAGACCAGGAGCTCGCGGACCTGTATGCCTACATGAAGGCCGAGTTCGGGAAGTAGGACGCCGACCGTGCGCGCTCGCCCGTGGCTCCTGGCAGCCCTCCTCCTGCCGGGCCCCGGCTGCGCTCCACCCTCCGCTCTCTTGCCGGCAGACGGCGGGACCTTTCTGCCGGACGCCGGTGAACCCGTGGCGCCCGGCGTCCCCGGCGAAGGGCTCCCGTGCGACGTGAGGGCGTTGCTCGAGCTGCACTGCGCCGGCTGTCACGGGGAGCCGCTCCGGCACGGGGCGGTGGGCCGGCTGCTGTCGCGCGGGGACCTGCTGGCGCCGAGCCCGGGCTTCCCCGGACAGACGGTGGCCGAGCGGGCCCTGGCCCGCATGGGCGCGGTCGACGCCCCCATGCCGCCACCCCCCTCCTCCGTGCCGCTCCCCGGCGAGCAGGTGATCCTGGCCCGTTACCTCGCGTCCGGGGCCCCCGCGGGCAGCTGCCCGACGTGGGGCGAGGCGGCCTGTTCGTCCGGCGTGGAGGACCCGAGCGGCGAAGGCCCCCTGATGGAACCGGGGGCCGCCTGCATCCAGTGCCACTCGGATCCGCAGTGGCCAGGGCCGCAGTTCGCGGCGGCCGGCACCGTCTACCCCTCTCTCTACGAGCCGGACACCTGCTGGGGAAGCCCCTCCGTGACCGTTCGCATCACGGATGCCCACGGCGAGGTGCACACCGCGACGAGCAACGCCGTGGGCAACTTCGTCTTCGACCGGCCCATCGCCCGGCCGTACACGGCGCAGGTGGAGGCAGGGGGACGCGTGCGCGCCATGCACGCGCCCCAGGTGGACGGGGACTGCAACCGCTGCCACGTGGAGTCCGGCGGCGTGCTCGCCCCGGGGCGCGTCGTCGCACCGTAGCGTTCCGTGCTACCTAGCGGGCCCATGCGAGTCCTGCTGAGCCTTGCGTGCGTGGCCGCCGTCGGCTGTTCCGTTCCTCCCCCGGCAGGAATGCCGGATGCCTCCGTCCCGGACGCCTCCGTCCCAGGCGAAGACGCAGGCCAGGTGGTCACCCCACCGCCCCCCAACTGCAGGCTGCTCACCTGCACGGCCGGCGAGGCCTGTGCCGCGCGCCCCGAGGCACCGGGCGAGCCCGCCTGCATTCCGGCGCGGGACTGCAAGATTGTTCCACTGGACGGCGGCAGGGACCTGGTGGCCGAGCTGCTGGACGCCGGCAGCTGGGACCGGTGCAGCGCGGTGCCGCCGCCGTTCCTGTCCTTCTTCCCCGGTGACATCCCGGCGGACCCGTTCCGGCTCTCCTTCGCGGACGCGCTGCTCAACCAGCCGCTCGCGCTGCAGGGGCACAGCAACCGGCTCGTGGACTCGGTGCCGCTGGCGGCGTCGCCGCGCGCCGTCACCGACACGGTGGAGCTGCTCGCGCTCGCGCTGGACCGGGAGCTGCCGCCGTCTCCGCCTCCGGAGCCGCCTCCCGTGGACGTGGTGGCCGCCGCGGCCGAGGCGCTCGGCGACGCCTCGCCCGGCATCCTGTACCAGCTGGGCCAGGTTCCCGCGGACGTGCTGGAGGCGTGGCTGCCGGTGTGGCGCGCCATGGCCCGCGCCCGCGTGGTTCGGGACCAGGTGTTCGCGGGGCAGGACCTGCCGGTGCTCGCGCGGCTGGCGGGGAGCGTGGTGGTGCCGGATCCGCAGCTGGGGATGCTGAACTTCGGCAACGCCCAGGTCCGCACCGGGCTCGCCGGTGTCCCGGGACAGGGCGGGCTGGACTGGGCTCCCTGGTTCGGCGCCTGCCGGGACGTGGTGAAGGCCGTGGAGGAGGCCCGCTTCGAGCGCTTCGCCTCGCGCGCGCTGCCCGACGTGGACCTGGAGACGCCGCTGGGGCGCGTCGTCTTCCACGGCCCCGGGGCGCACGTGACCGAGGGCGCCCCGGTGGCCGTGCTGTTCGACACGGGCGGCGCGGACAGCTACCGGGCCCCGGTGGGCGCGGCGGATGGCGTGGTGCTCGCCGCGGCGGTCGCGGTGGATCTCGGCGGAGACGACACGTGGGGCTACCCGGAGGTGCCCGGGGCGCAGGACACCGGCAACCGACTCAAGTCGGACGAGGCCGGGCGCTACGCGGCGGGCGACGTGGCACAGGGCTACACGGCGCGCACGCGCAGCACCACGCCGCGCCAGGGGGCCGGGCGGCTCGGCGTGGGCGTGCTGTGGGACGTCGCGGGCAACGACACCTACACCTCGCTCGCTGCCTCGCAGGGCTACGGCGCCATGGGCGTGGGGGTGCTGGTGGACGGCGCCGGCAACGACACCTACGCGCTGGAGGTGGGCGGGCAGGGGGCTGCCACGTTCGGGATCGGGCTGCTGAGGGATCTCGGCGGGGACGACACGTACCGCACCTGGTCGCTGTCCCAGGGGTACGGCGGCATCCGCGGGGCAGGGGCGCTCCTGGACGACGCGGGAGATGACCGGTACCTCGCGGACGTGGGGGACCCGGCCCGCGGCGGAGATCCGCTCTACTTCAGTGCCCAGCTGAAGGGCACGGGCAACAACTCCATGGTCCAGGGCACCGGCCACGGCATCCGGGGAAACGCCCAGGCGTCCGGGGCTGCGAGCGGTGGGGTGGGGCTCTTCGTGGACCGCGGGCGGGGGAAGGACACCTACCTCGCCTCCGTGTTCGCGCGCGGGGCGGGCTACTGGTTCGGCCTCGGCGTCTTCGACGACGACGGCGGCGACGACCAGTACGACGGGCTGTACTACGTGGACGGGGCCAGCGCGCACTTCGCGCTGTCCACCTTCCGGGACCGCGGCGGGAATGACCAGCACGGCAACGACACCTGGCGCCCCGTGGGCACCTCCGTCGCCATCGGCCATGACTTCTCCGTGTCCTTCCTCTGGGACGACGCCGGGGACGACGTGTACCGCGCGCCCGGACTGGGACTCGGGGCGGGCAACGCCAACGGCTGGGGCCTGCTCGTGGACCTCGCCGGGAACGATCGGTACGAGGCGCCCGGCGGCAACACGCTCGCGGGCTTCGGCGAGACGAACAACGACACCTTCCGCGCCGCACGACCCACGGTCGGGCTCGTGCTGGATGCGGCGGGCGAGGACACCTGGACGAAGACGGGCGAGACCCTCACCGTCCCTGCCAACGGCGCGGTGCGCGTGCCCGTGGGGGCGGCCTCGGCCCAGGCGCGCGGCCTGTGGATGGACGCGGACGGAGGAATTGTCCTGTTCGTCCCCTGACATAAGCTGCCGCGCCCATGCGCAAGAACGTTCTCGTCGTGTCCCTCGCCGCGGCAGCCTCCCTCGGTTGCTCGGGCGTCCGCGTCGTCCCCCAGCCCTCGGCCGTCTCCGCGCTCAAGCCGGGTGACGTCCCGCTTCCGCCGCAGGAGCCGCCGGCGCCGGAGGCGGAGTCGCTCAACACCGAGTATTGCCTCGGGAGCTGCGCGGACGAGGCGAAGCGCTTCGCCACCTTCGCCGAGCAGATGGTCGCGCTGCAGAAGAAGCAGACCTCCTCGCGCAACCAGCCGCTGCAGCGCGGCTTCCACGGCAAGGCCCATGGGTGCCTGTACGGAACGTTCGAGCTCGCGGCGGACCGCGACGCGCGCGTCCGCCACGGCGCCTTCGCGGACGGGCAGGGGCCGTGGCCGGTGTGGGTGCGCTTCTCGAACGGCGTGGGCTGGCGCCAGGCGGACGACGAGCTGGATGCGCGTGGCATGGCGGTGAAGCTGATGGGCGTGCAGGGGCCCCGGTCGCTCGACGACGAGAAGGCCACCCAGGACTTCCTGATGACGAATGCCCCCACGCCCGTGGGGCGCAACGCCGAGGAGTTCATGGTCTTCGCCCACGAGAACGAGAAGGGCCGTCTCCCCGGCCTCCTCTTCGCCGCGGGCCACCCGCGCACCGCGGCCCCGGCGCTGCTGAAGACGGATCCCATCCCGTCTGCTGCCACGGCGCAGTACTGGAGCGGCGGGGCGTTCCACCTCGGCGCCCACCAGGCGGTGAAGTTCACCAGCAAGCCGTGCGCGGGGACGAAGGAGCGCAAGCCGGGAGACCGGAAGGACCCGGATTACCTGCGCAAGGATCTCGAGGCGGCGTCGGCCGAGGGGCTCTGCTTCAGCTTCTACGTCCAGCTGCAGGCGGACCCGGAGAAGACGCCCATCGAGCACGCCTCGCGCGAGTGGAAGGAGGCGGACGCGCCGCTGCTGCACGTGGGCGACATCCGCATGCCCCCGCAGTCGCTCGCGGACGAGCGCCGCACGGCCTTCTGCGAGAAGCTCTCGTACAACCCCTGGCACGGCACCACGGCGCACCAACCCATGGGCCATGTCAACCGCGCGCGGCGCTTCGTCTACGACGCGAGCCGCGCCGGCCGCTCCGGAGGGTACGAGCCCACCGGCTTCGAGGGCTTCGACGCCCCGAAGGCGCCGTGAGCTAGTTCAGCCCCAGCTGCACGGCGAGCAGCTCGTTGTGCAGCGAGTCGTTCGTCACCGTGGAGCCCGCGGTCCAGTCGCGGATCTCCGGGAAGATGCCGCGTGCCAGCTGCAGCACGCGGTTCGCCTCGGCCGGGTTCCACGGGTGGGGGATGTACGTCTCCTCGCCGTTCGCGGCGCGCGCCTTGTCGAAGGCGACCTGGGTGTTCTTGAACTCGACGTGGGTCTTCTTGCCCTCGTAGTAGGGCTTCATGAACTGGAGGGCCTTGAGGAGCTCGCCGCGCGCCTTCGGGGTGAAGGCCTCGGGGGCAGAGGTCGCCAGCGTGAGCCACGCCTGCAGCGTGTACAGGTGGTAGTGGAACGAGTCGCGGTGGTGGAAGTCGAAGCTGCTGCCGTCGTTCCGCACGCTGTGGGAGATCTGCTTCT
>JBDLRJ010000406.1:0-5284 GCA_039800145.1 Pseudomonadota bacterium | reverse complement strand
GAGCACGAGGCCCCTGAGGCCCTGGGCCGAGCCACCGCGCCGGGCCTGCTCGAGGAGCTCGCCCAGCGCGCCCTGCAGGTCGCGGGTGGTGTTGCCCTGGAAGTTCTTGAGCCGCACGTAGCCCACGTTGCTGGCGAGCAGCTTGGACTGCACCGACTCGATGGAGATCGTGGCGCGCGCCACCGTCATCACCTGGGGCTTCTCCCAGCCCTTGCGCATCACGGTGATGCTCACCTTGCTGTCCACGGGGCCGCGGAGCTTGGACACCGCCTCGTTGAGGTCCATGTTCACCGTGGACTCCTCGCCGATGCGGCTGATGTGGTCATCCTTCTTGATGCCCGCGCGGTACGCCGGCGTCTTGGGCAGCACCTTCACCACCGTGAGGTTGCCCTCCTTCATCTGGATGACGAAGCCCAGGCCCCCGAACTCGCCCTTGGTGGTGAGCTTCATCTCCCGGTAGAGCTCCGGGCGCAGCAGCACCGAGTGCGGATCCAGGGTGGACAGCATGCCGTTGACGGCCGCGTACTCCACGTCCCGCGTGTCCGAGCCCGGCCGCATGTGCTTGCCGAGGTGATCGAACACGTCCTTGAGCGTGAAGGACATCTTCCAGAGCGAGTCCACGTGGGTGATGTCGAAGATCTTCACCTGGCCGTTGACGTTGACGGTGAGCTTCCCGCCCTCGGCGTTGCCGTCCACCATCACGTCCGGAACGGCCTTCTCCACGTAGTCGAGCGCGGCGACCATCATCTCCTTCGGCTTCACGCGCCGCGGGTCCACGTAGTTGTCCTTCACGTACAGGATGACCTTCGTGAAGGTGCGGAGCGCCGAGAGATCGTGCGGGGGGCGCGTCCCGTCGGCGGCCTGGACCACCCCGTTGGCCAACAGGGACGGGGGGCCGGCCACGGCCTCGCCCGAGATGATCCACGCGGGGACACGGTCATTGCCCGCCAGGGCCCAGGCCCCGAGCAGCAGGGCAACGGTGGCGACGCGGCGAAGGGTGCGCGGCATGAAGTGGACGTGCCTTCCTGGAAACGCGAGAAATTTCAGCGAGTTGACGCCTGGCGAACGACCGGTGGCCGGCGGGGATGCTAACCACGGCCCCCAAGGGCTTCAAGGTCCGGAGCACAGGAACCCCCGCGGCGGCCAAAACGTTCCCGGGCCCGGGGTCGCTGGGCGGCGCAAACAGTCGGGCGCACGCAGGGGACGAGGGGTATAAGCGGCCCTCTTTCGCCATGTCGCTCGACCTTGCACCCGGCGTTTCGCGCCCCGTCCATGCCGTGGAGGACCTGCTCGGCTACTTCCGCTCGGCCGAGCGCGGTGCGGGCCCGTTCAAGGTGGGACTCGAGCACGAGAAGCTGCTCTTCACCCGCGCGGACGGGCTGCCGGTCCCCTACGAGGGCGAGCGGGGGATCGGAGCGCTGCTCGCGAAGATGCAGGTGCATGGCTACGCGCCGTTCAGCGAGGCGCCGGGCCTTCCCACCATCGCGCTGCAGCGGGGGGTGGAGACGGTCTCGCTCGAGCCCGGCGGACAGCTGGAGCTGTCCGGCAGCCCCTTCGTCACCGCGCGCGAGGCGGCCGCGGAGAACGCCCGGCACCTCGCGGAGCTGAAGGCCGCGGCGGACGCGCTGGGGCTTCGCGTGGTGATGCTCGGCTACCGCCCCTTCGAGGACACGGACTCCATGCCGTGGATGCCCAAGAGCCGGTACGGGGCCATGCGCAGCTCGCTCGGCAGCCGCGGCCCCCTCGCCCGCGACATGATGCTGCTGACCGCCACGGGGCAGGTGTCCCTGGACTGGACGAGCGAGGCGGACTGCGCGGAGAAGGTGACGGTGGCGGCCCGGCTCGCGCCGCTGCTCGTTGCGCTCTACGCCAACAGCCCGCTGCGGCAGGGGGTGCCGTCGGGCTTCATGAGCTACCGCTCGCACGTGTGGACCGCCGTGGACGGGGCGCGCTGCGGCTACCTCCCCTTCATGCTGGACGGGACGTTCACCTACCGCGGCTACGCGGAGTGGGCGCTGGATGCCCCGGTGCTCTTCCTGCGGCGGGACGGCAAGTACGTCGTGCCCGGCGTGCCATTCCGCGCGTTGCTCGCGCACGGGTACGGCGGCGCCCCCGTCACCGAGTCCGACTGGGCAGACCACCTCTCCACGCTCTTCCCCGAGGTCCGCATCAAGAAGGTGCTCGAGGTGCGGAGCGCGGACTGCTGCGGCCCGGCCATGACCGCGGCGCTCCCCGCGCTCTGGCGCGGACTCTTGTACGATCCTGCAGCGCGCGCCGAGGCGCTGGACCTCCTCCCGCGGCTCTCCTTCTCCGAGCACCTGGAGCTGCACGCGCTGGCCGGGCGCGAGGGGCTGCGCGGCCGCTTCCGGGAGGTGCCGCTCTGGCGGCTCGCGCGCGAGATGGTGGAGATCTCCCGCCGGGCGCTCCGCCGGATGGACCCGGACGACGCGGCACTGCTCGCGCCCCTGGCGGAGGTGGCCAACGGCGGCGTGTCCCCCGCGGAGCGGCTGCTCGAGGCGCACGCCCGCGGGGCCTCGCGGGGCGAGCTCCTGGACCTTGCGACGCTGTAAGCGGCGGAGGCGGGGCTCAGCCCGCGAGCGCCGCTTCGATCCGCGCGAGCGCGTAGCTGTCCGGTCCGTACCGGCCGAGGATGACCGGGTGCGGCTGGGAGCCGTCCAGGAGGAACGGCCCCTTGTTGCCGGCGCGCAGCGCGTAGGCGCCCACGGGCTTGTCCACCACCAGCGCCTGCACGGGCGGGCCGCGCAGCACGCGCGTCACCTTCAGCTGCACCCGCTGGCTGGCCGCCTTCTGCCCGGTGTCGGTCCAGCCGGCGGGGGCGGACACCTTCGGCGGCGGCTCGCCCACGGCGAGCACGTCCGTCACCTCGGCCTCCACCACCCACGCGGCGTGGGGGAGCAGCTCCTGCAGCGGTTCCGGGGGAAGGGCCACGGCCTCAGCCCTCCGCCCACATCAGGTTCTGGTAGAGGCGGCAGAAGTCGGAGAGCTTGAGCGAGAAGATGCCGTCGTTGGCGCCGTTTCCGGACGGCTCGCTCTCGCCCCAGGGGTTGCGCAGCTGGACGTAGCGCTCGCCGTTGCGCTCCTCGTAGCCGATGACCGAGTAGGCGTGGTCCGCGTAGACGCCGGAGTTCGTGTACAGCCCCGACTGCGTGTCCCCGTGGGTCCCCGCGGCAACGGGCCACTTGCTGTCCACCCCCTTGCGGACCTGGTTCCACACGCGGTCCATGGTCGTGGGCGCGGTGGAGACGGTCATGTCCCGTCCGGGCTTGCCGAGCACCGCCTGGAGGACGTCGGAGGAGAAGCCGCCGTCACCGATGTCGTTGTAGCTGCCGTGCCACGCGGCATACGCCTTCTCAACCAGCGGGTACCACAGCTCCATCCGGTCCGCGGAGGTGTCACCGTTGGAAGAGCCGTAGAGCGGGGCGCCGTAGCTGCGCACGTAGAGATCTCCGTCCACCTTCACCTGGACGTCCTTGAAGCGGCCCGTGGCGTAGTCCTGCTCCTTGAAGGTCACCGTGTAGGTGCCGTCCCCGTTGGACTTGATCATCCGCTGCAGCGCGTCCGGGTCCGACTTGGCGAGCGCGGCGATGGCGGCGGGGAAGTAGCAGTTGCCGATCTGCCCCTGCTTCACGTCCTCGGGGCGCACGCCGTCGGTGAAGAGCGGCCCCTTGAAGGTCTTCTTGGCGAACCGGGGCGTGCCGTCCGCGTTGAGCTCGTCCTTGTGCAGGGCGGGGTCCTTCACCAGGTCCACGCCGCTCGGGGCGCCGCCTGGCACCGTTACGCGCCCCACCTCGGACGTGAAGGCGGTGTTGTTGCGGCCGTCCGTGGCGGAGACGGAGAAGGAGTCGCCTGCAATCCCGTTCAACGAAAAGCCGGCCGGGAAGCTGCCCTGCTCGTTGAGCGTGACGACCTTCTTCTCCCCGGTGCGGACGTTGGTGAACTGCAGCTTCGCGCCGGGCTCGCTGACCTGGCGGCTGCTGTTGATGTTCTCCACGTTCACCTTGCCGCCGGTGCCCGCCGTGAGGCCGATGCGCTGCATGGCCACCACGGCGTTGCGGGTGTCGGAGGTGCTGATGCCGGTGGCGCGGATGGTGATCCAGTCACCGACCTTTCCGCTCGCGTCGCGGGCGCGCAGGCGGATGAGATCCCCCTCCTTCACGTCCGGGAGCGAACCCAGGAATTTCCCCGCGCCGTCCGAGCGGGCGATCACCATGGTGTCGTCCATCCGGAGCCGGCCGCCGGGGGCGGTGGTGATGTTGATGGCCTCGATGGTGCTCCCCGGCGCCACCGTGCCGGCGATGCCGTTGCGCTGGCTCCCGGACACCTGCAGGGCAGCCCCCGTGGTGGTGGCGCCGCGGCGGCCGAGCACCGCCTCCAGGAAGCCGCGCGCGGAGGAGCTGAGCGGCACGGTGCCGGCGTCCAGGATGGTCCCGAGGTCCTTCTTCTCGGAGTCGGTCATGTTCGCCTGGACGATCTTCACCTGCGCGTCCCGCGACAGCCCCGGCGCCCTGAGCTCCGAGAGTGCCTTGTCGAACGTCTTCCCCGTGCCGTCCGCCACCGCGGCGAGCAACTCCAGCACCTTCGCGTCGTCGATCTGCACGGACGCGTTGGAGGCGCGCTGGGTCTCGAGCGTCTTGTAGAGCGTGGACAGCCTGGAGTCGGAGAGCCGGACGGGCATGGGCATCCTCGGGGGCAAAGCGGTTGAGGACCGGCAATATGCCCTGCCCGGCGGAGGCCACCAAGGAAGGCCGGCCCCCGGCCGCACCCCGGTGTGACACCCGCGGGCCCTACCGGAGCGGGATCCTCGCCTCGCCCAGCGCCAGCGCGAGCCCGGGCGCGAGGGCCGCCTCGGGCACCTCGAACGCGAGCACCCACTCCTCCCGCACCTCTTCGCCGCCGGGCTGCAGTGTCCGCACGCCCGGGACCGTGCCCACGAGGCGCTGGGCATCCGGGGCGGGGGCCGCCCGTGCGCCGGACGGCAGGACCAGTTGCGCGGTGGTGGGGTCCACCTCCGCGGGCTGCTTCCCCACGTTCTGGGCCAGCAGCGTCACGAGCAGGAACGACTCGTCCGTGACCAGCTGGACCCGGCCGCTTCCCACGTGCGCCGCGGTGGACAGCTTCACGACCTTCAGCGCCACGGTGCCTGCCCACGCGGTGGGGTTGTCCGGGGGGAGGGGCAGCGTCTTCGGCGCGTGGCCCGCCCCGCGCGCGGCCCGCTCCGTCAGCCGGGCGTTGGGATCCTCCTCCTCCGGCCGGGGTGGGGAAG
>JBDLRJ010000405.1:0-2762 GCA_039800145.1 Pseudomonadota bacterium | reverse complement strand
ACGTGGAGGCGGTGCGAGCGGCGCGGAAGCCCGTGGAGGACGTGGAGATCGCCTTCTCCTTCATCTCTCTCGGGGACGAGAACGTGGACCTGCGCGCGTTGGTGGACGAGCAGCGCGCGGCGGGCGGGCGGGCGTTTTACCACCACCTCTCGGACGCGGAGATCTCGTCGGTCCGAACGGCATTCGAGACCCGCTTCCGCACGCTGCTTCCCCGGCAGTTCGCGCCGGGTCCCGAGGCACTCGCCCAGCTCGAGCGTCACTTGCAGGCGCTGCGCGAGGTGGCAGAGGGAAGGCGTGAAGAGTCCGCGGGGGCGGTCCGGTCTGCCACTTCGTTCGACGCCTTCTTCCCGGAGACCGGGCCTGAGCCCACCGGGCGGGCCGCGCGGGAGACGGACACGGAGCACGTCGTCTCGGTGCTCGAGGCCGTGGCGGACACGGCCGTGCTGGTGCCTCTCGCGGAGCGTGCAGAGGAGGCAGTGGCGCTGGTGCAGCACCTGCTCGGCGTGTACGGGGTGACGCCGGAGGCCTACCAGGCGGCCCTGGGGCGGGGCGGGCGCGTGCTGACTGCCGTGGCAACGGTGCGCCGGGTGTGCAGGCCGGGGGCCGTGCGGGGCTAGACTGAAGGGCAGACGGGAGGCGGGCGTGTTCGGTTTCTTCAAGCGCAAGCAGCGGCAGCCTGCGGTGGCGGATCCGCTGGCGGAGTACGACGGGCAGGTGGAGGCGCTCGAGCGCGACGCAGCCGAGTTGCGCCGTGCCGCGGCGACCCTGCTCGCCCACACGTCCACGCTCGAGCGGGACTGCACGCGGCAGGAGAGCGAGCGCGGGGAACTGTCTGCACGGCTCGACGAGGCCACCCGTGCAGGGGACGCGCGGGCGGTGAAGTTGCTCAGCGCCGACGTCAACCGCGTGGACGAGGCGCTGCGCCAGTCGAGGGAGGCACTGGCGCAGGCGGAGGTGGAGGCCCAGCTCCTGGTGGACACCGCCCGAGACATGTCCGCGGAGGTGACGCGGCTGCGGGCCGAGCGGGGGGCGGCGAAGGCCAGGCTCGCGGCGGGGCGGGCGGCAGGCCAGGCGTTCCGGACCGAGTCTGCGCGGGCGCAGCGGACGGTGGCCCTGGAGCGGGCGCGCGACGAGGTGGAGCGCGCCCACGCGCTCGCGGAGCTCTGGAGGGAGGAGCGGGGGAAGCGTTGAGGCCGCCCCGCTACGTGCGGCGCGCGGACTGGTGCAGCTCGAGCAGGATCTGGCCGTCCTTGTACAGGCGTACCGCGCCCGAGGTCTGGCTCACCACGAGCGCCAGGCACTTCGTCTCGGAGCTGATGGTGGCCGCGGCGGCGTGGCGTGCCCCGAGCCCGAGCGGGATCTTCACCGTCTCGTTGACGGCGGAGAGGTAGCGCCCGGCTGCCAGCACCACGCCGTCCTCCCGGATGACGAACGCGCCGTCGAGCACGGAGAAGTTCTTGATGGCCTCCCGGATGCGCGGATCCAGCACGTTGCGCTCGGCCTCGGAGAGTCCCTGGAATGGGTTGATGGTCAGCTGGCGGCTCTTCTCCAGCACGGAGGTGTGGTCGCCGATGGTGAGGATGGTCCCGATGGGATGGCCCTCGAATCCCTCCTGGCCGATCTGGAGCGCCAGCTGGATGAGCGCGTCCACCACCTGCGAGTTGAACTCCTCGCCCAGCTTGAGTCCCTCGGTGGCCACCCGGTCCTCGAGCGAGCCGCCGATCCGGATCTGCATGAGGGTGTCCAGCGGCTTGCCCACCTTGCCGGTGACGCAGAGCACGAGATCTCCCTCGGCGAAGGCCCCCTGCGAGAGCGCGGAGACGAGCGCCACCTTCACGCGCTCGGTGCGGGAGTAGTCATAGGCCGGGATGACGAGCGCCTTGAACTTCCGGGACTCGAGCTCGGCGGCGAGCGAGGGGAGGGTGACCGCGCACACCAGCTTCTTCCGCACCGGCCGCCCCCGGAGATCCTGCGCTTGCAGGGGCGTGTCCGAGATGTACAGCAGGTGATCCACCTCGCTCCTGCCCGCCAACTGGAGGGCCGTGCGGAGGAACTCCCGGTCGAACTTGGTCGCGTCACTCATGGGGCTGACACCTCGGTGGCTTCTCACTCACCTTGACACCGCTCGGCCCAGTGGCCGAAACTTTCGGCCCTCTTTTTACCCTTTTCCCATGGGGCCACCGCCTTGAATCAGAAAGAGCTCAAGCGCTTCAAGAAGATGCTGGAGGACAGCAAGGCGGCGCTCCTGGAGAGCGCCAAGAAGACCCTGCTGGAGGAGTCCAACTTCGACACGGACGATCTTCCGGACGAGATCGATCTCGCGTCCTCCGAGTACGCACAGTCCATGGTGTTCCGCCTCCGGGACCGGGAGAAGTTCCTTCTCAAGAAGATCGAGATGGCGCTCGCGCGGATCGACGACGGGACCTTCGGCGTGTGCGAGCGCTGCGAAGAGGAGATCTCCCCGAAGCGCCTGGAGGCGCGGCCGGTGACGACGCTCTGCATCCGCTGCAAGGAAGAGCAGGAGAAGAAGGAAAAGTCCTACGGCTGAGTCGCTGGCGCGTCCACCGGCTGACCGGGGAGCCGTCTCCGCGTGAACGCGGGGCGGCTCTCCGTGTTCTGGGGCGAAGTCAGCGACGGATGGTGTATTCGGTGCCGCGCTCCACGCGCAGCAGCTGGCGCCCGACCAGCAGTTGATCGCCGCCATCGACGAGCACGGGGCCCGCCAGCCGCACGAAGGTGCCGTTGGAGGAGCCGAGATCCCG
>JBDLRJ010000404.1:0-7249 GCA_039800145.1 Pseudomonadota bacterium | reverse complement strand
TTCGTCTACGCCGACTACGGGGACCTCGAATCTGTGAAGCGGCTCGTTGGCCCCCACACCGCGGCGGTGCTCGTGGAGCCCGTCCAGGGCGAAGGCGGCGTGAAGCCCGCGCCCGCGGGGTTCCTGACATCTCTGCGCGCGCTCTGCGACGAGCACGGCCTGCTGCTGCTCGTGGACGAGATCCAGTCCGGCATGGGACGCACCGGCAAGCCCTTCGCGTTCCAGCACGACGGCATCCTCCCGGACGCCATCTCCACCGCGAAGGCGCTCGGCAACGGCTTCCCCATTGGCGCCATCGTCGCAAGGGAGAAGGTCGCCGGTGCGCTCGGGCCGGGGTCCCACGGCAGCACCTACGGCGGCAACCCGCTGGGCTGCGCGGTGGCGAACCGCGCCGTGGAGCTGTGCACCGCGCCCGCGATGCTGGAGGCCGTCACGCGCAAGGGCGAACACTTCCAGTCGCGGCTCCGGGCCGTGCAGGAGCGGCACCCCGGGAAGATCCGCGAGGTGCGCGGACGCGGGCTGCTCGTGGGCGTGGAGCTCACGGAGGACGCGGCCCCGGCGCTGGCCCGCGTCCGCGAGCGCGGACTCATCATCAACCTCGCGGGTGAGCGCACGCTGCGCTTCGCGCCTGCCTTCACCGTGACCGAGGCGCAGCTGGACGAGGCTGCCGCCATCGTCGAGGCCTCGCTCGGAGGGTAACGCCATGGCCTTCCCCGTCGTCCACAGCCCGCTCCGCACCGCTGCCATGGCGGAAGCGGTGGACCTGGATCCCGAACTCAAGTCGGAGATCTTCGACTTCGACGGCGCGCTCGAGGGGATGAACCTCTTCGCCGTGCTCGGCGCGAAGAACGGCGCCGGCCCGGACGAGGTGCGGGCCGCCTACGCCGAGCGCGCGAAGCGGTACGACCCGGCCGCCTACCAGGGAAGGAACGTCGGCAGCTTCCGGCCCAAGCTGGAGCGGATCGCCCGGAGGCTCGCGGAGGCCGAGCGCACGCTCACCGTCCCGGAGCTCCGCGAGAAGTACAAGGCGCAGCACCCGGCGCTCTTCCCCTCCGACGACCAGCGCGAGGCGGAGCGGCGGCAGCGCATGGCCCGCCACCCCTACCTGATGAAGAAGGCCAAGGCGGTGGACCACCTCGCCGGCGCGCGGAAGGCACTCCAGGAGGGGCGCGCGGCGGTGGCGCTCACCGAGCTGCAGATCGCCGCGCAGGTGGACCCCAGCAACCCCGAGCTCAAGAAGCTCGAGACGGATGCGCGGGCGTTGCAGGAGCGGCAGCGGGCCAAGGCGGAGATCACCCGCGCCGAGGCGGCGGAGAAGGCAGGAGATCTCCCGACCGCGCTCGCCGCCTGGAAGTCTGCGTCGCAGGCGGACCCGAAGCACGCCCGGTCTGCCTTCCGCGCCGCCGCGTTGTCCGTCCAGCTGAACGAGGATCCGCGCACCTCGCGGGCGCTCGCGCAGAAGGCGGTGGACCTCAACCCGCGCGACGCCGAGGCGCACCTCGTGCTCGGCAAGGCGCTCAAGGCCGGCGGCAGCGAGGTGCTCGCGGACAAGGCCTTTGCAGAAGTACTCAAGCTCCGCCCGGATCACCCCGAGCTCGCGGCCAAGAAGAAGAAGCTGCTTCCGTTCTGGCCGTTCTGAGACGTCACGCCCGCCGCGGCGGATCCAGCGGATCGTCCACCTCGCCGGGCTCGTCTGCGCGCGCCCGCTGTCTCCGGTGGTGCTCGCGCACCGACGCCACCAGGACCTCGAGGTAGCTCTCGAGCGGTGGGCAGCGGATGCCCGTGTCCGCCAGCAACTCCAGCGTCTCGCTGCACCGGTAGAACGAGAGCCGGTTGACCTGCCCGCGCGTCTTTCGTCCCGGGCTGGGCAGCCACTCGAGCAGGGGCATCCGCGGCAGCCCCGGGCGCGGGGGCAGGGGGAGCTGGAACCGCGGGATGGGGCGGCTCGCGAGCCGCGCCACCTGCTCGTGTACCCGCCGCGCGGAGGCCGGCGCTGGGTCCACCAGGTGGAAGGTCCGCCCGGCCGCGCGGGGATCGCGCGAGAGCGCGAACGCGGCCCTCACCACGTACTCCAGTGGGACGACGTGGAAAGGCGCAACGCCCTCGCCCGGCAGCGGGACGCCGGAGGCCAGCGGGGAGGTCACCGCGAGCAGCGCGAGGTGGTACTCGCCCCGGAACGCGCGCGCCTCCGCGCCCTGGCCCGGACCCACCACCGACGAGGGCCTCACCACCGTCACCGGGAGCCCGCGCGCGGAGGCCCGTCGCACCCACTGCTCCGCCCGGAACTTCGTCTCCTCGTAGGCGTTGCGGAACCCCTGGCCCATCTCCAGTTCGTCCTCGCCGATCACGCCCTCCCGGTCCCCCGAGACGTACGCGGTGGAGAAGTGGGTGAAGCGGCGCAGCTGGCTGCAGGAATGTGCAAGCTCCAGGGCGTTGCGCGTCCCCTCCACGTTGACGCGTTGGAGTTCGTCCGCCGCGGCCCCCGCCTCGCCGAGTGCCGCCAGGTGGAAGATGTCCGTCACCTCGTCCACGAGCGTGCGCCAGGCCTCGCCCACGAGCCCCAGGTGCATGTCGGCCACGTTCCCGGTGACGACCTCCACGTTCCGCACCGCCTCCGCGGCCCGCTTCGCTTCGCGGACGTGCTTCGGGTGGGTAAGCGCGTAGATGCGCGCGTTCGGGGCGGACTCCGCCACGTGGGCCACGAGCCGCCGCGCGATGAAGCCGGGATACCCCGTGACCAGCCAGGTCCCGGTGCTCACGCCGTCACCTCGCGCCACGTGCGCTCCACCTGGGCCCGCAGGGACGCGAGGTCCCCGTCGTTGTCGATGATCCACCGCGCGTGGCGCTTCTTCTCCTCGAGCGGAAGCTGCGAGCGGATGCGCGCCTCGGCTTCTTCCGGTTGCAGCCCGTCGCGGGCCACCAGCCGCGCCTGCTGGATGTGCGGCGCAGCCGCCACGAGGATCACCCCGCCGTCCATGGCCGCGTGCAGCCCGTTCTCCACGAGCAGCGCAGCGTCGTACACCGCCACCTCCACGCCGCGCTCGGCGAGCCGCTGCGTCCGGGCGAGCACCTCCGCCTGGATGCGCGGGTGGGTGATGGCGTTGAGGGCGGCCCGCTCCTCCCCGGAGGAGAAGATCCGCCTCCCCAGCGCGGCCCGGTCCAGCGTCCCGTCCGCCGAGATCACACCGGGGAATCGCGCGGCGATCTCCGCGAGCGCCGCCGTCCCCGGGGCCACCACGTCGCGCGCCACCTGGTCCGCGTCCACGATCTCCGCGCCCAGCTCCCGGAGCATCCTGGACACCGTGCTCTTCCCCGAGGCGATGCCGCCCGTCAGTCCCACCATGCGCATGGTCCGGGATTGTACGTGCCGGGCGAACCTGTTACGGCTCCAAACGTCCATGCGTGCCCTGCAGATCCTCCTCGCCTGTTCAGTGACGTGCACCGGCCTCTCCGCTTCTGCCGCGGACTTCCTCGGCCCGGAGAGCTGCAAGGCCTGTCACCCGGCGGCGTTCGACGCGTGGAAGTCCAGCCGCCACGCCCACGCGAAGGAGAGCCTCTCGCCGGCGCAGCAGAAGGACGCGCGGTGCCTGCAGTGCCACTCGCCCAACGAGGCGGACCAGCGCGTGTCCGCTGTCAGCTGCGAGACGTGCCACGGCGGCGGACAGGCCTACAGCCCCGCCTACGTGATGAAGGACGCGGAGCTCGCCCGGCTCGTCGGGCTCGTGGACCCCTCCGAGAAGAGCTGCCGCAACTGCCACGACGCGAGCAGCCCCTCGCTCCGCGCGTTCGACTTCGTGCAGAAGCTGAAGCTCATTGACCACTGGTCCGCCGAGCGTGCGCGCCGCGGCGCGGGCAAGGCGGCCGGCGGCGAGAAGAAGGCGGCAGGCAACCCATGATCCGAGTCCTCGACGCGCGCTTCGTCACCACCGCGGTGGAGCCCTCGGGCTTCCCGGACGGCATCAACCCCGAGGTGGCCTTCGCCGGCCGCTCCAACGTGGGCAAGTCGTCCATGATCAACGCGCTCGCGGGCCGCAGGAAGCTGGTGCGCGTCTCCAACACGCCCGGCCGCACCCGCACGCTCAACTTCTTCGACGTGGACCTCGAGGTGAAGGGCGGGCGCCGCACCTTCCGCCTCTGTGATCTCCCCGGCTACGGCTTCGCCCGCGCCAGCAAGGGGGACCGCGCCGACTGGCAGACCATGATCACCGGCTACGTGGAGAAGCGGTTCCCGCTCCGCCTGGTGGTCTCCATCATCGACGCGGAGGTCGGTCCCACCGAGGACGACGAGCAGCTGCTCGGCTACCTCACCGGCCACGGGAAGAAGGTGATGGTGGTGGCCACCAAGATCGACCGCATCCCCAAGGCGAAGCGGAAGCCACGCGTCCTGGAACTGGCAAAGCAGCTGTCGCTCCCCCCCGAGAACGTGCTCCCGTTCAGCGCCGTCGAGAAGCTCGGCGTGGACGACACGTGGGGGACACTGGTGTCCTTGTTGGGCTGAAGAGGTGCTCGTGATGCGCTCGTCGCTCGTCGTTCTCTGTGCGCTTGCCGCGGTGGTCTCGCTCTCCGGCTGCAGCGGGTGCGGCCAGTCCACCGTCGTGTTGGACGGAGGAACGGTGGGGGGCCGGGACGGGGGCGGTGGCACCGGGGGCGGCAGCGGCGGAGGGAGCGGTACGGACGGGGGCGCGCTCGACGGCGGCGGACCGGTGGAGCCACTGGACGCGGGCGCCGGGGGAGGGGTTGCCCCAGGCTCGTTCTCGCTGGACGCCGGCAACGTCACCGGCGAAGCGGACGGCGTCACGGTGGATCCCAACGGCCACGTGGTCCTCAGCGGCGCGGACGTGGAACTGCACGCCATGTGGATCGCCAACGCGTCCGAGGGCACCGTGTCCAGGTACGACACCCGCACCGGCAAGGAAGAAGGGCGCTACGTCTCGGCGTTTCCGCGGGACGGACTCGGCCAGCCCAACGGCCTCACCGGCGCGCCGGGCCAGAACCACAGCCCCAGCCGCACCGCGATCGATCTGCTCGGCGACATGTGGGTGGCCAACCGCGCGCCCGGTGGCCAGGGCTCCGTCACCAAGATCGCGGGCAACCGGCTCGGCTGCGTGGACCGCAACGGCAACGGCGTGATCGACACCTCCACGGATCTCAACGGCGACGGCGCCATCCAGCCCTCCGAGATGATCGTTCCCACGGACTGGAGCCTCCCGGAGGAGTACGACGAGTGCATCCTCTTCACCCAACCGCTGGGCAGCGCGGGCGGCGGGGTGCATGGGCGCGCCATTGCCATCTCCACCTCCTTCTCGGACAGCACCAGCGCCGGCGTGGTGTGGGTGGCCAACCACGAGGAGAAGCGCGTCTACCGGCTGGACGCCCAGACGGGCGCACCGTCCCCCGTCAGCCCCGGCGGTCCCACGTACGTGCAGCTGGGCTTCGGTCCCTACGGCGCCGCGGTGGACGGGCAGCAGCGGCTGTGGCTCGTGGACACGCTCGAGCCGCGGCTCGCGCTCGTGGACACGCAGACCGGCACGCTCGTGAGCGACAGCCTCCAGGCGCCCCCCACCTTCGCCGGCCGCTCGTACGGCATCGCCGTGGACGGGAAGGGACGCGTGTGGCTCGCCGGTTGGATCAGCCCCACCGCCATGCGCTACGACCACGGCCCCGGCACCTCCGCCACCCCCGGTACCTGGACCGAGTTCGACTTCGGCGCGCGCACCAGCGCCGCGGGCACCACCTTCGGCCGTGGGCGCGGCATCGCCGTGGACGAGCAGGGCTGGGCCTGGATGAGCGCCAGCTACAGCGTGGGCGGAAGCCCCGTGGCGCACCTCATCGCCTTCAACTCCGACACCGGCGCGGTGAAGGGCTTCCCCGGACCCAGCGGCACCACCGTGGACTTCGTGGACGCCACGGACGGCAACACCCACTCCAGCATCGGCGTGGGACTGGACGGCGACGGGAACGCGTGGATCAACAACTACTCGGGCAACGCGGTGAAGGTGGACCGCACCACCGGCGCCGTCCTCCGCACCGCCCAGCAGTCCGCCGGCCTCTACACCTACTCGGACTTCACCGGGTACCAACTCCGCCGCTTCACCGCGCCGCGCGGCACGTGGCGGCAGGTGCTGCAGGGCTGCGGCCCCAACACGAAGTTCCTCTCCCTCGACTGGAGTGCGCAGGTGCCCACCGGCACGGGGGTCGCCGCGTACGTTCGCTCCGCTTCGTCCGTGGCCGGGCTCGCGGCCGCGCAGCGGTTCGGCCCGTTCTCCACCTCCCCCGCAGATCTCCAGGCGGCAGGCGTGCCCAACGGCTCCGTCCTCCAGGTGGAGTTCCTCCTCACCTCCGCGTCCAGCGGGGGCGCCACCCCGGTGCTCCAGGGCTTCCACGTGTCGTGGAGCTGCGAGTCCGTCTTCCAGTAATCCTCCATGGCCCCTGACCTGATCGATCCCCGGCGCCTCGCGTCGCTGCCTCCCCGCGAGCGCCTGGACGCGCTGCTCTCCCATGAGAAGGCCTCGCTCGCCGTGCGCGCGCAGCCCCCGGAGGTGCTCTACCGGGACATCCTCGAGGTGGGACTCGCCGACGCGGAGGAGATCGTCCAGCTCGCCTCGCCGCGGCAGTTCCACACCTTCGTGGACCTCGGCGCGTGGCGGAAAGATCAGCTGGATCACCACGCGTTGCTCGCGTGGATCGCCGCCGCGCGGGGCGACGACGACGAGGCGCTGCTCGCCAAGCTGGACGGGTTGGACCTCGAGTCCCTGGAGCTGATGCTCCGCCGGACCGCGGTCGTGCACGATCTCGAGGAGACGCCGGACGTGAACCCGGACGGCGTCACCATGGAATCCCCGGAAGGGCGGTACCTGCTCGAGTTCAAGGTGGAGGGACAGGAGCAGGCCACGCTCCGGGCGCTGCTGTCCGCGCTGGTTGCCCGGGATCCCTTCGCTGCCGGGCGGCTCTTCGAGGCGCTCCGCTGGGAGCTGGACAGCGAGCTGGAGGAGACGGCGTACGGCATGCGCCGGGCGCGGCTCGCGGACCTCGGCTTCCCGCCGCTGGAAGAGGCCATGTCCCTCTTCGCCTGGACGGACCCGGATGCGGGGGCGCCTGCGTGGGACGCGCGCGGGGCGGGGCTCCAGAAGGCCGGCGCGGACGTGGACTACCTGCGCGCCGCGCTCGAGGGGCTGGACGCGGGGGAGCGCGAGAACGCCGAGCAGGAGCTCCGCTTCGTCGTGAACCAGGCGCTCGTGGCGGAGGGGGC
>JBDLRJ010000403.1:0-9599 GCA_039800145.1 Pseudomonadota bacterium | reverse complement strand
CGCGGCCTCCCAGTCCGCCGGCAAGGTCGGCTCGGATGGCTGGACCACCGGCCCGCAGCGTGCGCTGGTGCCGCCGCCCGGCGCCGCCCCCACGCTCGAGGTGGACCGCCAGCACCCGGTGCTGCAGAAGCTCGCCCGCGCGAAGCTGGCCACGGGGAAGACGGGCTCCTGCGTGCGGACCACGCTGGGCAACATGGACCGGCTGGGCATCCCGAGCTTTTCGGGCGGCACGTCCGCGGATCCCAACAACTCCCGCGGGGCGCTCGTGCAGCTCATCAAGGGGGGCCACTGGGCCTCGGTGCCGCTCGCGGACTCCACGGTCCGCACGATCCGGAGCCCCTACGGCACGGTCCAGGCGCACGTGATGTCCGCGGACGCCTACGAGCGCCTGGCGAACAAGGGGGAGATCCCCAGCGGCGCACTCATCTTCCAGACGCGCCACGGCTGGAACTACGGCGGGGGCGCCTCGGGGAACGACATGGGCATCGTCCGCGACCGGGGCCGCACCACGCACAACTACGCCTCCATGCCGCCCATCATCTACGGCAACGCGAAGGAGGTCGTACTGCTGGTGCCGAAGGCGGCGCTGCGTCCCGTGGCCGCGCCTGCCGAGGGCGCCTGACGCTCAGCGGACCACGCGGTCCAGGGTCCACTCGCGGTGTGCGAGCGCCACCTGCAGTCCCTTGCGGATGAGGGGGCGCAGGCCGGGCGCGTTCAACGCCTGGCCCGCGGTCCACGCCTCGGTGCGGATGACCTGGAAGCCGAGCTGGCTCGTTGCCCCTTCGCCGGCGAAGCAGTCCACCGCGGCGCCGACCGGGCCACCGTCCGAGAGCAGCCGCGCGTCCACGCCGTGGCGCCCGAGGGCCTGCACCAGCTCCGGCGTTGCGTCCGCGAGCGCCTCTCCGAAGCGGAAGAAGTCGTCCCGGTAGCTGGCCGGGGCGCGGATCTCCGAGAGCGCCTCGGCGAGATCAACCGTCAGGTGCGCATCCATGGCGGCCGTCAGCGCGCGGAGCGAAGGCGGCTTCCCCGCGGCATGCTCGAAGTGGGACTGCCATGCCTGCGGAGCGGGGCGCCCCTGGAGGCTCGCCTCGAGCGCCTCGAGGTAGCGGCGGCCGAACGCCACCATGAGCGCGCGCGAGGTGGACTCGTCCTGGATGTTCCCCGAGGACACGGCGGCCAGGCCCGCGCGGGTGATGACGCGGTAGGCGGCCACGAAGGTGACGCGGCCGTCGCCGGCGAGCAGCGGCTCGAGCGCGTCGAGGCGGGCGGCGAGCTGCTCCGGGGTGCGCAGCGTGCGGGGGTTGGCGAGCTCGAGCGCGCGGGCCGACGTGGCGGCGGGCAGGGGACGGACGGCGACGGGCTGGACGCGGGGCATGGCGGTTACTCCAGGGTCATGCGGAGGGCGGCGTTGCGGCCGGTGGCGTACGTGAGGGAGGAGAAGCTCGAGGGCTCGTAGCGGCCGAGGTGCGGATCCTCGTGCAGTTCCACCCGCAGCGCCTGCCGCTCTCGGGCGAAGAGCGCAGCGGCCTCCGCGTGCGTGCCCACGAAGACGTCCGGGACCGGGGCCGAGAGCCGTGCCGGGTCGAAGAACTGGCGGAAGGAGGGGTCCACGATCAGCTCTCCGTGCGGGCCCCCATCCACCACCACGTAGGCGTGGAACTTCCCGCCGTGGCGCTCCTGTCCGTCCACCACCACCTTGCCCCCCGCGAGCGACGGGTCCGTCGTGGCGAGCCGCGCCGGGACACCCAGCTCCAACAGCGTGGGCTGCCACCGGGCGGCCAGGTCCAGGCACATGCCTTCGGGGTCGGTCCAGGGGCCTGTCTCCGCGGGGCGTGCCAGGACCTGCGACACCGTGGAACGGAGGCGCTGGAGGGGCTCGGGGATCTTCGCAGGGGCCGGTGCAGGCACCGGGTCCATCCCGTCGCGCACGAGGGCGGGGCGGGGTTGGGAGGAGGGCGCCACGTCCGGCCGGACTCGCGCTGCGTCTCGGGGCGAAGCCGGGGAGAGGGAGGCGTTGACCTTCATGGCGGGAATATCGCCCGCGTCCTTGCCCAGTTGCGTCACGGACGTTTACGAAGCCGGCCCATGGCGCTCTTCCACAAGTCCTTCTTCCGGTTCGCAGCAGTTTGCCTGTGCTCGGTGGCCGGGGAGGCGGTCTCCAGCGGGCCCCCGGACGTGTCCGCCGCCCTGGGCAAGGGCGTCACGGTGCGGAGCGCGGACGAGCGGTTCAGCCTCAGCACGCGGGTGCGCGCACAGGTGCGGGGGACGTGGCTGGAGCAGGAGGGCCGGGACGCGCTGGGGGCGGAGATCCGCCGGATGCGGCTGCTCTTCCAGGGCCAGTTCTTCGGCCCCGAGTGGGAGTACTACGTGCAGCTCGGCTTCTCCAACGGGGACACCGAGCCGGATCTCCGCCTGCCGCTGCGCGACGCGTACGTCACCTGGTCGGGCCTGCGCGATCTCAACGTCCGCTTCGGCCAGGGGAAGGTGCCGTTCAACCGGCAGCGGGTGGTGTCCTCCAGCGCCCTGCAGTTCGTGGATCGCTCCCGGACGAACGCGGAGTTGAACCTGGACCGCGACGTGGGCGTGCAGGTGCTGTCGACGGATCTCTTCGGCCTCGGCGGGCGGCTCGCCTACACGCTGGGCCTGTTCGGCGGAGATGGCCGGAACCGCGTCGGCACGGACGACGGCTTCCTGTCCATCGCCCGCGTGCAGTGGAGCCCCTTCGGTGCGTTCGACGACTTCGTGGAAGGGGATCTCGACCGGAAGGAGAACCTGCGGCTCGCGGTGCAGGCCGCGGCGGCGTTGAACCGCTCCACGCGCCGCGCCCGCAGCGCGCTGGACGCCACCTACACGCTCGGCGCGTACGACTACGCGCACGCCACGGCGGACGTGCTGCTCAAGTGGCGAGGCCTGTCCATCCAGGTGGAGGGCGTGTACCGCGAGGCCGTGGGGACGAAGCGGCGCGAGGACGGCAAGGGGCTGGTGGAGACGTCCCGGAGCGGCTGGGGCTACCACGCGCAGGCCGGGTACATGGTCAACGCGCACCTCGAGCTGGTGGGCCGCGTGGGACAGCTGTTCCCGGTGGGGGGCATCACCGCCGTGACGCGCTCGGGGGAGTACGGCGGCGGACTCAACTGGTACGTCCAGGGCCACGCCTTCAAGTTCCAGGCGGACGCCTTCTGGTTCACGGGCGAGCGGTTCGACCGGGGCAACCCGCAGGTTCGCCTGCAGGCGCAGTTCTACCTGTAGCGGCGTGGTGACAGCGGGGGCGGCGGCCCCTGCCATGGGCGGCGAGGACGGACTATGACTCCTCCCGTCCCCCAGCCACCGAGGCCCCCATGAGCAAGATCAGCCAGTCTCCGTCCCCTGCCACCTTCGCGAAGGCGTGGGCGAAGCAGTTCGAGAAGTCTGTGAAGTCCGTGGCCGGCAAGGACGGGCGGCTGTCGGTGGCGGAGGCGCAGAAGCTGGCGGAGAGCACCGGGACGAAGAAGGCGTTCGCGGACGAGGCGCTGGACTTCTTCGACCGCACGGGCCAGCAGACGGTGTCCGTCCCGAAGCTGGTGAAGACCGTGAAGGCGCAGGTGGAGACCGCGGCGAAGCAGGCGGCGGGCTCGGACGGACGGCTCAGCCAGGCGGACCTGGAGAAGCTGCCGGCGCACCTGAAGGCGGACGTGGCGGTGCTGCAGGCCTCGGGGACGCAGAAGGGCTCGCTCGTGTCGAAGCTCGCGTCGCTGACGAAGGATCTCCTCAACATCAGCGAGTCCGAGTCCCCGGTGTTCGCGGTGTCCGGCGGGAAGATCGGCAACGCGCCCATCACGCCGGGGCTGGTGGCCCAGAAGCTGGCGCCGGAGTTCGCCAAGCGCGCGGACGCGCTCGCGGGCGGCGAGCGGTACAGCGAGAAGCGTCCCCTCACCCAGCAGCCGGTGGAGGTGCGGGACCCGAAGGCATTCCTCGCCCACCGCTCCGAGGGGGGCGACATGGCGGACCCGGACGCGGCGAAGTGGACCCAGGTCGCGAAGGCCCTGAACGGCGAGCTCACGGACATGAAGCTCTACGCGTTCGGCGAGATCGAGGTGACGCTCATGCTGGTGGGCCGCAGCAAGTCCGGCGAGCTCGTGGGCATCATGGCCGGGGCCGTGGAGACCTGAGCCGTCAAAACGTGAGCGGCGCGCGCAGCAGGGCTTCTACCTGCGCGAGCGCTGCTGCCAGCCGCGCCCCCGGGTTGCCGCGCACGCGGAGCCAGGGGGCGTTGCACGTCTGGAGGACGGACTCGAACCGGCCGTTCATCCAGCCGCGGAGGTGCTCGCCGTCCCGGAGGCCGTCCTGCTCGAACGGGACGCCCTGCTCGTCCGTGAGCAGGTAGAGCGCGCGCGGGGGCAGGGTGGCGGCGAAGACGGTGAGCTCCGCGGAAGCGCGTCCCAGGTAACGCTCGTGCCAGATGGACGTGGCGAGCGCGTCCGTGTCGCACACCACCACCGGTCCACCCGAGCGCGCGGCCGCCTCCTCCCACGCGGTCTGCATCCGCGCGATGTGGACGAAGTCGGCGCCGTCCCATCCCACCGCGTCGAAGCCGGGCTCGGCCCGGCCGGCGGCACGCGCCTCCGCCCGCGCCACGGCGAGCTTCGCGTGCGAGTGCTCGCGTCCGAACTCCGGGACGAAGCGGGTGGAGGCGAGCGCCCCGCCGCGGGAGGCGAGCGCCTCGGCGAGCTGGCGGGCGAGCGTGGTGGTGCCCGTCGACTCCGCGCCGAGCACCACGACGCGCAGCGCGAGCCGGGCGCGGGTGGCCTCCGGGAGCAGGTGCCACTGGCCTGCAAGATCGTTCCGCACCGCGGTGGCGGACACCGGCTGCCACGTCCGCGGCGCGTCCAGTACCACGTTCACCGGGATGCCCATCCGCCGGGCGAGCTCCTCGCCGTAGGCCTCGGAGCTGAACAGCGCGTCCACCGGGGGCGAGGCGCGGAGCCCCTCCCGGAACACCGAGACGTGCGCGTCCCAAGCGGCGGGATCCCCGTAGTCCACCGGGTGGGGATCCTCCGCCCAGGTGAGGTGGACGCGTGGGCGGAGCGCGGCCGGCAGCTCTTCCCGGAGGATGTCCGCGCGGGCCGCGAGCGGGAGCCGCGAGGATTCGTGGTCGAACACGCCCACGGTGAGCCGCTCGCAGCTGGCGGCGGCGGCGCGCACGAGAAAGCAGTGGCCCGCGTGCGGCGGCCGGAACTTGCCGATGATCAGCCCGTGGCGGAAGCGGGGGGAAGGGAGCGTTTCCATGACAGGAGTCCGCGCGTGGCCAGCACCAGGAAGACCCCGTACAGCAGCGCGGTGAGC
Source organism: Pseudomonadota bacterium (assembly GCA_039800145.1). Taxonomy (GTDB): domain Bacteria; phylum Myxococcota; class Myxococcia; order Myxococcales; family Myxococcaceae; genus VGRA01. The sequence goes on along the minus strand of JBDLRJ010000403.1, from coordinate 4,277 downwards.
CGGGCCTGCTTGGCGAGGTACATGGAGATGGAGAGCACGTCCACGAGGATCCACAGCGCCCAGCTCTCCACCTTCTTTCGGACGAGCAGCAGCTGCGCCGTCACGCTCATCCCCGAGGTGGTGGCGTCCAGCCACGGAAGGCTCGCGTCCGTGAAGCGCGCGAACACCCAGCCGACCGCTCCCGCCGCCGCCGCGGTGGAGACGAGCGCTGCGATCCGACCGCGGGCGTCCAGCCACGTGATGGGCAGCTCCGTCCGCCCGCGCCCTCCCTGCTTCCACTGCCACCAGCCGAGCAGGCTGCTGCCGATGAAGAACAGCTGCAGCAGCGCATCCGAGTAGAGCTTCAGGTGCGCGTAGAAGAACCAGGCGTAGGCGGCGCTCGAGACGATGCCGACCGGCCAGCAGGCCACGTGCGCCCGCACCGTCAGCCCCACGCACAGCAGCCCCGTGAGGGCCCCCGCCCACTCGAGCGGGTGCTGGGCCAACAACTCCTGGACGAGCGGGGTGGACATGGAGATACGCCCCGTGGCCTATGCTGCGGGCCGTGTCCCCCGCAAGTGCCACCGAGGTGCCGCTGCTGCTCGCCCCGTTCGGCCCGCGCGTCCCCGAGGCGGAGCTCCCCCCCACGCTGCTGCGCTTCCCCGGCGCGTGCGGGGTGCGGGACTTCATGGATGGCACGCTGCGGAGCTACTCCCGCGCGGACGAGGCGGTGAGTTGGTTCACCACGCGGGACTTCGGGGACATCCACGCGGGCGCAGGCCTCTTCGGCGCGCTGGTGGTGGCCCTTCCGCGCGGGACGCCCGTGGTCCGGCTCTCGGGGGTGGACCACGTGTTCCTGTGTCTCAACGCCCCGGCGCGCCCCGAGCAGGACGTCACCTGGGTTCCGCCGCGGATGGTGAGGGAGGTCGCGGACTGGCGCCGCTTCGAGGACCTCGCGCACGTGCGCGCGGCGTGCGGCCCGTCGCTGGAGGAGGAGCGGTGGGCGGTGCGGCAGGCGGTGAATGCCTACTTCGAGGAGATCTCGTGGCTGACCCAGGCCGGGGTGCCGTACCCGTCCACGCCCTGGTACGCGACCCCGCTCGAGGAGCGCCTCAGGTTGCTGGAGCGCGCGGGAGGAACGCCGCGGTGGAGTGCTCCCCCTTCTCGGACAGCGTCCGCCCCGTGAGCCCGAGCAGCGTGGGGCCGGAATGTCTGCACGAGGGGCACGCGGAGGCGAGCCCGGCTGCCCGGTCCGCGACGAGGTAGTTGAGGAGCGGCAGCGGCGAGTCCCCGAGCCGCGTCACCCGGAGTCCCCCCGCATCCACGCGCACGAACGCCCCGCCGGTGAGCACGTGGAAGTGGCGGCCGTCCGCCGGGCAGCCCGCGGCGAACGGGCCCGTCTCCGCGGTGGAGAAGAGATCCACCACCGGGCAGCGGAGACGTCGCTCGGCCTCGCGCCGGAGCTCTCCCGGCAGCTGCAGCGCGGTGGAGAGGACGACGCGCGGCGAGGGGACCGACGCCCCGGACGCGAGCACCCGCGCGAGCCCGGCGGGACTGAGCGTCCAGAAGTCCGGCGCCAGCGCGCAGAGCCGCTCGGCCCATCCGTCTTTCAGCAGCGAGAGCCGCTGCACGGGCACCGTGCGCGCCTGGCCCAACCAGGTGAGCGGCTCCGGGCGGCCGGGCAGCGCGCAGAGGAACGCGCCGCACCGGGCCGAGGAGAGGTCCACGCCGCGGGCCCGCGCCGCCTCGGCGAAGCGGGCCAGCCGGTCCTCCCCGTCCACGTCGAAGCGGGGGACCGCGAGGGGCCCTTGTCCCGAGGATCCTGAACTCCAGGCGGCGTACATCCCTTCCAGCTCGCCCTCGCGGAGCGCAAGCCACGGGAGTGGATCCCGCGAGAGCTCCTCCCTCGAGAGTCCGGGCCAGTCGCCGAGTTCCTCCAGCGGCCGTCCGAGCAGCGCGCGCGCCGAGAGACCTGCCGCGCCGAGCCGGTCACGCCAGCCGCGCGAGCCGTCCAACCTCGAGACGAGTGCCACCAGCCCTCCGCGGTGCTCACTCATAGCTGCCCGTGCGCGATGGCGCGGCAGCGGCCTCCTCCGCCTTCCGCTTCGCCCACGCCTCCGCCACGCGGCGGCGCTCCACCTCCTCGCGGTCCATGGCCGCCTTGAGCCGGCGGAAGTCCACCGCGCCCAGCCGCGTCGCAGACTCGGCCGGTGACTCCCCGTCGATGGGGAGCTCGAAGGCATGGAGGAATTTCCGGAGCACCTCCTCCCGGCGGAAGCCGTTGCGCGGGACCTGTTCCACGGGGAGCCCCTTCATGGAGGCGAGCGCGGAGAGGAGCCTCTTCTCGGTGTCCCTCCACGTGGGCCGGTGCTGCGCCAACGACGCGCCCAGCGGCGTCCGGGAGAGGGCGAAGGCGAGGACCTGCAACAGCACCGCCCCCCGCTCCGCGTCCCCGCACGCCGCGGCCGCGTCCCTGAAGGCGCTCGCGCTGGGCGGCGCCAGGCCGAGGTCCCGGATCCCGTCGGAGAGGATGGCGCAGCTCACGGCCCCGCGGGGGGGCGGATCCCACGGGAGTGCCCCGAGCGCGGCGAGCACCGGCTTGAGCGGGATGCCCATCAGCGGCTCTCCGCCGGGAAGAGCGAGTCCGCGAGCTGCGCGGCGAGCGGCGCGAAGGCGTCCGGCGCCTCCACGGTCACCACCTTGAAGTTGCGGGGGACGGCGGCCGACCAGGCCGTTCGGATCTGCGTCTCGGACACGCCGAGCAGCAGCAGCACGAAGTGGCGCGAGCGCAGCACCGCCTGGCGGAAGGCCTCCGGGTCTGCCCTCCGCAGGTTTTCCACGAAGTCCGCGTCCGAGATGATCACGCGCACCACGCCGGGATCGCCCGCGGCCCACTGGCGGCAGACGTCGAAGGGGAACTGGGTCCCGCCCCCGATGTAGTGGAAGAGGAACTCGCGCGCGGCGTGCTCGGACTGCATCCACCCGGAGCAAAGCGGATGCTGGTGGGAGTAGACGCAGGCGCGGACCTTCGAGCCGCGGCGCACGGCGAGCGTGGCGAGCACCTGCGCGGCGAGCGTCATGGCGTTCAGCCCGGCCACGGGGCTGGGCATGGAGCCGCTCGTGTCCAGGTAGAGCTCGAGCCGGGGAATGCCCGGGGCCTCGCCGGGATCGTCGTCCCTGTCCCAGGTGCGGCGCAGCGGGGCGGCGGCGGCGAGCATGCCGCGCTGGTTCAGGGAGCCGAGCCAGTCGATCTCCGTGGCGTCTGCGCCGTCCGCCTCCTCGAGGGGGCCGGGGAGGAGAGGGTCCGAGACGTGGGGCACGGGCGGCAGCGTGAGCTGGTCCAGCACCCGCTCCACGTGGGCCTTGTAGAAGCGCTCTGCGAGCACCCGCTGCACCTTCCCGGCGTCGTTCCCGGGGAGGCCGGCCCGGGTCATCCGGGTGAGCGCGTCCTGGAGTGGATCGGTGTGGGAGGGCTTGCCCGGGTAGTCCGCCGGGAGGACGCCGTCTGCCAGTGCGCGCTCGATGGCACGCCGCGCCGCGGGGCTGGGGGCCAGGTCCGCGGGGAAGTCCTCCGCAGAGGGCTCCTCCACGTCCCCGAGCATCGGGTGGGCGCGGGCGGCCGCGGAGGCGTCCGAGTGCTCCGGGATGAACGGCGCGAACGCGGCGCAGAAGTACGCGAACTGGTCATGGAGGGACGAGAGCCCGAAGAAGGTCTGCGCGAACACCTCCGCCTTGTCCTGCACGGGCTGCTTCGCGACGGGCGAGAGGTGCCTCGGGGTGCCCCACAGGGCGTCGTAGATGGCCAGGTAGAAGGTGAAGAGCGGGCTGGGCGGCCCCTTCGTGTCCACGCGGTAGAGCGCCTGGAGGTGACCGCGGAGCTCCTCGTCCCGGCCCACCGTCTCGTTGATGAGCAGGTCGAAGAAGAGGTTCAGGAACAGGGGCGAGAACGAGATGAAGAGCGTCCGCCCCATGAGCAGCAGGTCCGCGCTGAGGCGCAGCGTGTGCGGGTGCTCCAGGTGGTGGCCCATCTCGTGCGCGAGCAGGCCGGGCAGCGCGTGGACGACCTGGTGCTTCCGGAGGAAGTGCGGGTTGAAGAAGACCTGCCGCGTCGCCAGGTCGATGCAGGCGATGGACGGGGAACTCTCGGGGAGCTCCTCGGGGAAGGAGAGGGTGGGCGCATCCTTCCAGGCGGCGCAGCCGCGCTCGAGGGCCGCCTGGACCAGGCGCTCGGGGATGACGCGCTTGCCGCTCACCCGGCCCTCCAGGCGAAGAGCACGCGCTGGGAGAGGTTGGGGCTG
>JBDLRJ010000402.1:0-8358 GCA_039800145.1 Pseudomonadota bacterium | reverse complement strand
CAGCTCGGGGCGCGGCTGCAGGAGTCGCTGACGGGCGCGAACGTCTCCGAGACGGAGCAGGGACTCGTGGTGCGCTGGGAAGGCACCGTGCTGTCCGGGGCGGGTTTCCGCGTGCGCAGCGGAGAGCTGCAGACGGCGGACGCAGGCCTGAAGGCCGCGCTCGCCCCGCTCGTGCCGCTGCTGGGAGAACTGGGCCCTGCCCCCCGCTGCTTCTCGCTCGCCACCGCGCGCGGGACGTTGCTGCTGGTGGCCGCGCAGAGCGACGGCGGTGTGGCGGGCGCGCGGGTGGAGCCTCAACGGCTCGAGCCGCTGCTCGCGTCCCTCGGCGAGCGGCTGGCCGGGGCGGAGCCGGTGCGCTTCGAGCTGCAGCCGCTTCACCGGGAGGAGGCGGGCGGAAGCCTCGTCAACCGGCTCGTCACCGAGGTGGAGCGCGCAAGGAGCGAGGCGCTCGCCGCCCCGCCGCTCGCGTGGCGCGTGATGCCGCCGCCGCTGCAGGACTTCCGCGTGGCAGCCGTTCCCTCTGCGGGAGATCCCGTGGCCGCAGCCTCGCTCCGCAACCGCGTGCTGTATGGCGTCCTGCTCGGGCTCTTCTACGTGGCGCTCGCCGTGGGGGTCGTCTACGTGGCGCGCACGCTGCACCGCGAGGCCCGCCTCTCGCGCATGAAGACCGACTTCGTCTCGCTCGTCAGCCACGAGCTACGCACGCCCCTCACCTCCATCCGGATGTTCATCGAGACCCTCTCGATGGGCCGGGTGACGGACCCCGAGGAGACGCGCCAGGTGCTGCAGCTGCTCTCGCGGGAGACGGAGCGGCTGTCGGAGATGATTGAACGGGTGCTGGACTGGGGACGCATCGAGAGCGGGCGGCGGACGTACACGCTCCTGCCCGGCCCGGTGGACCCGGTGCTGGAGGCGGCGCTGCAGGCGTTCCGGGCCCAGCGGCTCCAGGTGGAGGTGGACCTGCAGGTGGAGGTGGAGCCCGGGCTGCCGAAGGTGCGCGTGGACCGCGAGGCGCTCGCCGGCGCGCTGCTCAACCTCGTGCAGAACGCCTTCAAGTACACGGGCGAGCAGAAGCGCATCCGGGTGCGCGCGCGGCGCGAGCGGAAGGGCGTGGCCATTGACGTGGAGGACAACGGTCCAGGCATCCCGCCCCGCGAGCAGCGGCGCGTCTTCGAGCGCTTCTACCGCGTGGACGATCTCCTCACCCGGCGCACCGAGGGCAGCGGGCTGGGCCTGTCCATCGCCCAACGCATCGCGGAGGCGCACGGCGGTAAGCTCACGCTGCAGAGCACGGTGGGCGTGGGAAGCTGCTTCACGGTACACCTGCCCGCGGTGGAGGACGCTTGAGCGGCAAGACGCGCATCCTGGTGGTGGAGGACGACCTGTCCATCCTGACGGGGCTGTCCATGAACCTGCGCTTCGAGGGGTACGACGTGCTGCAGGCGCAGGACGGGCGCACGGGGCTGCAGAAGGCGGTGGACGAGCGGCCGGACCTGCTGGTGCTGGACGTGATGCTGCCGGGGCTCAACGGGTACGAGCTGGTGCGCGAGCTGCGCCGCCGCGGGCAGACGACGCCGGTGGTGATGCTCTCCGCGCGCGGGCAGGAGCAGGACAAGACGCTGGGGCTGGACCTGGGGGCGGACGACTACGTGGTGAAGCCCTTCGGGCTGGCGGAGCTGCTCAGCCGCATCAAGGCCGTGCTGCGGCGGCGGCAGCGCGAGCCGGAGCTCCTGCGCTTCTCGGACGTGGCGGTGGACCTGGTCTCCCGCACCGTCACGCGCGGAGGGCAGCCGGTAGAGATGACGGCGCAGGAGTTCAAGCTGCTCGCCCACCTGGTGGCCCACCCCGGGCGGACCTACAGCCGCGACGAGCTGCTCGCGGGCGCGTGGGGCTTCGACTACGAGGGCACCGCCCGCACCGTGGACAACTTCGTGCGGCAGCTGCGCCTGAAGCTGGAGGGAGATCCCGAGAGCCCCCGCCACTTCGTCACCGTCCGCGGGCTCGGCTACCGCTTCGACGCGGGGTAGACTCCACGGCTCCATGTACCGCCGCTACACCATCCACAGGGACGGGGATCTCCTCGTCGAAGAGCTGGACGCCGAAGGCAAGGCCATTGACCCGGAGCCGGTCCCCCCGGAAGACCGGCTGCCCGTGGAGATCATCCTCCGCGGCACGGACGGCGAGGAGGGGCGCGCGCAGCTGTTGGATCTCCTCGAGCTCGCGCTCAGCATGGAGGCCGAGCAGGGCGAGGGCTGACGCGGCGCCCCGCCTCAGGGCTGCAGCGCCGCCACCACCACCTGCACCGGGTCTCCCGGGTCGAACGGCTTGCCCGTGAAGCTGCCGAAGCGCTCGAGCGCGGTGAAGCCCGCGTCGGTGAGCACCTCGTCCACCTCCTCGAGCGTGAAGGCGCGCGCCTTGAGCCGGCGGAGCGACTCGTTCGCCTTGCCCTCGGCGCGCGACCGCTCGTGGAAGTGCGGCATGAAGGTGAGCGGCGGCGGGGTGAGCAGGGGATCCCTCGGGCCGCCCTTCTCGGGAGGCCGGGCGGAGAGCAGCGAGGCGGGGTTGCGGAGATCGAACACCAGCGTGCCGCCCGGCGCGAGGTGGGCGCGCGCCGTCTCGAACAGGGCGTCCACGTCCTCGAGCGTTCCGTACAGGGCGAGCGCGTTCTGCGGCGCCAGCACCGCGTGGAAGCGCTCCTCGAGCCGCAGCGCGCGGGGATCCCCGTGCACCAGGCGCACCCGGCCCGCCACCTCGGGCCGCTCGGCCGCCCGCCGGTCCTCTGCCGCCCGCGCCATGGACTCGGCCGGCTCCACCGCCACCACCTGGACGCCCCGCTGCGCGAGCGCCACCGCCACCCGCCCATCCGCCGCGCCGAGCACCAGCACCGGCCCGTCCCAGGCGCGCTCGGCATAGAAGGCCACGTCCCGGTCCGGCGAGACGAGCGAGAGACGACCTTCCCTGGGACCCTGGGGCTTCATGGCAGTTCGGGGGGCAGCCTCCCTAGCACGGCCCGGCGGGGGTGAGATCTCCCGGCACGGCCCACCCCGTACACTCGCGGACATGGAACCGGTAAGCGGCGGCGGCACGGGACTGGTGGGGGACTCCCCGCCCATGCGCGCGCTGCGGGACGCGCTCGCCCGAGTAGCCGCGTCGGACGCCCCGGTGCTGCTGTGCGGTGAGACCGGGACCGGCAAGGGGGCCACGGCCCGCGCCCTCCACGTCCTCTCGCCGCGCGCGTCCGCTCCCTTCGTGGTGTTCGACTGCGCGGCGGTGAGCCCCGCGCTCGTGGAGAGCGAGCTGTTCGGCCACGAGCGGGGCGCCTTCACGGGCGCGGCGGCGAGGCGGCGCGGCTGCCTCGAGCGCGCAGGCGGCGGCACGCTGCTGCTGGACGAGCTCTCGGATCTCCCCCTGGAGTTGCAGCCCCGGCTGCTGCGGGCGCTCGAGGACCGCGGCTTCTCCCGCGTGGGAGGCCACGAGCCCCTGCGCCTGCGCGCGCGGGTGGTCGCCGCGTCGCGCGGGGACGCCTGGTCCGCGGTCCAGGCAGGGAGGCTCCGCGCGGACCTGTACTTCCGCCTCTCCGCGCTCACCCTCTCCCTGCCCCCGCTGCGCGGGCGTGCCGCGGACATCCCGGCGCTGGTGGACGCCTTCGCCGGGGCACCGCTGTGGGACGGTCTGCCCGACCCGCTGAAGTCCGAGCTGCTCGCGCACCCGTGGCCCGGCAACGTCCGCGAGCTCCGCAACATCGTTCAACGCCTAAGGTGCCTGCCGGACGAGGCGCCGCTCGCGGGAGCGCACCTGCCCCGGGGGCCCCACCTGCTGCCGGTGGATCTCCGCGCCCCGTGGAAGACCGCGCGTGAGCAGCTGCTCGCCGCCTTCGAGCGCGCGTACCTGGACCGCCTCCTGGGGGACGCGCCGGGCAACCTCGCCCGCGCCGCGCGCGAGGCCGGGCTGGACCGCAGCCACCTCTACGTCCTGCTGCGCAAGCACGGCCGTGCGCGCTGACGTGCCCAAGCCGCTACAGCGTCAGCAGCCAGGCCTCGAGCGCGTCCCGCTGCCCCTCGGAGGGCACGCGCATGCCCTCCGCGTGCGAGCGGGAGAGCAGCGCACGCACGGCGTCCCGGTCCGGCGGCAGCCGCCCGGCCGCCCCGTCGTGCAACAGCGGCCAGCGCTGCCAGAGCCCGGTGAGCGGCCGCTGCGCGGGGCCGTGGCAGCTGCCACAGCCGAGCGCCTCGAAGGCCTGGAGCCCTTCCCGCGGACGCCCCTGCGCGCCGGACGGCAACGCGAGCGACTCCGGCGGCGTGCCGTCCGGGAGCAGCCGCGGGTTGGGCTCGGGCGGGAGCCTCGCGAGCCACGCGGCGATCCGGCGCAGCTCCGACTCCGAGCGCTGGAGCCCGGGGTGCCCCAGGAGCGCGGCGGTGAGCTGCGCCTCGTCCCTCCCGCGCAGCACGGGGTTCCTCGCCGGCGCCCCACCGCCCGGTGCAGGCGCCATCCCCGCACCGGTCCCCTCGAGGTGGCAGCCGTGGCACGACAGCCCCGAGCGGGTGGGCTCCACCATGTACAGCCCCATGCCCTCGGGCGGCGGGGCCTGGACCCCCACGGTGTCAAAGCGGACCTGGGAGATGCGCCCCTTCCCTTCCTGCGGCGCGTAGGTCACGACGGTGCCGGAGGCGCGGTCCAGCACGCGCAGCTGGCCGTCCTTCGCGGACCAGTCCACCGCCCACGGCGCGCACGGGCCGCGCGAGGGCGGGTACGACAGCTCCGACAGCACCCCCGCGCGGGGCGCAGGCTCGTCCGCCCCGGTGAGCGCAAGGACGTCCAACGTCCGGACTTCCCCCGTGGCGAGGTCCGCCGTGGCAGCCACGGTGCCCTCCGCGTTCACCGCGACGCCCGCCGTCACGCCGCCGCCCAGGGGGACGTGACGCAGCACCCGGCGTGCCCCCACGTCCACCACGCTGAGGCCGCCGCGGATGCCCTGCTCGAGCGGGCCGGTGGTGGCCACGAGCAGGTGGTCGCCGGACGGGGTGGCAGCGAGGGCACGGACGGGCGCGCCCCCGGTGGGAATGGCCGGCTCGGGGCGCCCGGTGGAGAGATCCAACAGCTCCACCTCTCCCGTGGCGCGGCTGCCCACCGCGAGCCACGTCCCGGCGCGCGCGAGTGCCCCGGGCAGGGGGGCCACGGGGGTGCGCCACAGCTCCGCCCCGTCGTTGCGCGTGTCGTACGCCGCCACGGTGTGCGTGGCGTCCTCCGCGACGTACAGGCGCCCCTCTGCCACGAGCAGCGCGGTGGCCGCGGACGGGCCGCGGAAGGTGGCCACCCGCTTGCCGAGCACGTCGGAGGCCTGGAGCTCCGGCGTGCCCCGGTGCGCCACCCACGCGCGGTGTCCCTCCTCCGTGGTCTCCACCGCCACCGCCACGGGACGGCTGCCGGTGGGGATGGCCAGCTCCGAGCGGTCCGGGAGCACGCGGAAGAGCGTGTCGAGCGTGGCGGAGACCAGGTACAGCACCCCTTCCGGGGAGACGGCGAACGCCTGGGGATCCGAGTGGTAGGAGGCGTCCACCACGCGCAGCGTCACGCCGGCGCCGCCGCCGGCGGACAGCGTCACCTGCGCCTCCTTCGTGTCCTTCGGGAGCTCGAGCTCGGAGGGGAGCCGGACCGCGGCGAGCCGGTCCGTCAGCACCGCGAGCGGGAGCTCCCGGTCGAACGGCGCGCCCAGCTTCACCGTGACGCCCGGCCGGAAGCCCGCGCCGTGCAGCTGCAGCACCTCTCCCACGTGGAGCGAGGCGACCGGGGGCGTCACCGCCTCGAGCCGGGGCCCCCTCCACGCGCCCCCCTGCACCGCCCACGTCCCCAGCCCCGCGAGCACCACCGCGCCCAGCACCCCCGCCCACGCCTTCCGCTGCATCTGCACTCCGCCTCCTCGGCCATCGTCCGTTGCGTCACCCTGCTTTCGCCACGCGCACGCGGCGCGGCTGGACAGCAGGGGCACGGATGTTAGCAAGATGCCGCCCCCATGAAGACGCGACTGTTTCTGCTCCCTGCCCTCGCCCTCGCGGCCTGCGGCCCTGCCAGGACGACCCCGGACGCCGGCGTGGACACCTCGTGCGGCATCGACTGCGCCGCGCAGGCGGACTACGGCCTGCTGCCCCAGACGTGCTTCGAGTACTCCACCTCGAGCACCGCCTCCACGCCGCCCGCGCTCGGCGTGCAGGTGGGCAAGGTGGAGACGCTCGAGGGCGGCATCCAGGTGATGCCCGTCACCTACAAGGTGGGCGGCTCCATCCAGCAGCAGGACTATTTCACGCTGAGGGACGGGGCGCTGGTGCTGGTGCGCCGCACGTGGCTGCCGGGCCAGTCCGCCAGCTACCAGGACGACTCGGGCGCGCTCGTGGGCGTGACGTGGATCGGCGCAGACCAGGGCGTGGGGGAGAACGTCCGCAACGCCGTGCGCGTGCGGCTCATCAGCGGCAGCACCGAGAAGGTGGAGGCCACGCAGTACAACGTGGGCATCCTCCAGCCCTCCGCGCTGGAGCTCCAGACGCCGAAGGAGACCTACGCCGCGGGGCTGAAGCTGCTGCTGGACGAGATCCCCGCCCACGGCTCGTCCGACACGCGCCGCGTGCTGGTGCGCGGCACGGGCTTCACCCTCATCGCCTCGCCGCTGGACTACGAAGGCGGCACCGCCACCGAGTTCAAGCTGCAGGCCATCCGCACGCTCGCGGACGGCAGCTACGACTGCGGCTGATTCCCCTCTCCCGGAGCCCCCCATGCGCCTGTCCGTCCTCGCCGTCCCCGCCCTGCTGCTCGCCGCCGCGTGCGCGAGCGCCCCGCCGCCGAAGCCGCCCGCACCGCCGCCGGAGCTGGGGCCCGTGGAACTCGCCGCGTCCCAGGGGCTCACCGAGTTCAAGCTGACGCTCACCACCTCCCTCAAGCCCGCGGAGGCAGCCCAGCTCGTGGGCGCGCACGTGGAGATGGTGGTGGATGGCAACGTGCTGAAGATCTCGGACCTCCCGCTGGACACGCCGCTGCCGGCCGGGGAGAGCACGCCGGTGACGCTGACCGAGGGCGGCCGCTACGTGGCCACGGCGGACGAGCTCAAGGCCTTCAGCGACCGCGGCGGGAGCATGCCGGCGGCGCTCCGGGGCGAGCTGCTCGTGCGCATGGGCACCACCGTCCACCGGCTGCCGTTCGCCCGCGCGAAGGACATCCGCGTGCCGCGCCTGCCGAAGGTGAAGGCGAAGGACGCCGAGGGCGGCAAGCACGCGGACGACGAGGTGCAGCTGGTCCTCTACTTCCAGGTGGAGAACCCCAACCCCTTCCCGCTCCAGGTCTCCTCGCTGCGCTACACCGCCACCCTGTTCGGGAAGAAGATGACCGAGCGCACCGAGGGCGGTGAGAAGCTGGGGCCCTCGGCGACGGACACCTTCGAGATGCGCTTCGCGATGGACAAGTCCTCGTGGGGCACGGACGCGAAGGACGTGAAGGATCTCAAGGCGAAGATCAAGGCCGGCACCCTGCCCTGGGCGATCCAGGGAGCGCTGGCCGGCGAGCTCTTCGAGGTGCCCATCGATCTCTCCGGCACGCTGAAGCTCTCCCCGTCGAAGTAGATGCCGGTCTACCTGCTGGGGGAGGACCCGGAGCTCTTCCCGCCCGTCGCGAAGGCGGACCGCGGCGGGCTGCTCGCGGTAGGAGGAGATCTCCGGCCCGAGCGGCTGCTCGCCGCCTACGCGCGGGGCATCTTCCCCTGGTACTCGGAAGGACAGCCCATCCTCTGGCACTCGCCCTCGCCGCGCTTCGTGCTGGAGCCGGAGAAGGCGCACGTGGGGCGTACGCTGCGCAAGCAGGTGAAGCGCGGCCTCTTCGAGGTGAAGCTGGACACCGCTTTCCGGGACGTCATCCGCGCCTGCGCCGAGTCCCCGCGGCCGGGGCAGTCCGGGACGTGGATAACGGACGAGATGGAGCAGGCCTACGTGCGCCTGCACGAGCTCGGCTACGTCCACTCCGCGGAGGCGTGGCAGGGCGGACAGCTCCTGGGGGGCCTCTACGGCGTCTCGCTGGGCAGCGTCTTCTTCGGCGAGAGCATGTTCTGGCGCGCCCCGGACGCCTCCAAGGTGGCCTTCGCAGTCCTGCTGGATCAGCTCAAGGCCTGGGGCTTCACGCTCATCGACTGCCAGCAGGAGACGTCCCACCTCGCCCGCTTCGGCGCAGAGGCGTGGCCGCGCAAGCGCTTCCTCGAGGCACTCGCGGTGGGAATGGTACGTCCCACGCGCCTGGGGAAGTGGACGCTCGAACTCCCGTCCGGGGCGTAGCGGGCGTACGCCACGGGCCACAAAAAAAGAGGGCGCGTCCTCCCACCCCTGG
>JBDLRJ010000401.1:0-9006 GCA_039800145.1 Pseudomonadota bacterium | reverse complement strand
CCCGGCTACATCGACACGGACTCGAGCCGCTTCTACATGGGGGAGGCGTGGAACGCGCTCGAGGCGCAGGTGGGGGAGCTGGTGCCGTCGGGGCACATCGCGAACGTGGATGAAATTGCAGCGCCCATCGCGTGGCTGTGCACCGGGGGCGCCGCGTACGTGAACGGGCAGGTGCTCAACGTGGACGGCGGGCTGTCCACGGCGTACGGCTTCCAGGTGGGCCGCGCAATGAGCGAGCGGGCGGGCTGAGCGGGCGCGCCCGTCAGGGGCTGACACCGATGCTGCCCACCACCTGGGCAGGGCCCGTGCCGGACACCTTCGTCTTCGACACGTCGGTGATGCTGCCGTCCGGTTGGAACTGCAGCTGCCGAAGGGCGTCCAGTTCACCGACGAGCACCCGCCCCCGCAGCGCGCCACGCTCGAGCAGGACCGGCGGCGTGGGCAGCTGCGGCCGTCCGTGTGCGTATGTCAGTGTATTGGATGAAATTGTAAACCCACTCCCGCTGGACGTGACGCGCCTGTACGCGTCCGTGCCGTCCGACTGCACGAGCAGCCCACCTCCACCGAACGGGGAGAAGGCCACTCCCGCGGGCGAGTCCACGGGCAGCACCTGCCGCTCCACCGGGGCACCGCCGACCAACTCCAGGAACGCCACGCGCTGCTGGGGAACGAAGAAGCTCGTGTCCGGGAGCGCCACCCAGCGGCCGTCCGCGGAGACGGAAACCGTGGGCGGGATGGCATCCCGGTCCGGGAAGGCGGTGGTGCTGGAGAGCACCGTGCCAGCGTCCAGGTCCGCCAGGTGGAGATCCTGCTGGAGCGGCGAACTGCCGAGGCTGCGAGAAGCCACCAGCGCCCGCCCACCGGGCTCGAGCCACGCCGCGGCCGAGGCGTTGTTCCCCGCGAGGACCTTGCGCGGGTTGGACAGCGAGCCGTCACACCCGATGTCCACCGCGTAGAGGCCGCCGCCGTTCCCCTGCACGTTGAAGTCCGTCACCCACGCGCGCGTGCCGGTTGGATCCATGAGCACCTGCCCAGCGGAGAAGCCGCCCTGCCAGGCCGCGTGCACCACCGTCACCCCGCCGTCCTCCTCCACGCGGAACACGCCCAGCGAGCCGTCGTCCTGCGGCGAGAGCCCCACCTTCCCGTCCGGTGTGAAGGTGATGAACCCCGATGCCACCGAGGCGCGTCCCATGCGGAACTCCTCGCCGCGAGGGGCAAGGGTGCCGTCGGACGCCAGCGTGAAGAGCTCGTACCGGTTGTCGCGCGAGCCGCCATCCGCGGGGAAGGGATGTGACACCGCCACCAGGCGCGGCGCATCGGGCGGCGCGAGCGGGCGCACGCAACCTGAGTCCACCACGCCTGCGTCCAGCGCACTGCCACCATCCGGCATGGAAGGCGCCGTACTGCCGGCATCGACCGTCCCGGCGTCGGCGACGACTCCGCCATCCGTGGAGGGGGCCGGTGCGCCGCACGCGGAGGAAACCAGGGCAGCGAAGAGGACCGTGGAGCAGGTTCGCATGGGGGCGTGGCACGGTCCGCCAACTCAGGGCCGGCTGTCCAGCCGGTACACCGGCACCACGTTCATCCGCGTGTCCCAGCTGGGGTGACGCTCGTGGAAGAAGCGCAGGCGGGCGGCAGGGTCCACGGTGCCGGCGTCCGGGGGAAAGCGCGCGTCGAACGCGGCCTGCAGCGACGGGTCCGCGGCGAGCATCTTCCGCGCCTCCTCCTCGGCCACGTAGTCCTCGAGGTACTCCTTCTGCTCGAACACCGCGTTGAAGTGCCCCCACGACGTCAGCGAGTCCGGGCTCTCCGGCTCCATCACGTGGGCGAGCAGCAGCACGCCGCCCTGCGCCACCGGGACGAAGAGGGCGCCGGGCGTGAGCTGCTGCGGCTCGCGTGCCCACGTGCCTGAGACGGTCGCCACCTGGCGCCCCTCGTAGGGACCGGGACGGAAGGCCACCGAGGAGGCACGGAACGTCTCGGCGTACAGCGACGCGGGCGCCTTGAGCGTCTCGGAGCGGAAGCCGTGTGCGTCCAGCACCGCCTTCACGCCGGGGGCGAACGCCGCGGGCACGGCCCAGCCGGCCTTCGGCAGGCGCGCGGAGAGCCTCGGCTCCAGGTCCTGCTTCAGCGGGATCGTCCAGGTCTCCGGCACGGCTTCGTCGTAGCGGGTCCAGGTCTGGCCCGAGAGCGTGGAGGGGGCGCGCGTGTAGGCGTACCCGAGGAAGGCAATGGGGCGCGCGGTCTGCCGGACCTGGAACGAGAGCGTGAGCTGCGTACCGCCGCGGGAAACATCCTCCGCGTCCGCGTCCGCCGCCGCGCCCGTCCACCGCGCCCCCACCGCCGCCGCCTGCTCCAGCAGCGCGAGCAGCGTGTTGCGCGTGGTCTTCACGCGGTGCGGGTAGGGCCGCCAGCTGTGCGTCTCCACCAGGACCGCGAGCCGGTTGCGGTGCGCGGCGAACCCGTGGGCGAAGCGCGGGGGGGTGACGCTCCAGGTGATGCCCGACGCCGGGTCGTCGTCCTTGTCGAACGCCGGGTAGAAGGGCACGGGCCGGTGGCCGAGCTGCTCGAGCCTCGCCAGCGCGGCGGTGCGCAGGGCGCTGGCATGCATTCGGAGCGCCTCGGTGCCAATCCCGCGCGGCTCCACGATGACGGCCACGTCGTGCTCGAACTTCGCGCCGTCCGTGACGTGGAGGTCCACGAAGAGCGCCGGGTCCCACGCGCGGAAGAGCCCGAGCACCGCGCGCGTCTCCGGGGCGTCCGCCTTGAGCCAGTCCCGGTTGAGGTTGAGGTTCCCCGAGGTGACGCGAAAGCCCATGGCCGCGGGGCCGCGCTGGTTGGGGCGGTGGTTGGGACCGAAGCGCTCGTGGCCGTCCACGTTCAGCACCGGGATGAACACCAGCGTCGCCTTCTCGAGCAGCCCCGGCGCGGTGGTGCCGGAGAGCAGCTCGCGCAGCAGCAGGAAGCCGGCGTCCTTGCCGTCTATCTCCCCCGCGTGGATGCCGCCCTGAGCGAGCACCACGGGCCGGTTGCGCTTCCGCGCCAGGTTCGGGGTGGTGGTCCCGTCCGCGGAGGCGACGAGCGCGAGCAGGGGCCGTCCCTCGGGCGTGGTGCCGAACCGCTCGCAGCGGACCTTGCGCGGGAAGGCGCGCGGGAAGGCGGCGCACAGCGATTCCACCTCGGCGTAGCGGCCCGTCTCGGCGTAGCCGGTGCGCTCGGCGTGGGTGGTGAGGTCGGGTGTCGACAGCGCGAGCGTCAGCCACAGGACGGAGGGCCACATGCCCAGAGTGACAGCACACTTGCGGCGCCCCCGTCCACGCGTTGGAGTGCCCTCCCATGGCCCCTGACACGCGTGCGCTGACGCAATTGCTCGGACGGATGTTCCAGGCCCACCCGTGGCACGGGGTGGCGGCGGGGGACGCGGAGGGGCTGCTCACCGCCTACGTGGAGATAACCCCCGCGGACCCGGTGAAGTACGAGCTGGACAAGGCCACCGGCATCCTCCGCGTGGACCGGCCGCAGCGCTTCAGCAGCCTGCCGCCCACGCTCTACGGCTTCATCCCCCAGACCTACTGCGCGGCGAAGGTGGCGCGGCGGGCCGAGGAGCGCAGCGGGAAGGTGGGGCTGAAGGGGGATGGAGATCCACTGGACGTCTGCGTGCTGACGGAGAAGGGCTTCGGCGCGGCGAACTTCCTCTGCCGGGTGCGCCCCGTGGGCGGCCTCCGGATGCTGGACAACAACGAGGCGGACGACAAGGTGGTGGCGGTGCTCGAGGGGGACCTCGCGTACGGGGAGGTGACGGAGCTCTCGCAGCTGCCGCGCGGGCTGGTGGACCGGCTCGTCCACTACTTCGGCACCTACAAGCAGCTGCCGTCCGAGGCGAACCGGCGCGTGGCCATCGACGAGGTGTACGACGCGGCCGAGGCGCGGGAGGTGGTGCGGCGCTCCCTGGAGGACTACCGGGACGTCTTCGGCAACCCCGGGGAGCGCGTGGCGGAGCTCGCGCGGCTGCTGCGGGCGGGATGAGGGCCGGTCAGGCGCGCCCCAGCCGCCGCACCAGCTCTGCTGCAATATCATCCAACGGAAGCACCGCGTGTGCGAGCCCCTGCTTCGCCACCGCGCCGGGCATCCCCCAGACCACGCTCGTGGCCTCGTCCTGCACCACCACCTGGCCGCCCGCGGCGCGGATGGCCTCGCAGCCGACCCGCCCGTCTTCACCCATGCCGGTGAGCACCAGCGCGAGCGCGCCGGCCCCGTGCACGTTCGCCACGCTGCGGAACAGCACGTCCACCGCCGGGCGGGAGCGGTTCTCGGGGGGCGTGTCCATCAGCCGCGCAATGGGCCCCGGTGGCCCGGAGGCCACGGCCAGGTGCAGGTCCCCGGGCGCAATGTAGCCGCGCCCCGGCAGCAGCGGCTCGCCCGCCTCCGCGACCTTGAAGGGGAGCCGGCGGAAGGCGGTGAGGCGCTCGGCGAACATGGCCACGAAGGCGGCGGGCATGTGCTGCACCAGCACCACCGGCACGCCCAGGTCCGCGGGGAGTTTCTGCACCAGGGTGGAGAGCGCGTTGGGGCCACCGGTGGACGCGCCGATGCACAGCATCTCCACCCGCGTGCGCGCCGGTTTCACGGCGGCAGGTCCACCCGCGGACTGGAGCGCGGGCTGCAACCGGCGCAGCAGCTCCAGGCGGATGCGGTGGATCTCGGAGGTGACGGCCGTGTGGGCCTCGCCCTCGATGGCGGGCAGCTCCACCACCTTCACGTGCGGAAGCAGCGCGGCGGCCGAGGCCGGGGTGTCCGTCAGCACCACGTCCGGCCGCACCAGGGGCAGCTGCTCGCGCGCCTGCTGGAGCGTCTCGGCCTCGCCCGCGAGCTGGAGATCCGGCACGTTCCGCAGCGCTGCCACGACCCTGTCCCGGACACCCGGCAGGGCATGGACCACCAGGACGCGGAGACGGCGCTGCTCGGCCATTGCCTCCACTCTCTAGCCCGGAAGGCGCCGGGAGGGGAGGTCAGGTTGAGGTTGCCGGGGGGGCGCCGGGCTGTGGTTCACTGCCATGCCATGGCGGACGTGGCGAGCCGGAAGCGAAGAACCCTGTACCTGGGCGCGGGCGCGGTGGCCCTCGTGGCGGGGACGCTGGGGGTCCTCACGGGGGTGGAGC
The DNA here is from genome assembly GCA_039800145.1 of Pseudomonadota bacterium. Taxonomy (GTDB): domain Bacteria; phylum Myxococcota; class Myxococcia; order Myxococcales; family Myxococcaceae; genus VGRA01. The sequence goes on along the minus strand of JBDLRJ010000401.1, from coordinate 3,847 downwards.
GGGCTCCCGCGGACGAGCGCGTGTACGCGGTGGTGCTGGGGGCGCAGGGCCGCTGCATTGCGCGGATCATTCCCGACGGGGACGGGGTGACCTTGTCGTTCGGGGAGGCCCTGTCGCCGGAGCGCCGGGCGTCGGCACAGGGACTGGTGCTGCAGCGCGCCGTGGAGCTGGTGGGGCAGACGGTGCGCATCCCCGGCGGCTCGGCGCGGATCCAGAGGGTGTTCGCCAATGGCCTGGGCCAGGTGCGGGCGGAGTTCGTGACGGGGACGGGCGCTCAGGCGCGGGTGGGCGTGCTCGAGGGCGGGTGTTTCCCGGAGCCTTGAGGAGCGCGGCAGGTTGCACTGCACCGTGGGTTGACCGTTCACCCGGACGCGTGTGAACTCCCGGCCCATGCGCTTGAGTGCTTGGAGGCTCGCAGGGGCTGCGGCGGCGTTGTTCGTGTCCTGTGGAGGCGGTGGGTCCACACCGGAAGAGGATGCCGTGCGGGACGGGGGCACGGACGTGCGGACCCCGGACGGCGGGGCAGCAGAGGCATGCCCCGCGGGCAAGCCGTGGCTGACGGTGCCGGTGCGCGTGCACCTGCTGCGCAGCACCATCGAGAGCCTGGATGCGTCGCTGGACGAGGCGGCGTTCCGGGCGGTGCTGGAGCAGGCCTCCGCCGAGTGGGTGCAGGCCTGCATCCGGTTCTCGGTGGAGCGGATTGTCGAGGACCCGCTCACCGCCCAGCAGGAACAGACGTTCCGCTCACGGGTCTCCTCCGGGTTCCAGGATTCCCGGACCCTGATGCGGGACGCGATGCCCGTGGGGAACCTGCTCGAGAAGGGCTGGAACGTGATGGTGTTCCGCAACTTCACGGCGCCCGCCTCCGGCGTCTACCTCGGGGAAATCCAGAGCCTCCTCTGGTCCGAGAAGCTTCCTCCCATGGCCCCGCCCGGGGACAACCCGCCCCTCATCCTCGCTCACGAGTTTGGCCACTCGTTCGGCCTGCGGCACTACGAGGGCGCCGAGCCCCACCTGAACCTGATGAACGCCGAGGTGATGCAGACGCGGCAGACGGCCCGCGGGTTGACGGCGGACCAGGTGCAGGACGCGCGGGCGCAGGTGGCCACGGGGGACACCGCCGCCACCTCGCCGTAGGGGCAAGAAGGCGTGCGGCCCCGCTTGGGCAGGCGGACGCGGGAGGGCCAGGGGCGGGAGGCGATGTCGGACGGGTGATGTAAGGGACAATCCGTGCGCGTCGCCCAGTTCAGCCTCCCGCTGTCACCGCCCGCCCCGGAGCCGGGGCCCCAGGCCCCTGCGCTCGCGGCGTTCCACCCGGTGGTGCAGCGCTGGTTCGCCTCGCGCATCGGGCAGCCGTCGCCCCCCCAGGTCCAGGGCTGGCCCGTCATCCGCGAGGGGCACGACGTCCTCGTCGCCGCCCCCACCGGCTCGGGCAAGACGTTGGCCGCGTTCCTCGCGTGCCTGGATGACCTGGTGCGGCGGTCGCTGCTCGGCACGCTCGAGGACAGGACGCGGGTGCTCTACGTCTCGCCCCTCAAGGCGCTCGGCAACGACGTGCAGAAGAACCTGCTCGGGCCGCTCGGGGAGATTCTCGCGCTCGCGCGCGAGGAGGGCTACGCGCCGCAGGACATCCGCGTGGGGGTCCGCACCGGGGACACGAAGGCCTCCGAGCGCACGGCCCAGCGCAAGCGCCCGCCCCACGTCCTCATCACCACCCCGGAGTCGCTGTACCTCTGCCTCACGGCGCGCGGGACGCGGGAGCTGCTCCGGGGGGTGGAGACCGTCATCGTGGATGAAATCCACGCCCTCGTCCGCGACAAGCGCGGCTCCCACCTGGCGCTCTCGCTCGAGCGGCTCGCCGCGCTCACGTGCGTACCGCCGCAGCGCATAGGACTGTCCGCCACCCAGAGGCCGCTGCAGCTGGTGGCGGATTTCCTCACCGGGGGGCGCGCCTGCCGGCTGGTGCAGGTGGGCCACCTGCGGCCCTGGGAGCTGTCCGTCGAAATTCCGCAGCACCAGGAACTCGGGGCGGTGGCCACCCACGAGATGTGGGGAGAGGTCTACGACCGGCTGAAAGCGCTCTCCGAGCAGTACCGGACGGTGCTGGTCTTCACCAACACGCGGCGGCTCGCCGAGCGGCTCGCGCACGATCTCGGCGAGCGCATGGGGCCGGACACCGTGGCGGCCCACCACGGCAGCATGTCCCGCGAGCTGCGGCTGCGGGCCGAGGAGCGGCTCAAGGCGGGGGAGCTCCGGGTGATGGTGGCCACCGCGTCGCTGGAACTCGGCATCGACATCGGCGCGGTGGACCTGGTGGTGCAGCTGGGGACTCCCCGGAGCATCTCGGTGGCGCTGCAGCGGGTGGGCCGCGCGGGCCACCACCACGGCGGCACCAGCCGGGGGCTCTTCTTCTGCCTCACGCGGGACGACCTCGTGGAGTGCACGGCGCTGCTGCGCGCCATCCGGGCCGGGGAGCTGGACATCCTCCGGATGCCGGAGGCGCCGTTGGACATCCTTGCGCAGCAGGTGGTGGCCGCCTGCGCGTGCGAGGAGCAGGACGAGGCGGGGCTCTTCGAGCAGGTCCGGCAGGCGTGGCCGTACCGGGCCCTCACCCGCGAAGCGTTCGACAAGGTGCTGACCCTGCTGTCGGAAGGCGTGGCCGCCTCGCGCGGCAGGGCGCGGGTGCACCTCCACCGGGACCGGGTGAACGGCAAGCTGCGCGCGCGGCCGGGGGCGCGGCTCACGGCGCTGATGAACGGCGGGGCCATCCCGGACACCTTCACGTACCCCGTCATCGCCGAGCCCGAGGGCAAGCAGGTGGGGGCGCTGGACGAGGACTTCGCCATCGACAGCTCGGCCGGGGACATCTTCGTCCTCGGAAGCACCAGCTGGCGCATCCTCCGCGTAGAGGCCGGCACCGTGCGCGTGGAGGATGCCCACGGGGCCCCGCCCAACGTGCCGTTCTGGCGCGGCGAGGCGCCGGGGCGGACGGACGAGCTCTCGGACGCGGTGGGCAGGCTGCGCGAGGAGGTGCTCGCCCGCCCGGATGCCGCGGCGTGGCTCCAGGCGGAGGTGGGACTGCCCGCGGACGCGGCGGAGCTGCTGGTGCGCTACCTCCAGGTCTCCGCCTCCGCGCTCGGGGCCATTCCCTCGCGCCACACCGTGGTGGCCGAGCGCTTCTTCGACGAGGCGGGCGGGATGCAGCTCGTGCTGCACGCGCCGTTCGGCAGCCGCATCAACCGGGCGTGGGGGCTGGCGCTGAGGAAGCGCTTCTGCCGCAGCTTCGACTTCGAGCTGCAGGCAGCGGCCACGGACGACGGGGTGCTGCTGTCCCTGTCCGAGCAGCACAGCTTCCCGCTCCTGGACATCTTCGACTTCGTGACGCCGGAGGCGTGCGAGGAGGTGCTGGTGCAGGCGGTGCTGCAGACGCCGCTGTTCGGCACGCGCTTCCGGTGGAACGCCTCGCGGGCCCTGGCGCTCGAGCGGATGCGCAACGGGCAGCGGGTGCCGCCGCAGATTCAACGCAGCCGGAGCGAGGATCTCCTCGGCGCCGTCTTCCCGGCGCAGCTGGGGTGCCAGGACAACCACGGCGGGGCGGACGTGGAGCTCCCGGACCATCCGCTCGTCACGGACACGATGCACGACTGCCTCCACGAGGCGCTGGACGTGCAGGGGCTCCAGCGGCTCATCGCGGACATCCGGGACAAGCGCGTCCGGGTGCTCGCCGTGGACACCCCGGAGCCCTCGCCGCTGTCCCACCAGCTGCTCAACTCCGCCCCGTACACCTTCCTGGACGAGGCGCCGCTCGAGGAGCGCCGGGCGCGCGCCGTGGCCGTGCGCCGCTCCC
>JBDLRJ010000400.1:0-3780 GCA_039800145.1 Pseudomonadota bacterium | reverse complement strand
TCCCGCTGCCGCACATAGGATCCAGCACCGGCTCCTCGCCCTCGTACCGCGCCGCCCGCAGCACCGCGGCCGCGAGCGTCTCCTTCATGGGCGCCTCGGTCTTCGCCACGCGGTAGCCGCGGCGGTGCAGCGGCTCGCCGGCGAGATCCAGCGACAGCGAGAGCTTCTTCCCCGCCAGGTGGGCCACCACTGTGACGTCCGGGTTGCGCGTGTCCACGTCCGGGCGGCTTCCGCGCACCTCGCGCAGCCGGTCCACGATGCCATCCTTCACCTTGAGCGCCACGAACCCCGAGTGCGCGTGCTCGGTGTCTTTGAGCGTGGCGTCCACCTTGAACGTGCTCTCGGGGGAGAGGTGCTCCTCCCAGGGCACCGCCCGCGCCGCCTCGTAGAGCCCCTCGGCCCCGGGCGCGTCGTACTCGCCCAGCTGCAGGAGCACCCGCATGGAGATGCGGCTCCAGAGGAGGATCCGCAGCGCCTCGTCCAGGTTGGCGGCGAAGCGCACGCCTCCCCGGTCCTGCCGTACGCGGGCGGCCCCGAGCGAGGTCAGCTCGTCGGCGAGGAGATCTTCGGTGCCGCGGCTGGTGGTGGCGAACAGCGGGAGTCGGACGGCCATGCCGGGGAACTACAGGCTTTACCTCCACACGTCCACGAGGCTGCTGTGGTCGTCCGTCCAGGGGCGCGGGAGGTCCGTCCCACGCGACAGCGTCCAGCCATCACGTTCCGCGCGCTTCGAGAGTTTCTCCAGCAGCACGGCGTCCCGCGAGGCGATCATCCACCACGCGGTGAAGCCCCAGTCCTTCGCGGGAGACCGGACCATCACCGCCGGCAGCTGCAGTTCCCCCACCAGCGGGAACGCCACGCGGTCGAGGTCCAGGTGCCGGTTGCTCAGGTGCAGGGCGAGCACCCCGTCCGGCTTCAGCGCGCGCGCGTACAGCGCCAGCGCCTCGCGCGTGAAGAGGTGGACCGGGAGGGCGTCCCCGCTGAAGACGTCCACCACCACCAGGTCCTTCGGCGCCATCCCGGCCGCCAGGTCCCGCTCGAGTACCGCGCGCGCGTCGCCCTCCCGCAGCATGGTGCGCGCCTTCGACCGGGCGAGGAAGTCGAACCAGCCGCCCGTTCCTCGCGCGAGCCGGAGGACGTTGGGATCTATCTCGTAGAACGTGACGGCGTCCCCCTCTCCGAAGTGCACTGCGGACGTGCCCACGCCCAGGCCCAGCACCAGGGCGTCCAGCGGGCGGCCAGCCCGTCCGCGGAGCTGGGCAATTGCCTCGCCGAGCCCGGAGTCCCGGCCGTAGTAGGTCGTGGCCTCCACCTCGCGGCCCGGTGCCTTCAGCTGCAGCCCGTGGATGATGTTGCCGTGGACCAGCTCGAGCCGGTGGCCCGCTGCTCCCTTGTCCTGTTCCACCACCCGCAGCACCCCGAAGAAGTTTCGCAGCTGCGCCTGGGACTTCTGCCGCCGCGCGCTCCACGCTCCCCCGAGCAGCAGCGCCGCGAGCAGCAACGTCAACGCCAGCGTCAGCTGCGCAGCGAAGCGAGGGGAGCGCAGCTCGTCAGGCCGCCGCGCGAGCCGCAACAGCCCCAGCACCGCCACCGCGCCCACCGCCGCGAGGAACTCCCAGTGATCATCCAGCAGCAGCGGCCCGCCGATGGAGACGGCGAGAGAGCCCAGGGCTCCGCCCGCGGACAGCGCCAGGTAATAGCCGCCGAGCTGCTCCGGGACGGGACGCCGCCGGTACAGCTCCCCGTGGACGAAGAGGCTGCCGCCCAGCTGCAGCGCCACGTGGGCCGCGATGATCGGCCACAGCCCGAAGCCCGTGTCCTCCACCATGGGCACGCCGAGGGCGATGCCGAGCACGAAGAGCACCAGCGCAACTGCGGGCCTGTCCCAGCGCGGGTACTCGAACGGCAGGATGAAGGAGACAAGGTACACGCCCAGCGGCAGCGCCCACAGCAGCGGCCCGGCGGACACGTCCTGGCACAGCACGTTGGTGGTGGCCCCGAGCAGCACCGTGCCCAGCGCGGCGAGCGCCATCCATGCAAGGACGTTCCATGAGCCCGGACCTGGAACCGGCACGCCGTCCCGCGGCGGGGGAGGGGACGCGGCCTTCTGCCACGCGAGCCACCCCAGCGCCGCCGCGTCCACGAGGAACAGCCCCGCCCACGCCCAGCCCTGCGCGCGCAGCCCCAGCCGCGGCTCGATGACGAGCGGGTAGGCCAGCAGCGCCGCGAGCGCCCCCGCGTTGGACAGCGCGTACAGCCGCCACGGGGCCGTGTCCCCTCCGCGCGCCGCCCACACCTGCACCAGCGGCGCGGTGGCGGACAGCGCCAGGAACGGGAGCCCCACCGAGGTGAGCAGCAGCAGCGCCATCTCCCGCACGAGGCTCCCGCCCGAGGCCGCCGGCGGGGGCACGAGCGGCGCAGGCCACAGCACTGCCTGGACGCACACGGACACCGCGGCGAGCCCGAGCAGCCCGAGGTGCCTCCGGCGCTGGACCTCCGCGGGTGCGGCCGCGAGCCGCTGCGCCCACGCGTACCCGCCGAGCAGCGCCAGCTGGAAGAAGAAGAGGCTCGTCGTCCAGACCGCGGGCGAGCCGCCGAAGCGCGGCATCGCCACCTTCCCCACCATCAACTCGACGCAGAACAGGAGGGACGCGCCGAGGAAGACGACGAGGCGGAGGAGCATGGGACGGCAGGCAGCCTACATCGCGCCTGCCCCCGGCATCTCGCCGAGTCCCCGCACCAGCACGTCGCGCGGCCGCGCCCCGTCCGCCGGGCCCACCACGCCCTCGCGCTCGAGCCGCTCCATGATGCGCGCCGCCTTATTGTAGCCGAAGCGGAATTGCCGCTGCAGGAGCGACACGGAGATCTTGTCCCGCTGCGCCACCCACGCGAGCGCCTGGTCGTAGGACTCGTCCGCCTCCTCTTCGCCACCCTCGTCCGCTTCCAGCGAGGGGTCCTCGCCGCGCGGCTTGAGGATGCTCTCGTCGTAGACGGGCTTGGCCTGCGCCTTGAGGTGGTTGACCACCGCGAAGATCTCCTCCTCGGAGACGAACGCGCCGTGGGCGCGCTGCAGGTGGGCGCTCGTGGGCGGCAGCACCAGCATGTCGCCCTGGCCGAGCAGCGCCTCGGCGCCGTTGGTGCCCAGGATGGTGGACGAGTCGTGCCGCGTGCGCAGCGAGAAGCTGATGCGCGTGGGGAAGTTGGCCTTGATGACGCCGGTGACGATGTCCGTGGACGGCCGCTGCGTGGCCACCATCAGGTGGATGCCCGCCGCGCGCGCCTTCTGGGCAATGCGCGCGATGGAGGTCTCCACCTCCTTGCCCACCGTCATGATGAGGTCCGCCAGCTCGTCGATGATGACGACGATGTACGGGAGCTTCTTGAGCTCCTGCTTCGGCGCGTCCCCGGAGGCCGTCGCCTCGGCCGCCTCGCGCAGCGCCGCCGTCTCCTCGGGGGTGGGCGGCAGCTCCTCCATGGCCGCCTCCACGGCCTCGTCCAGCGGGGCCTCCTCGAGTGCAGGGCTGGAGGCGTCCGCGCCCTCGGCCGCACGGCGCGCGCGCTCCGCCGCCTCGTCCGCGGTCTCTCCCGCGGCCGCGTCCACGATGAGCATCTTGCGCCGCCGCCCGCTGTCCTTCGCGGGGGCCGGGGCCGGTGCGCCCGAGTGGGACTCGGCCACCTTGGCGTTGTAGCCGATGATGTTCCGCACCCCCGCCTCGGCGAGCAGCTTGTAGCGCCGCTCCATCTCCTCCACCGCCCAGTGCAGCGCGTTGGCCGCCTTGC
>JBDLRJ010000399.1:0-6339 GCA_039800145.1 Pseudomonadota bacterium | reverse complement strand
GCGTCCAGCAGCACCGTGGCCAGCTCCTGCACCTCGATGACGTGGGCCATGCGGTGCTTGAGCGCGGTGAGCGCGCGGAGCAGCTCGAAGCGCTGGCGGAAGAAGACGGCCACGACGCGCTCCTCCACCAGCTCCCGGAGCGGCTCGGAGAGGATGAGCACCACGAACGCCGCCACCACCGTGTTGAACAGGAACAGCGACGGGTTGCCGTCCACCCAGATGGTCAAGGTGGCGAACACCGCGGCGAGGATGGCCGCGAGCACCGCCTGGCTCGCCACCTTCCCGAGGAACTCCTGGAGGTCCATGAAGCGCAGCCGCAGCAGCGTCTGGCTGAGGAACAGGAGGTACACGGTGGAGAACACCGGCCCCATGGTGGGAAAGGGAATTCCCACGAGCGCCAACTGGTCCAGTGCGCTCGCCAGCACCGTCGCCGCGGCGCCCACGGCGAGGTACGTCAGCCGCAGCCGGTCTATCCGGCTCTCCGTCCGACGCACGCGGTACACCAGCACGCCGAGCGACGCCGCGAGCGCTCCGAAGGTGAACGCTGCCGTGGTGACGCGCGCCCAGCCCAGCTCGAACAGCGGCGTCAGCACCACCACCGCCGAGACGATGGGGGAGAAGTAGGCCAGGCGAGCCCCCAGCCGCTGGCTCCTCCGGCTGACGTTCAGGAACTCGAGGAAGAACTGCAGCGCCACCGCCGGAACGAGTGCGCCAGCGAGGTAGAGCGCCGACTCGGAGACACGGGAGACCAGCGGGTTCCCACGCATGCCCGCCTGCAGAGCGTGGAGGAACTGCGCCAGGTGGAAGGCCCCGGAGATGAGGCAGACCAGGGCGAAGCGGGTGAGCACCCTCGGCCGCCCGGCCCGGAGCAACATGGACACGCCCAGTGCAACGCCTACGATGCTGGCCAGGAGCGAGCTTTGGGTGCGAATGTCCATGTGGCCGGCACGAACCCGGCAAGCCCCGTCTACCATGTTCCGAACCGGTCTCGCGCTGCTCTCCCTGTCCCTCCTGGGCGCCGTTCCGCCTGGGCTTCCTGCCGCGGAAGAGGCGCCGGACTCGCCTCCCGTGGAGGCGTTGCGCGAGGTGGTGAACCCGGCCTTTCCGCCGCAGCCCGTGGCGGCGGTCCCGGTGAAGCGGGGCCGCACCTACGGTGAAGCGGAGCTGGCGCCGTACTTCGCGGACGGACCGAGGCGGCAGGCACGGGAGGCGTTCGAGGCGGGAAAGTTCGGGCGCGTGCGCGAGCTGCTCGCCGCCGAGGAGCAGACCCCGCCGGTGCGTTACCTGCTCGCTCTGGCGACTCTGCGGGCGGGGGACGAGCCCGCGGCAGCTGCCGCGTTCGAGGCGCTTGCCGCGGACTACCCGCCGCTCGCGGACCGCTGCGCCTTCTACGCGGGGCGCGCGCGCTCGGCGCTCGGTGACGTGGCCCGCGCCTCGGCGAACCTCGAGGCCGTGCCCTCGGGCTCGCGGCTCTACGTGGACGCGCGGGTGCTCCTCGCGCGGACGCTCCGCACCGCGCGCCAGCTCCCCGCTGCACGGGCGTCCCTGGACCCGGTCCTCGAGCGGGGGCGGGGAGCGACCCCGGAGGTGTTGAAGCTCGCCGCCGAGCTCGAGCGGGACGTCCGGGACAAGCCCGGGGAACTGGCCCTGCTCGGCCGGGTTTGGGCGCGCTTCCCGCGAACCACGGCCGCGAAGGAGGCGGAGGCGCGCATGCGCGTGCTCCGCGCGGGGTTCCCGGACGCAGACGTCGTGGACCGTGCCGAGACGCTGCTGGACTCCCACGGCAACCGCGAGGTCGTGGCGCTGCTCACGCCCCGCCTCGACGCGCTCCGGGCGTCCACCGCGCTCGGCTGCCGCGCCCACTTCTACGTGGGGAAGGCGCTGCGGAAGGAGCGCCACCACGCGCGGGCGGTGGAGGTGCTGAAGCCGCTCGGGGCCACGTGCGGGGACAAGGAGGTCCAGGCCCGCGCGCTCTACGTCCTCGCCCAGTCCCAGGCAGTGGGACAGCCGGCAGCGGCCGTGGAGACCTACCTGCTGCTCGCGAGGCTCCACGCCACCCACGCGTTCGCGGACGATGCACTCTTCTATGCCGGGGAGCTGTCGGCCCGCGGGGGCAACGACGCGCGCGCGCTGGAGTTGTTGGACAGGGTGTCCCGGGGTTACCCGGACGGTGACTACGCCGCCGAGGCGCTCTTCAAGCGGGCGTGGCTGCTGCGCCGGGGCGGGCAACTGGCCGAGGCCGCCGAACTGCTTGCCCAGGCCCGCGCGTTGCCCGAGGACAACCCGGAGGCGCAGGTGAGGGACCGCGCCACCTATTGGCACGGGCGGGTGCTGCACGCCGCGGGCAACGTCGCCGCGGCCACCGAGGCGTGGACCTCGCTGCTCGCCGACCGCCCGGTGTCCTACTACGGCTGGCTCGCCCGCGAGCGGATGGGGAAGTTGGATCCCGCCGCCGCCTCGAAGGCCATGGCCTCGGGGCGCGCCGCGCCAACGGGGCGCCCGGTTCTCCCGGCGCACGCGGGCACCCTGGACGAGGATCCTCATTTCCTCGCGGCGGTGGAGCTGTTCCGGATGGGCTTCCTCGACGCGGTGGGACCGGAGCTGCTCGCGGCCAACCGCGCGCAGCAACCCGCGGAAGCCCTGAAGCTCGTCGTCTACCTCCTCGACCGCTCCGGCGAGGCACGCACCGCGCACTGGGTGGCGCGCACGGCGCTGAAGCGCGAGCTCGGTGGGCGGATCTCCGAGGAGAACCGGGCGCTGTGGGAGATGGCCTACCCGCCGGCCTTCCGCGAGTTCGTGGAGAAGCACGCGCGCGCGGCGAAGATCGATCCGGATCTCCTCCAGGGCCTGATGCGCGAGGAGAGCGCGCTCGATCCACGGGCGGTCAGCTGGGCGGGGGCACTCGGTCTCACCCAGCTCATGCCCTTCACTGCGAAGGCCGTGGCCCGGAAGCTCAAGCTGCGTGCCCCTTCGCGCGACGCGCTGTTCGAGCCCGAGCTCAACCTCCAGCTCGGTGCGACCTTCCTCGGGGAGCTCGTCTCGCAGTTCGACGGGGAGCTCCGCTACGCGGTGGGCAGCTACAATGCCGGGCCCAATGCCATCCGGGGCTGGCTCAAGGCGCGGCGCCACCTCGAGACGGACGAGTGGGTGGAGGAGATCCCGATCGCCGAGACGCGCGGCTACGTGAAGCGGGTGCTCCGCTCCTACACCGTGTACCAGCTGCTCGGGGGGGCGGTGAACTCCGGGCCGGAGCTGCGGGCCGTGTCGTCCGGTGGCATGCACCCGGCGGAGCCAGCGCCGTGAGCCCGCCGGCGGAGCAGCGGCAGGCGCTCCTCCGGGCCCTGCCGCCGGTGGACGAAGTCTTGAACGATCCTGCACTCGCGCCCACCTTCGCACTTCATCCCCGGGCGCTCCGGAAGCGGGCGGTCCAGGACGGGGTGGCCCGCGCGCGCGCCCGGATCCTCGCCGAGGGCGGTCCCGGCTTCTCCCCCGAGGATGTCCAGGCCGCGCTCGAGACGCTGACGCGGCCACGCCTGCGCCGGGTGCTCAATGCCACCGGCACGGTGCTGCACACCAACCTCGGCCGGGCGCCGCTCGCCCCCGAGGCGCTCGCCCGCGTCCAGGAGATCGGCCAGGGCTACTGCAACCTCGAGTACGACCTGGACGAGGGGACGCGCGGCAGTCGGTACGCGCCGGTGGTGGCGTTGCTCCGGGAACTCACGGGGGCCGAGGACGCGCTCGTGGTCAACAACTGCGCCGCGGCGACCCTGCTCGTGCTCACGGCGCTGGGGCAGTGGCGGGAGGCCGTGGTGTCCCGCGGGGAACTCGTGGAGATCGGCGGCGGGTTCCGCGTCCCGGACGTGATGCGCCAGTCCGGCTGTGCGCTGGTGGAGGTGGGAACCACCAACCGGACGCGGGCGGCGGACTACGACGCGGCCTGCACCGGCCGGACGGCGCTGCTCGTGAAGGTGCATCGCTCCAACTTCGCCATCGTCGGGTTCTCTCAGGAGGCGAGCGTGGGGGAGCTGGCCGAGCTGGGGCGGAGGAGGGGCATCCCCGTGTTCCACGATCTCGGCTCCGGGAACCTCGAGCCGCTCGCGGCAGAGGGGCTCTCCGCCGAGCAGACCGTGCGGGACTCGGTGCTCGCGGGGGCAGACGTGGTCGCCTTCAGCGGCGACAAGCTGCTCGGCGGGCCCCAGTCGGGCATCGTCGTGGGACGCGCGGAGCACATTGCCCGGATCCGCGAACACCCGCTCAACCGCGCACTGCGCGTGGACAAGCTCACCGTCGCTGCGCTCGAGGCGACCCTCGCGCTCTACCGGGACGGCCGCGCGGACGAGGTGCCTGCGCGCGCGCTGTTGCTCCAGGACGAGGAGGCACTCGAGCGCCGTGCCCTTCGGCTGCAGGAGGCCCTGGGGCGCGCGGGCGTCGAGGGCGCGCGGTGCCTCGCCGTGGAGGGGCTCGTCGGAGGCGGGACGTTGCCCCTCGCGCGGCCCGTCTCCTGGGCCTGCACGGTTCCGTCGGCCACGCCCGAGGACTGGCAGGAGCGCCTTCGCCGGCAGCCCCTCCCCGTGGTGGTGCGCGTGGCGGACGGGCAGGTGCTCCTGGACGTGAGGTGCCTCTCGGACGGGGATCTCGAAGAGGTGGCCGCCGCCCTGGCCCGTACGCGGGACGTGCACGTCTCACGGTGACAACCGCTCGGCTGCCGACCATGCTGGACGGCAGATGTCACGCCGCTCCCACCCACGGCCAGCATTCGTGCTGGCACTGGTCTTCGTGTCCCTGGCTTCGTGCCAGTGCGGCCCGCGCGTGTCACGCCCGCAGGAGGGCAAAGAAGGGAGCGTCCACGAAGGGCGCGTCCTTGCTGAGCCGCCCCATGTCTGGGCCCAGGAAACACTCGGAGGGACGGGGAGCTTCTGGGACTCCGAGACGTTCGCGTGGTTCCTCCCGTCGTCGGACGATGCGGGCGTTCCACCCGACGCGGGAGAACCTGCCGATGCCGGCGTGCAGGCGGACGCAGGGACCGCGCCCGATGCGGGAGAACCGCCGGACGCCGGTGAACCGCCGGATGCCGGGGAGCCGCCGGATGCCGGGGAGCCCGAAGACGCCGGCGAGCCTGTAAGTCCGGACGCCGGTGAGCCCCTGGACGGCGGTGAACCTCCCGATGCCGGGGAGGTCGTGGACGCGGGCGGCCCGCCGGGCGGGGGAGGGGGCCCGGACGCGGGAGAGCCCTTCGACGCGGGCGAGCCGTTCGACGCGGGCGTTCCTGTCCCGGTCGACGCTGGACAGGAGCTTCAGGATGCGGGCACGCCGGAACCGGATGCGGGAACGCCCACGCCCTGGCCATTTGATGGAGGTCTACCGCCCCCACCGCCGCCGCCTCCACCGGATGCCGGAGGGCCGCTGCTCCCCGGAGACGCGGGCGTGGTCCCGTATTGTCTCCAGCCCGGTTGGGCCTGTGACTCACTTTCTCGTCCAGGCTGCTGCACCGGGAGTCTGTGCGTGGGTGGAACCTGCAGCGAGCCTGCGACGTGCCGCGCCCCCGGCGAACCCTGCAGCACCGCGGTGGATTGCTGCACCGGGACCTGCACCAACGGGACCTGCGGCCTCGTGAGCTGTGCGCTCAACGGACAAGGGTGTGGCACGGGTACTGACTGCTGCTCGGCGACCTGCGATGCCGGCTTGTGCGAACCCGTCTCGGGGGCCGTCTGCGGAACGCTGTACCAGGCCTGCACTTCCGGCGCCGAGTGCTGCTCCACGCTGTGTGTCGAGGGCCAGTGCGGACCGGCGTTCTCGTGCCAGGCCAACGGAGATCTCTGCTTCGCGGACGGGGACTGCTGCGGCCGCGCCTGCAGCCGGAACGACGGGGTGGCCGGCGTCTGCGTGTACGTGACCGGTGGAGGCGGGGGAGGCTGCCTCCAGGGTGGAAATCCCTGTGCGGGCGGCTCGAGCTGCTGCAGCCGGATCTGCGCGGATCCCGGAACGGGCGCCACGGTCTGCTTGCCCGCGGGAGGCTGTCGCCTGACGGGCGACAGCTGCAACTTCGACGACGAGTGCTGCGGCGGCGGACGGAATCCCAACGGCAGCGTCTCGTGCGTCAACGGCCGCTGCGACAACGGCACCTCGTGCAACGGCGTGGGGAACATCTGCGGCGCGCCCGTCTTGCCGGACGGCGGGAAGATCAACGCGAGTCAGAACTGCTGCGATGGCCGCAAGGTCGTCTGCCAACTCGATTCCTCCGGTATCCCCCGCTGCTTCGGGGGATGCCCCGGGAATGTCTGTCCGTCGCAGTGTCCGTACGGTTACGACGGGACACCTGCCTGCTGCATCCAGCCGGGC
>JBDLRJ010000398.1:0-7748 GCA_039800145.1 Pseudomonadota bacterium | reverse complement strand
GGGCGTGGCGGTCATCCTCCTCACGGTGCTGGTGAAGGTCCTCCTCATCCCGCTCACCCACAAGGGCATGCTGGCCGCGGAGAACATGAAGCGGCTCCAGCCGAAGATGGAGGCCATCAAGGCGAAGTACCCGGAGGACCGCGAGCGGCAGAACGTGGAGATGATGAAGCTGTACCAGGAGGAGAAGGTGAACCCGCTGGGCGGCTGCCTGCCCATGCTGGTGCAGATGCCCGTGTGGATCGCGCTCTTCACCACGCTGCGCAACAGCTACGAGCTCTACCAGGAGCCGTTCTTCTCCCCGATGTTCTCGGACCTGACGGCGAAGGATCCCACCTACCTGCTGCCGCTGCTGCTGGGCGTCACCATGGTCGTCACCCAGATGCTGCAGCCGCAGATGATGGACGCGGCGCAGGCGCGGATGATGACCTGGTTCATGCCCATCTTCTTCACCGTCATCATGCTGAACTACCCGGCGGGCCTGACGCTCTACATCTTCACCAACAACGTGCTGTCCATCCTCCAGCAGTGGGCGCTCAAGAAGTACCTGGAGCGGAAGGCCACCGGGAGCCCCGCGTGAGTGCCCCGCTGCCCACCGGGGAGGAGACGGCGCGCGTGCTCGGGGAGCTGTTCTCCCTCATGGGCTACGGCGCGAAGCTGGACGTCAAGGACGCGGAGGACGGCAGCATCAGCGTGGCGGTGACGCTGGACGCCGAGCTGCCTTCCCACCAGGGCGGGCGCCGCTCGTCGGTGATGGAGGCCGTGCAGTACCTGGTGAACAAGCGGCTCAACCGCGCCCCGGATGTCCGGCGGTGGATCAACCTCGGGCTCGGTGAGCACCCTGCCCCCCGGAGCCCGAGGCCGCCGCGCCCTTCTCCCCAGGCGGCCTCCCCTGCCGCGGCCCCTGCGCAGCAGCCCGCACCTGCGTCTTCCCCGGTCGCGGGGCCCGTCGCAGCCCCGGCGCCCCGTCCTGCTGCTGCAGCGCCGCGGGCTCCAGCCCGGCCCTCCGCCCTGGACGAGGCGAAGCTCGAGGTGACCCCCGACGAGGCACTCTCCTCCGCGGCCCGCGCGCTCGCCGAGGCGTCTGCCCGGCTCGGGCGCACCTACGCGCTCGTGGGGATGACGGCCGAGGACCGCGCCCGCGTGGTGCAGGCGGTGAAGGGCACGCCGGGCGTGACGGTGAAGGCGGAGGGCGACGGCCGAAACCGGCGCGTGGCCCTGCTGCCGGACAAGCCCACCCCCATGCCGCGCCAGCGCCTGCCGGGCCTGGACGACGACGCGTTCGCCGACCTGGACGACGACGACGACGAGGCGGAGGACGAGGGCTGAGCCCGGACGGTGCTGCATGGGAAAGCAGAAGACGCTCGAGGAGCGGCTGTTCGGGGCGTCGGTGCTGAAGGCGTCGTTCCGCCTGCGCGGTGAAGAGGGCTCCGCGCCGTTCCGCGCCATCTTCCTCGGCGTGCTGAGGGATCTCTCCCTCACCGAGGCGGAGGTGGACCGCTACCTCGAGGCGCACCGCGAACAGGTGGAGACGGCGGCGCGCGGGAAGGGGTAAGTCCCGGTCGCCGATGGCGCCCCTCTCCACCATTGCCGCCGTGGCCACCGGTCCTGCTCCCGGGGGCGTGGGCATCCTCCGGGTCTCCGGGCCCGAGGCCCTCGCGGTGGCGCGCACCGTGGCCCCGGGGCTGCCGACGCAGCCGGTCCCGAGGCACGCGTACCTCGCGAGGCTGGAGGATGGCCGGGGGGGACTGCTGGACGAGGGGCTGGTGCTGCACTTCCCTGCCCCGCACAGCTACACCGGCGAGGACGTGGTGGAGCTCCACGCGCACGGGAGCCCGAGGCTCCTCTCGCTGCTGCTCTCGGCGCTGCTCTCCACGGGGCGCGCGCGGCTCGCGGAGCCGGGAGAGTTCACCCGGCGCGCGTTCCTCAATGGGCGCTTGGACCTGCAGCGCGCAGAGGCCGTGGCGGACCTCGTGGCCGCCGAGTCCGAGGCGGCGGTGCGCGCGGCGGCGGCGCAGGTGGCAGGCGCCCTGTCGGGGCGGCTGTCGCCGTGCGTGGAGTCCCTTCGTGCGCTGCACGCGGACCTCGAGGCGGTGCTCTCCTTCCCGGACGAGGCGGAAGGGGCAGAGGCGGGAATGGCGCCCCGCGTCCGCGAAGCGGCGAGGCAGCTGCAGGGACTTGCCGGCGAGGCCGCCCGCGGGCGCGTGGTCCGGCGGGGGGCGCGCGTGGTGCTCGTGGGTCCGCCCAACGCGGGGAAGTCCACGCTCTTCAACCGGCTGCTCCGCGAAGAGCGGGCGCTGGTGGACGACGCGCCCGGGACCACCCGCGACGCGCTCGAGGCGCGGCTGGAATTGGACGGTCTTGCAGTGACGCTGGTGGACACGGCGGGGCTGCGCGAGGCGCCGGGGAAGCTCGAGGCGCTGGGCGTGGCGCGCGCGCGGAAGGAACTCTCGGCGGCGGACCTGGTGCTCCTGCTCCTGCCGCACGGTGAAGACGCGGCGCCGTGGCGAGCGGAGTGGCCTGCCGGGACGCCGTGGCTCGAGCTGCGCGGGAAGGCGGACGTGGTGGAACCCGAAGCGCGCGGCGACGGAACTCCCTGCGGACCCTCCAGCGAGCCGGTGGTGCCTGGAGGGGGCGCGGCCCCGGGGGCCGGGGTGCACCCGGGGGAGCGCGAGGGGGTGCAGTCCTCCGCCTCCGGGACCGAGACGGCGTCGCAGGCGGGGTCCCATGCAGGGACGGTTGCGGGGCACCCTCCCGCTGGCAGCTCGCCGCGTTCCCGGTCGGCAGAGCTTCGCGTCAGTGGCCTCACGGGCGAGGGGGTGGATGCCCTGCTGGAGGCCCTTCGTGGCCTGCTGCTCGGAGAGGGGACGCCGGGTGCCGTGGCCTTTGCCACCGAGCGTCACGCCGAGTGCCTCGCGCGGGCCGCCTCCCACTTGTCCCAGGCGGTGCTCGCTGTCGAGGTGTCCACGTTGGAAGTGGTCGCCGGCGAGGTGGGCCTGGGGCTGCAGGCGCTGCTGGACATCACCGGCGAGGACGCGGGCGAGGCGCTGCTGGACGACATCTTCCGGCGCTTCTGCATCGGCAAGTAGCGAAGGCGCGGGGCGCCGTCAGTCCAGGTGGAAGATGCGCAGCGGGGTGGAGCGGCCGCGCAGGGTGACTTCTCCTGCCGGCGAGGCCGTCACGCCGCCCGCGGCGACGGTGCTCTCGCTGAGCAGCACGTCCACGCCCTTGTCCTTGGTGAGTGACTCGAGCCGGGACGCGGTGTTCACGGTGTCCCCGATGACGGTGAACTCCATCTTTCCGCCACCGCCCACGATTCCGCTCACGAGCCGACCCGTGTGGACCCCCACCCCGAGCTTGAGCGCAGGCTCGCCGGGACGGCCTTCGTTGAAGCGTCCCAGCCCCTCCCTCAACGCCCGCGCCGCCGTGACGGCCGCCGCCGCGTGGCCCGCCTCGCCGTTGGCGCCGAAGACGGCGAGCATCCCGTCCCCCATGAACTTGTCCACGTGGCCCCCGTGGCGGACCACCACGTCCGACTGCATGGTGTGCAGCCCGTTGAGGAACTCCACGAGCTGGACCGGGTCCATCCGCTCTCCCAGAGAGGTGAAGCCGCGGAGGTCCGTCACCAGCACCGTGGCCTCCACCGTCCGCGGGGAGCGGTCCAGGGCCTGCGTGGGCGCAGTCCACGCCTGCTCGAGCAGCGAGGGGTTCACGAAGCGCGCGAGCAGCGCACGCCCCTGCTCGTTGCGGATGAGCCGGGCAAAGGCAGTGGACTGGTAGATGCTCAGGATGCCCACCATGGCGAGCCCGCAGACGGCGTAGGGCATCCCGTCCGCGTCCGTGCCCACGGTGCTGAAGAGCAGGAGCACCGACAGCACCCAGGTCCAGGTGGCGGAGCGCCGGTCCATCCGCAGCCCGCCCGTCGCGGCGAACAGCGCGCTGGTGATGGCGGCCAGGGCCACCCATCCCGGCGTGCGCCCGGAGAGATCCAGCCGCCGTCCCACCACCCACGCGAGGAAGACGGCGTCCACGAGCGGGAAGAGGAACCGGAAGCTCGGGTGGTAGCTGCGCCGGAGCAGCACGGTGAAGCCGAGCGCCAGGAGGGTGAAGGCCGCGAGCGGCGCAACGTCCCTCGCGGTGCGCTCCCCCACGAGCCAGTAGCCCACGGTGAAGCCCGTCACCACGCCGAAGGCGATGACGCGGACGAGCCCGACGCGGAACTCGTTCGCGGCCGCCTCGCGGAGCACCGTCTCGTTCCATGCCCGCTCGAGCGCCTCGTCACCGGTGTCCATTCGTGGGCGTACCCTACCCCGCCCGCTAGAGCAGGGGCGCCGCCTTTCCCGGCGTGGCGGGCGGTGCCGTATAAGCGTCTCCGCCATGGCGCAGTGGGACGTCATCGTGGTGGGGATGGGACACGCGGGGAGCGAGGCGGCCCACGCCTGCGCGCGTGCGGGGCTGTCCACGCTGGGACTCACGCTCCGGAGGGACCGCGTCGCGGTCATGAGCTGCAACCCGGCGGTGGGGGGGACGGCCAAGGGGCACCTCGTCCGGGAGCTGGACGCGCTCGGGGGCCTGATGGCCCACTGCGCGGACCAGGCCGGGACGCACTTCAAGACGTTGAACGCGTCCAAGGGGCCCGCGGTGCGCGCCACGCGCGTGCTGTGTGACCGGGACGGCTACGCGCGCGCGGTCCAGGCGGCGCTCGCGGCCCTGCCGGGACTGGAACTGCGGGAGGGAGAGGCAAAGGGGCTGCTCGTGGAGCAGGGCCGCGTGGCGGGGGTGCTCGCGGCGGATGGAGAGCCACTCCGTGCGCGTGCCGTCGTCTTGACGACTGGGACGTTCTTGCAGGCGATCATGCACGTGGGCGAGGCGCGGGAGGTGGGCGGGCGGCTCGGGGACGCCGCGGCGGTGGGGATGTCGGACGCGCTGCGCGGGCTCGGCATCCGCCTGGGGCGCTTCAAGACGGGGACGCCGGCGCGGCTGCTCCGCCGCAGCATCGACTTCTCGCTCTGCGAGCGGCAGCCGGGAGACGAACGGCCCCGCCCCTTCTCCCTCCGCACGCGCGCCCCCTTCCCTTCCCAGCCGCAGCTGGACTGCTTCCTCACGCACACCACGCCGCGCACGCACGCGGTGGTGCGGGACAACCTGGGGCGCTCGGCGCTGTACCTGGGGCACGTCACGGGACGGGGCCCGCGGTACTGTCCCTCGCTCGAGGACAAGGTGGTCCGCTTCGCGGACCGCGAGCGGCACGGCATCTTCCTCGAGCCCGAGGGGACGGGTTCCGACCTGGTCTACCCGGCCGGGCTGTCCACGAGCCTCCCCGCGGACGCGCAGCTCGCGTTCCTGCGGACGGTGCCGGGGTTGGAGGACGTGGAGGTGGCCCGGTACGGGTACGCCGTGGAATACGACTTCGCGGACCCCCTGCAACTTCGTTTAACGCTTGAATCCGCGGTGGTCCCGGGGCTGTACCTGGCGGGGCAGCTCAACGGGACGTCCGGCTACGAGGAGGCTGCGGTCCAGGGGCTGCTCGCGGGCATCAACGCCGCGCTGGCGGTGAAGGGTGAACCTGCGCTCGTCCTCGGGAGGCACGAGGCCCACGCGGCGGTGCTGGTGGATGACCTCGTCACGCGCGGCGTGGACGAGCCGTTCCGGATGTTCACCAGCCGCTCGGAGCACCGGCTCCAGCTGCGCGAGGGCAATGCCGAGTTCCGGCTGCGCTGGCACGGACACCGCGTGGGACTGGTGACGGAGGCGGAGCTCGCGGAGACGGCGGCGAGGCGCGGGGCGGTGGAGGGCGAATTGGCCCGGCTCCGGTCGCGTGGGCTCGCGGCACGGCTGAAGCGGCCCGAGGTGACGTACGCCGGGCTCTGCGCGGAGGACTCGGACCGCCCCGCCCTGCCGCCGGAACTCGCGGACGAGGTGGAGACGACGGTGAAGTACGAGGGCTACGTGGCGCTCGCCGCGCGTGCGGCGGAGCGCGAGGCCTCGGGCTGCGAGGCATGGGAGGTCCCCCCGGACATCGCCTGGGAGGAGGTGCGCGGACTGTCCCGTGAAGCGGTGGAGCGGCTGGCTCGCCACCGTCCCGCGAACGTGGCGCAGGCACGGCGCATCCCCGGCGTCACGCCCGCTGCGGTGAGCCTGCTGCTGGTCCACTTGAGGCGACTCCGGGCCGACGCAGCGCGGGGCTGACGGGCGAGGGTCCGCCGTCGGCGTTTCCCCGGTTGGGACCTCGCGTGGTCGCGCGAGGTGTTCGCCTCGGGGTGATGTCGCGCGGTGGTCTGCGCCTCGCCCCCGAGGCCGACCGGTGGAAGATTGTGCCAACTCCACGGGTGCCAGGAGGACACTCGGGCCTGCAGGGACGCTCGTGGCCCTTCTTCCCGGAGATTGGACGTGGTCTCCACCGTGGGCAGGCGTCTCGGGGTGTGCCCCGTCTGTCGGGGGCAAACGATGAAACGTGCACCGCGCGCGGGCGCGTGTGCCCCGGGTTTGGGCGGAGGGTACGGGCGTGACGTCCGGCGCGTGTCGTGGCGTCGAGCAGTTCACGTCCCTGGGCCGTTCGTGTGTCCAGGTTGAAGGCGAGGGTCCGTAGTCCGGGGCGGTGTGCAGTGGTGCCCCGTGGCCAGCGTGCGGAGATGCCGTGCGGGATGGTCGGGTTTCCCGTGCAGACCCGGTACGGGTCCGTTCCGGGGGGAGCCGTGGCATCGTGGAAGGTCCTTGCAGCACGGTGTTTTCGCCGCGGATTTGCGCCCTGTGGAAAACGTGTGCACAACTGGGTCGGTGCTCGAGAGGCTCCTCGTTTCGGTAACTTGGAGGGGCCGGAGGGGACGTACTGCTGTGGAGAACATGACGTGGGAGCAGCGGCTGGAGACCGGGGCGGGACGGCTGGGCGTGTCCCTGCCCGAGGGGTGGGTGCCGCAGGTGGCCCGCTACAGGGATGAGCTCCTCCGTTGGAACGCCCGCGTGAACCTGACGGCCATCACCTCGGAGGCGGAGGTGGCCGAGAAGCACTTCCTGGATTCGCTCGCGGCGTGGCCCGAGGTGAAGGGGGCCCGGTCGCTCCTGGACGTCGGGGCAGGTGCCGGTTTTCCGGGCATCCCGCTGAAGCTTGCCGAGCCGGGGATGGAGGTCACCCTGGTGGACGCGGTGGCGAAGAAGGTGGGGTTCCTCAAGCACGTGCTCGCCCAGCTGGGCGTGAAGGGGGCGCGGGCACTCCACCTCCGCGTGGAGGGGGACCCGGAGTCCGAGGGCCTTCCCCGGTGCGAGCGGGTGATCGCGCGCGCCTTCACCGACCTGGACGCATGGCTGGGGCTCGCGCCGGCCTACCTGGCAGAGGGTGGCCGGGTGGTTGCCATGCTGGGCCGGGCGCCGGGCCGGGAGGAACTGGACGCAGTGGCCGCGCGCCACGGGATGTGCTGCCTCTCGGACCGGCGGTACGTGCTCCCCTTCTCCGGGGATCCGCGGGCAGTGGCGGTGTTCGGACGGGCGTGACCCGGGCGGGGGTATTCCTGCCCGCGGTTGCCCGGCTGTCGTGGAACCTGTTCCACGTGGAACGCGCCGTGTCTTACTGGGACTGTCCGCACCGGGACCCGCGGGCGGTGACGGTGTTCTTTTCTTTTTGACGAGTGCCTCCCTTTCCCGGTGTTCCCCGGCGTCGCAGCATGCGTTCCACGTGGAACGAGCCGTTGCCGTGGCGGGAATTCGCTGAACGGGGCCCCTCGCGCGGTGGCGCCGCCTGCTCGCGCGAGTCGCCT
>JBDLRJ010000397.1:0-15568 GCA_039800145.1 Pseudomonadota bacterium | reverse complement strand
TGCCGCTTGATGAGCGTGCCCAGCAGCGCCGCGCGGGGATCCTTCAACATGCTGCACTGGAGGAGCAGGCACTCCTGGAGATCCCTCGCCCCGCAGCCCACCGGGTCCAGGTGCTGCACCTTGCGCAGCGCGCGCTCCGCCACGCCGAGGTCCACGTCCGCTTCCGCGGCGAGCCGGATGAGCGGATCCCCCTCCACGCCCTCGAGCTTCAGGTAGCCGTCGTCGTCCAGGTTGCCGAGCACCAGCGCCACCACGCGGCGCTCGGCGTCGTTCAGCCGCAGCGTGCCCACCTGCTCCATGAGGTGCGCGGAGAGATCCTCCTTCTCCACCAGGTTCGCCTCGAACGAGGGCAGGTCCTCCGAGTCCACGTTCCCCTTGTTGGAGGGGGTGGTGGGCTCGTTGAACTGGTAGCTGTTCAGGTAGGCGTCCCAGTCGATCTCCCCGGGGTTCTCCGCCTCGCCCTTCACCTCCTCGGCGCGCTCAGGCTGCGGCAGCGAGTCCGGGGCCGGGGCCTCCAGGTTCTCCGCCTCGAGCGACGCCTCCCCCGGCGCCTTCTCCTCGCCGTCGCCGTCCAGCGTCTCGTCCGGCTGCTCCAGCAGCGGGTTCTGCTCCAGCTCCTCCCGCACCTGCTCGAGCAGCTCCATCCGGGACAGCTGCAGGAGCTTGATGGCCTGCTGCAGCTGCGGCGTCATCACCAGCTGCTGGGACAGCTTCAGGCTCTGCTTCAACTCCATGCCCATGGGGACCGGCCTCCCTATCAATTACCGTGCCAAGGCTAGTCCCCACCCCGTGCACTGTCCAGCGCGCCAAGGGGAGGGCACATGCGTTGCAAAGAGGAAATTCCAACGCGTTTCCGGGCAATTACGAATCCAGCCGGAACGACTCGCCCAGGTAGACGCTGCGGGCGCGCTCGGACGCGGCAATCTCCGGAGGGGTGCCCTCTTCCAGGATTCGGCCGCCGGCAATGATGTAGGCCCGGTCGCAGATGCGGAGCGTGTCCCGCACGTTGTGGTCGGTGATGAGGATGCCCAGCCCGCGGGCCTTGAGCGCCACCATCTGCCGCTGAAGGTCCGCGACGTTGATGGGGTCCACCCCCGCGAAGGGCTCGTCGAACAGGATGAAGCGAGGGCCGGGGATGAGGCTCCGGGCAATCTCCGCCCGCCGGCGCTCGCCGCCCGAGAGCGTCTCTCCCAGGGAGTCCGCCACCTTCTGCAGCCCGAACTCGGCGATGAGGGCGTCCGCCTTCAAGGCGCGCTCCTCCCGGCTGAGCCCGTGCTGCAGCTCCAGCACCGCGAGGAAATTCTGCCGGAGCGTCATCTTCCGGAAGATGGAAGCTTCTTGCGGCAGGTAGCCCAGGCCGGCCTGCGCGCGGCGGTGCATGGGCAGGTGGGCGAGCGACTGGCCGTCCAGCGTCACCTCGCCCTCGTCCGCGGGCACCAGGCCCACCACCATGTTGAAGGACGTCGTCTTCCCCGCGCCGTTGGGGCCGAGCAGGCCGACCACCTCTCCCGTCCCCACGTGGAAGCCCACGCCGTCCACCACGCGGCGGCGGCGGTAGCTCTTCCGGAGCCCGGCGGCACGCAGCGTGGCCATCAGCGCTTCCCCTTCCCCTTGGCGCGCGCGGCCGCCCCGTCCACCTTCGCGCGCACGTTCTCCCCGGCGAGCGTGCGCTGCTCGAGGTCCAGGGTGAAGCGGCTGCCGGTCATCTCGTTGGCGCCGTCGCCTGCCATGGGGTTGCCCGTCACCCACACGCGCGCGGCCGACACGTCGTAGTCCGCGCGCTCGCCCACCGCCCAGCGGTCGTCCATGTCCATGCGGGCGTGGCCGGTGCAGGCGGCCTTCTGCAGCCGTCCGTCCGGGCCCGAGCGGGCCACCAGCCGGTCGCACTTCACGGTGGCCCCGCTGCGCAGCACGCGGACGTCACCGGTCCACACCGCGGTCCCGCGCGCACGGTCCACACGGAGGGAGCGCGCGCGGATGGAGACGGGCTTTCCGTCCGAGCCGGTGTTGTCCGCGTGGGTGGTGGGCTCGTCCCCGAGCAGCTCGTCGCGGACCGTGTCGTACGTGAAGCGGCGGGCCTGCAGCTGCACGCCGGCACGCGTCGCGCGGGGCTCGCCGGTGACCACGATTTTCCCGGTGACGTTGTCGAAGTCCGCCCGGGCCCCGGTGATGCGCGTGTCGCCCTGCACCGCCTCGGCCTGGCCCACGCACTCGAGCCGGAGCAGCTGGTTGGACGCGTCGAACCAGCCGGCGAGGACGTCGCAGCGCACGGTGGCATCCCTCCGCACGGCCACGACGTGCCCGGTGTAGACCGCCACGTGCTCGCGCTGCCGGAGCTGCAGCGCGTCCCCGGAGAGCTGGACCGGCTCGAGCAGCGACACGGGCGGGGCCGGCTTCGGGGCAGCCGCCCGCCTCGGGGCAGGTGCACCGAGCAGCAGCAGCCCAAGTGCCGTGGCCGCCCACGGGCTCACTTCTTCGCCTCCAGCGAGGTGGTGACGCGGCCGCGGAACTCGTGCGTCTCGCCGGCCACCGAGAGCCGGAACGCGTCCGCGTCCAGCGCATAGCCGGGGCCGCGCGCGGTGATGGTCTGCTCGCCGGTGACGGCGCCCGCCTTGCCATCCAGGGCGGCGCCCGGGGTCCGGGCCGTCAGTCCGCGGTCGGTCCGGAGCGTCACCCCTCCCGAGCCCTCCGCGCGTTCCTCGGACGGGGTGCCGGAGAAGACCGGGGCAGAGACTTCGTAGCTGCCGGTCTGCGCGTTCCCCGGGACGCGGAAGCGCGCGTTGCGGCCGTCGTACGTCCCCGCGGTACGCCGGAACGAGAGCTCGTCCAGGTTCCCGGTGAGCGTCACCTGGGAGCCTTCCGACCGCACGATGCGCACGTCCTTCAGCGCCACCGTCGGAGGCGGCGTACCACCGGGCGGCGCCGGGCGGCTGCAGGCGGCAAAGAGGAGCACCGGGAGGAGGAGGCGGATAGACGGCACGAGGCGCTCCCTATCACGCCCATGCGCCCGGCTGCGCGGGCCCCCCGGCAGGCTGTCCGGGAGAGCGGCTCGCATTGCCAACGGGAGGAGCACGTGGCAGGGAGCCTCCCGCCTGAACCCATGGAAACGCCCGGCCCGTCCGCCCCGCCCCACACACCCGGTCGACTCTGGCGCCTTCACCTCGGGGCCGCGGGCGTGGCCATCCTGTACGGGCTCGGTGCGCGGCTGTTCTTCGGGACGAGGGCGTGGCGAAACGCCGGCTCCACCACGGGCGCCGCGGCCGAGCAGCTGTTCGCGGTGATGAGCATCGCGTTCATCTTCGTGGTGCCCTTTGCCATCGGGTTTCTCGCTTCCTACCTCGCCAGGCCGCGGCGCCTGGCGGCGGCACTCGGGCTCGGTGTCCTCCCTGCGCTGACGGCGCTGGGACTCGCCCTCCTGCTGGCCTTCGAGGGTCTCATCTGCGTCTTCCTGTGGCTGCCGCTGTACACGTCGCTGGCGGCGCTCGGGGGCGCCACCGCCTTCGGGATACTGCGCGCGTTCGGCGACAAGGGGCGCTCAGCCATGCTCGGGCTCGCCGCGGTCCTGCCCCTGGGCGTGGGGTTCGGTGAGCACGCCCTGCCGAGGGGCGACGAGTCGCGCCACGTGTTGACGTCCGTCGCCATCGACGCGGGCGCCGCAGACGTGTGGGAGGAGATTGTCGAGGTGCCTCCCATCCGGCCGGAGGAGCACGCTTTCGCGTGGTCGCACTTCGTCGGCTTCCCGAGGCCGGTGGCGGCGACGGCCGACGGCCGCGGGGTTGGCTCTCTGCGGCAAGCGAGCTTCGAGCGGGGCGTGGTCTTCCTCGAGCGGGTCACCGCGTACGAAGAGGGTCGCCTGCTGTCCTTCAGCATCCACGCCGACGTGGACTCCATCCCCGCGCGCGCGCTCGACGAGCACGTCACCGTGGGTGGCCCCTGGTTCGACGTCTTGCAGGGCACCTACCGGCTCGAACAGCGGGACGGGAAGACCGTTCTCCACCTGTCCAGCGATCACCGGCTCTCCACGCGGTTCAACGGCTACGCCGGGCTCTGGACGGACTTCATCATGCGGGACACCCAGCGCTACATCCTGCGCATCGTGGCCACGCGGGCCGAGGACAGGGCCCGGCGACGCGCGCGGTGAGCCTCGGACCGACAGGCAGCGCCCGCGGAGACCGTCCGCGCTCGCCGCCGAACTTTCCTTTCACCCGCGCGCTGTCGGACCTGGACTGCGCCCGAGGCGGGCGCTGAGAGCGGGCGCCGGTCTACACCGTGGCGGTGGACGCCACCCCGCGAAGTTGCGCGCGGCATCACGGCAGGGCCGCTCGAAGGCCGCCGCGAACTCCGCCGCGCGCAATTCGTCCGGCGGCGTGGACGGTTTGCCAGGCCCCGGACGGTGCGCAGGCCCCAGGCGGACGAGAGGGAGATGGCCAGGGCCGCCGGTCGTTGGCCTGTCAGGGGCGCGTCTTCCACCGCCTGTGCATCCAGACCCACTGAGCAGGGGCCTCCCGGATGGCGCGCTCGATGTCCGCGGTCATCGCGGCCGTCCACGCCACGGCGTCCGCCTCGCGGTCCCCCGAGGGCAGGGGCAGCTGCAGGCGCCGCATGGACACCCGGTAGCGCGTGTCCTCTCCCACGCGGTGGCAGTAGCCCGTCACCACGGCAGCCCCCGTGCGGAGCGCCAGGTCCGCGGCTGCGCGGGGTGTGCTGGCGGGGACCCCGAAGAACGGGACGAACACGGACTGCACCCGCGTGTCCTGGTCGATGAGGAGCCCCAGCAGCTCCCCGCCCCGCAGCGCCCGGAGCATGGCCCGCGCCGCGCCGTCCGAGCCGCGCCAGATGGTCCGGATGCCCGCGGACCCTCGGAACCGCTCGAGCAGCGCCGTGGTGCGCGCGTCCGTCGTCTCCTTCGCAATGGTGGAGCACGCCACCATCCCGGAGCGGGCCACGGTGCGGGCCAGCAGCTCCCAGTTCCCCACGTGGCCGGTGACGAACAGCACGCCCCGCCCCTCGGCCAGGGCAGCCTGCAGCACGGCGCGGTCCTCGGCAGGCCACTCGAGGTGGCGAGCGGCATCCCGCTCCAGCTGCTTCACGCACGCGAGCTCGAAGGCGGACTGGCCCAGGTGCCGGAAGCACGCGCGGGCGAGCGCCCCGCGCTCCACTTCCGGCATCCCCGGGAAGGCGCTCCGAAGGCCCTCGAGCGCGAGCCGCCGCTGTTTCCCGAGGAGCCGGAAGGCGAGCGTGCCGAGCGCACGGCCGAAGTCCGAGGCGACCTCCAGGGGCAGCCCCGCCACCACCGCGAGCACCAGCCGGATTGCCACGTGGCGCAGCCCGCGCTTCACCCGCTTGGTCCACGGCGCGCTCATGCCCAGTGGCCACCGGAGAGCGCGGCGAGCGTCGCGCGCAGGTACCTCGTGGACAGCTCGAGCGTGCGGGCCGCGCCCCCGGGCGTCCGGGCGGCGAGCGGCGCCACCTCCACCAGGTCCCCCGCGACCACCTCGAAGCGCGCAGACAGGCGCACGAGCAGCTCCAGCAGGAACTCGGGACGGAGCCCGTTGGGCTCGGGGGTGCCCGTGGCGTCCGCCCACGCCGCGTCGGTGCCGTCCACGTCGTTGGAAAAGTAGACGTGCGTGACGCCCGCCTGCTCGAGCGCCGCCACGATGGCGTCCAGCGCCGCGGGCTCGTCCCGGTTGCACGCCTCGGCCCAGAACTGCCGCACCCCCGTCGTCCGCTCCCAGTGGGCCTGGTCCTTCCCGGAGGCGCGCGTCCCCACCTGGACCAGCCGCGCCGGGGAGCCGAGGACCCGGCTCGCGTGGAGCGACCAGGTGGCGAAGCAGTACCGCACCCCGAGACGCTCCTCGAGCAGGTCCGTGTGGGCATCCGGTTGAACGATCCCGAGCCCCTCGGTGTGGACCTTCGACAACGCCCTCGTCACCGGCCAGGCGCAGGAGTGGTCCCCCCCGAGCATCAGCACGTGAACGCGCGGGTTGAGCTGGAACACCAGGTCCAGCGCCCGCTCGGCCATGGAGAGCGGCGAGACGGGCAAGGTGCAGCCGGGGAGGGCCGGGTAGAGCGCGCGGCGGGAGGCGGCGAGCTGCGCCTCCGAGAGCATGTCGTCGTGCAGCAGCTGCGGGCAGACGAACACGTCCCCGAGGTCCACCACGCCGTTGCGGCGGAGTTGCTGGGGGAAATCCGGCGCGTCGTCCAGCAGCGCCGTCCGCAGGGCGCCGGGCGCGAGGTTGGCTCCCCGCACGTAGCCCGCCCCCACGTCCGAGGGGATGCCGAGCACCACCGTCCGGGCGAACGGGACCGAGGCGAGCGCCTCCTCCCAGCGCGCGCGGATGTCGCCCGGGTCCGAGGCGCCGTAGAGCCGCTGCTGGAGCGCGAGCTGCTCGGCGCGTCCCGTGGACACGACGTGCAGGCCACCCCCGGCGGGGCGAAGCAGGTGTTGGAGCTCCTCGAGCGGGGTCATGGGCGGCGTCCTTTATACCGGTTACCGGTCTCCGGCTTGAACGCGCGGGAGCCGGTGGGCGAAGGTCCGCGGACCATGAACGGACACCTGCCTGTCGCCGCCGCCCTCGCCTGCCTCTCCCTCGGCCTCCCGGCCGCCGCGAAGGAAGCGGACCTCTGCGCGGGCCAGGCCCCCGGCACCATCACCTTCTACGACCAGGAGATCTCCCGGGACGCGCCGCTGCCCGCCCCGGTCAGCACGCTCAAGTTCTCCGGCCCCATGTTCGCGCTGCTGTGCCTCGCGGACCCGGTGGGGCCCCAGGCGGAGGGCGGCAAGGCGTTCCGGGTGGTGCTCTACGTGAAGCAGGTGGACGCCGGCGAGACGTACACCGAGTGGAAGGCCGGCAAGCAGGCGGGGAACGCCTTCCGTCCGCAGCTGTCGAAGAAGCGCAGGGACATCATCGTGGCGCTCGGCGAGGACTTCGGGGACTCGCTGCAGCACCGGCTGGACGCCGGCACGTACGAGTTCCGCCTGCAGGCCGCGACCGAGAAGGGCACCGGCAAGCTGGACGTCACCGTGGACGTGAAGAACAAGGTGGCGTACCTCCAGGAACTGCGGAAGGCCGGCTACGTGGCCGACGGCGCCGTCACGGTGGAGAAGGAGTAGCCGCCTCGGCGAGCACCGCGTCCAGGGCCTCCTCGAGCGGGTGGCTGCGCCGCCAGCCGAGCGCCTCGAGCTTGCCCGCCGCCCCCACGAGCCAGGGCAACTCCACGGGCCGCACCCGCGCCGCGTCCACCTCGACGGAGACCTCCACGCCCGCGCGCCGGCAGAGCGCCTCGAGCAACGTGCGGATGCTCAGGCCCTCGCCCGAGCAGACGTTGTAGGCCTCGCCCGCGCGGCCGTGGCCGAGCAGCACGCGGTAGCCCGCCACCACGTCCAGGACGTGGGAGAAGTCCCGCACCGGCGAGAGGTTCCCCACCTTGAGCACCGGGGCCGCGCGCCCCCGGCGGATGTCCACCAGCTGCCGCGCGAAGGACGGCACCACGAACGAAGCGGCCTGCCCCGCCCCGAGGTGGTTGAACGGCCGGGCCACCACCACGTCCAGCCCGTAGGCCCGGTGGAACTGCAGTCCCAGCACCTCGGCTGCGACCTTGGAGGCGGCGTAGGGGCTGAGGGGTTGCAGGGCTGCCTCCTCGGGAGCGGGGACGCCCCCGGCCTGCGCGCCGTACACCTCGCCCGAGCTCACCAGCAGCACGCGGGCTGAAGGGGCGTGGGCCCGCACGGCCGCAAGGACGTTCAAGGTTCCGCCGGCGTTCACCGCGAGGCAGCCCGCCGGGTCCGCGTGGCTCGCGGCCACGGAGCTCGCGCCGGCCAGGTGCACGATGGCCGCGGGCTTCACCTCCGCCACGCGTGCCGCCACCGCCGCCGCGTCGCGCACGTCCAGGCCGAGGTTGCCCGGAGCATGGGGGCCGTGCGCCTCGTGCACCTCGTCACCGGCCGCCCGGAACGCCGCCACCAGGTGGCGCCCGACGAAGCCGTCTGCGCCGGTGACCCAGGTCTTCACGCCCCCGCCGCGGAGAGCCGCTCGAGGTCCGCCTCCACCATCATCCGGACCAGGCCGGGGAAGTCGACGGTGGGCGCCCAGCCCAACTTCTCGCGGGCGCGGCGCGGGTTGCCGATGAGCAGGTCCACCTCCGCGGGCCGCACGAACGCGGGGTCGATGACGACGTGCTCCTGCCAGTCCAGCCCCACGTGGTCGAAGGCCAGCTCCACCAGCTCGCGCACCGTGTGCGTCTCCCCGGTGGCGACGACGAAGTCCTCGGGGACGGGCTGCTGGAGCATCATCCACATGGCGCGGACGTAGTCGCCCGCGTAGCCCCAGTCCCGCTTGGCATCCAGGTTGCCGAGCCGCAGCTCCCGCTCGAGCCCGCGCTTGATGCGCGCCACCCCCTGCGTCACCTTGCGCGTGACGAACTCCAGGCCCCGGCGCGGGGACTCGTGGTTGAAGAGGATGCCGCTCACCGCGTACAGCCCGAAGGACTCGCGGTAGTTGACGGTGATGAAGTGGCCGTACGCCTTCGCCACGCCGTAGGGCGAGCGCGGGTAGAACGGCGTCTCCTCGTCCTGGGGCACCGCCTTCACCTTGCCGAACATCTCCGAGGAAGACGCCTGGTAGAAGCGCGTCCCGGGCAGCGTGTGGCGGATGGCCTCCAGCATCTTGGTGACGCCGAGAGCGGTGAACTCCCCGGTGAGGACCGGCTGGCTCCAGCTGGTGGGGACGAAGGACTGGGCCGCGAGGTTGTAGACCTCGTCCGGCTTCACCGCCTGGAGCAGCGCCGCGAGCGAGAACTGGTCCAGCAGGTCCCCCTGGTGGAGCCGGACGCGGCCGCGGAGGTGGGCAATGCGCTCGAACTTCTCCTCGGAGGAGCGGCGCACCATGCCGTGCACCTCGTACCCCTTCTCGAGGAGCAGTTCTGCGAGGTAGCTGCCGTCCTGCCCGGAGATGCCGGTGATGAGCGCGCGCTTCATGGGTGGCGCGGCTTATACCTCAGGGGACCGGGGCGGCCGCGTCCCCGGCGGCAGGCTGCGTCCAGGCCGCCCGCGCAGCGCGCGCGGCTGCCGCCCCCTCGAGCGAGTCCAACCCGGCCCCTTCCTCCAACCAGCTCCTCGCCTCCGTGCGCCGCCCGGCCTCCCAGAGCAGGTCCGCCAGCTCGTACCTCGGCGCGGGCTGTTCGGGCTGCAGCTGCGCGAGCGACTTGAGCGCCTCGATGGCGCGCGCCGGCGAGCCGAGCTTCCGCCCCGCGGTGGCCTTCACGCGGAGCAGCCGCGCGCGCTGCGAGGGCTCGGCGGCAAACGGCTGTGCGCGCTGGGCCGCTTCCTGCGCGCGCCGCGGCTCGGTGCCGAGCAGCGTCTCGGCGAGCAGCAGGTGCAGCTCTCCCTCGCCCGGCAGCTCGCGCACCTTCTCCTCCAGGAGCCGCGCGGCCTCCGTCACCTCGCCGGCGCCCGCGAGGATCCGCGCGCGCTGGAGCACGAGCGCCACGTCACCGGGGGCAAACAGCTCGGCCGCCTCCAGCGTGGCCGTCGCGGCCGGCACATCTGCACGCGCCGACTGGAGTGCGGCGAGCTGCCCGTACAGCGGCGCGGTCTCCACCGCCCGGGGCAGGCCGGGGAGCATCCGCGACAGCAGCCCCTCTGCCTCTGCCATCCGGTTGGCCTTCCAGAGGCGGTCCACCACCGTCGCCACGCCGGCGGTGTCCCCCGGACAGGCAGTCGCCCAGTCCTCCACGCCGCGGGCACGCCCGAGGAGCTCGACGAGGAGCGCCTCCTGGTCCCTGCCGCGGGAGCCCTCGAGCGCGAGCCGGTACTCGAGGAACGCCTGTCCGCGCTTCCCGAGCCGCAGCAGGGCGCGCGCCGCGGCGCGGTGGGCGGTGACGTTCCACGGGTCCACGTAGAGCGCGCGGTTCACCCACGCGAGCGCCCGCCGGGCATCTCCTCCCGGAAGCTCCACGTGCGCCCAGGCCAGCGCGGCGGGCAACAGCCCGTCCGAGGGGTGGGCCCGGACGAGCGGGAGCCCCGCCGCCTCGAGCGCGGCAGGGCCGGTGCGCGCCGAGAGCCCCTCCGCGAGCGCGCGCTCCGCCGAGGCGGCGTCCGCCCGCGCCCAGTGGCTCGCCACGCCGCCGAGCAGCAGCAGCCCCAGCGCCGCCGCCGCCGGTCGTCCCACGTCCAGGCCCGGCGCGTGGCCCTCCTCGTCCGGGCGGGAGAGCGCCCCCACCACGACCGCCGCGGCGAAGGACACCGCCGGGAGCTCCAGGCTGAAGTCTGCAAGGTTGTGCAACGCCACCGCTGCCACGCCGGCGAGCCCCGCGCCCTCGAGCGAGGTGAGCTCCCGCAGGGCGAGGCGCCACGCGGCCCAGCCGGCACCGCCGAGCAGCAGCAGCGTGGGGACG
The DNA here is from genome assembly GCA_039800145.1 of Pseudomonadota bacterium. Classification (GTDB taxonomy): domain Bacteria; phylum Myxococcota; class Myxococcia; order Myxococcales; family Myxococcaceae; genus VGRA01. The sequence goes on along the minus strand of JBDLRJ010000397.1, from coordinate 5,173 downwards.
AGCCCCACCTCGGCGAGCCACTGGAGGACCTGGTTCTCCGGGTGCGTCCAGGTGGTGAAGAAGGGGCGGGGTTGAAACCGGAGGTAGCCGAGCTCGAAGGTGCCGCGGCCCATGCCGGTGCGCGCGTGGGCCCAGGCGCCCTCCAGGAATTCGGGCCAGAGCGCGAACTTCGTGGAGGCACCGGACGCGGCCGCCTCCGCGGCCACGGCGGCCACCACCGCGGTGACCAGGCCCCCGCCCGCGAGCCACACCTGCACGCCGCGGCGGCGAAGCGTCCACAGCGCAGCCCCCACCTGGCCCAGCGCGAAGGCGGCCAGTCCTGCGCGGGACTGGGAGGCCCACGCCGCCCAGGCCACGACCGCCCACCCGGCGAGCACGAGCGCCTGCCGCGGGCGCCCCTTCGCCTCCAGCAGCAGCCCCACGAGCAGCGCCCCGCCCAGCGACAGGAAGCCGCACAGGTGGTTGGGGTTGCCGAAGGGCGTCACCACCGGGAGCGGCTGCGAGAAGGCGTACGTCCCGAAGAGGCGCTGCACCCCCAGCGCCGCGTGGGCGAGCCCCACGAGCGCGACGAGCACCGCGAGCACGGCCAGCCCGCCGAGCAGCCGCTGCCGCGAGGTGCGGGAGCGGCACAGCACCGCCGCCGACCACGCGGCGCACACCAGCGCGCAGCCCCGGGCCACCTCGCGCCAGGTGGCAGCCGCGTCCAGGGTGACGGGGCTGCTGCCCCCGAGCCCGAGCGGCTCGAGCGTGAAGCGGACGAGCGCGGCCTTCTCGGGCGAAGCCCAGGCGAGGACGGCGGGTGGCAGCGGGAGCAACTGCAGGAGCGCGTACCCCGTGGAGGCGGCGAAGAGGACCGCGAACCACGGCATGCGCGGCGTGCGGCGCGCGTGGTCGAAGCCCACGAGCAGCAGCGCCGCCGCGCCCCCGAGCAGCCCGGGCAGGTGGGCCCACGGGAGCGCCCCGCCCAGGGCCGCCACGCCGCCGGCCGCACCCGCGAGCAGGCACGCGAGGGCGGCGTTGGACAGCGGTCGGCTGGGGCGGGCGGAGTCGGCCATGCGGTGGGACACCGGAGCGTGCACGATGCCACGGCGCGCGCAAGCGGCGTCTTGCACAGGCAGGCACCCCCGCGGCATGTTGCGCGCCCTTTCATGACGCGCGCGCTCCCCCTCTTCGTGTTCGCCGGCCTGCTGGCCCTGTCCGGTTGCAAGGGCCCCTGCCGGCAGCTCTCGGAGAAGCTGTGTGACTGCGCGGCCAACTCCACGGAGAAGACCGCCTGCCTCCAGCGCGCGGCCAACGAGGAATCCCGCATCGCGGTGCAGCCGGAGGACGAGCTGCGCTGCGAGGGGCTGCTCGAGGCATGCGACTGCCGGCTGGTGGACACGCCCGAGGGCAAGCAGCGCTGCGGCCTGGCCCGGTAGCCGGGGGGCGCCCACGTGGGCTAAACCGTGGAACGGTGGCTGCGGCCGGCAGTACCTGTCACCCTGAGGAACCCGTCCCTGTCACCGCCCCCTTCCCTCCTGGACGTGCCGCTCGGGCTCGAGCCCGGCGTGGTGCTGCAGCGCTTCCAGGGGAAGCTGCTCGCCCTGTCCCCGGATGACCGCCTCCACGTCTTCGAAGAGCCGGCGGGCACGGCCTCCGAGGTGGGGGAGCGGATTGCAGCCCTTGTGGACGGTCGTCGCACCGTTCGCGACATCTGCGCCGTGCTGGTCACCGAATTCGCTGTTGATCGCCCCACCTGTGAACGCGACACTGAGGCGTTCGTCCGGTTGCTGGTGGACCGGAAGGTCCTTCGCCCCCTGAGCCCATGACCTCCTCACTGCCCTCCCTGAAGTTGCTCGTCGCCTGTGGCACCCTCGTCGCGCTCGCCGGTTGCGGCGGCTGCTTCAAGGCCCCGGACGAGCGCCGGCTGCTGCTCACCGTCACCCAGCCCGAGCCGGGCGCGGTGCTCACCGAGGCGGACAAGGCGGTGGGAGACCTGGACGCGGGCGTGCGCGCGGAGGTGCGCCTGCAGCTCGAGTGGGAGAGCCTGACCTCCGGCAAGCGCGAGGCGGCGGCCTTCGAGTCCGCGGCGCTGGAGCTGCGGCGAACGGATCTCGACGGCGGCTTCGCCCCCGCGGCCACGGGGACGCCCACCTTCGACGACGGCGGCGTGGCCCTCATCCCCGGCGTGGATTTCCCGGGGAACGGCTCCTACGAGCTGCGCGCCACGGCGCGCGCGGCGGACTCGGACCTGGAGCCGGAGGCGGCGCTGGTGGCGGTGCGGGTGGAGGTGCTGGACGCCCGGCCGGTGCTGACGCAGGTGACCTTCCCGCAGGACGTGGACGGCAACGGCAAGCTGAACGCGGTGGAGCTGCCGGTGGGCGGGCTGCTCGAGCTGTTCGTGGCGGGCACGGGCGCGGACACCGGCACCGTGACCATCACCAGCGAGGACGGCGGGACGGTGTACGTGGACGCGGAGCCCTTCAGCGGCCTGGGCAGCTACTTCGTGGACCTCGGCGTGGACCCGGTGGAGGGAGGCCAGGTGTTCCGCGTCACGCTGCGGGACGACCAGGACCGGCCCAGCCTGGACCCGGAGCCGCTCCCCTCCATCTCCGTGGACCAGGTGAGCCCGGTGGTGGACCTGCTGTCGCCGAACGACGGCGGCTACTCGGTGCGCAACCTGCCGGGCCTGGCGCAGGTGAGCGGCGTGGCGGACGGGACGCTGGTGCTGTTCGAGGCGGCCTTCGCGGACGGCGGGACGTGGGACGCGGGCGCCTTCCCGCTGGATGGCGGCGTGGCCGCGGGTGAGCTGCTGCTGCTGGACGGCCCCCAGGTGCTGGTGGCGAAGGCCTCCGACGAGGCGGGCAACGTGGGACAGAGCCTGCCGGTGCCGCTGTCCATCAACGCCAACGCGTGCCAGGTGACGCTGGGTACGCCCTCGGGCAGCTCGCTGTTCGCGGGCCCCACGGCCAACACGTCCGACGCCGGGACCTTCACCGTCACGTTTGCAGGAACGTCCAACTGCGCGGACACGCCGGTGTCGGTGCTGGTGGACGGCGTGGTGGTGGCGAGCGGGACCACGGACGGTGCGGGCGCCTTCACGCTCGAGGTGCCGGTCCCGCCGGGTGACACGCGCAGCGTGGTGGTGGACATGAACGGGAGCACGACGTTGCCCACGGTGGTGCTGACCTCTGCCACGGCCTTCGTGCTCAACGCGCCGGTCAACGGCCAGACGCTCTCGCTCGCGCAGGACGTGTCCGCCCCAGACCCGGGCGTGCAGGCGGCGTTCGGCTACCTCCCCAACGCGGGGACGTTCACCGTGAGCGCCTGCGCGGACGTGGCGCCGGTCGCGGCCGCGGCCTGCCCGGATGGCTCGCCAGGCTTCTTCGAGCTGGGCGCGAACCTTCCCTCCTCGGTGGCGGCGCTCAGCTACCCGGACGGTGCGGTGCAGCTGAAGGCGGTGATGCTGGACGGCGCCAGCGTGCTGGCCGTCACGCCGGTGGTGAGCATCACGGTGGACGGCAGCCGGCCCACGGTGGCGGCGTTCGCACTGCAGGGCGATGCGAACGGGGACTCGAAGCTCAATGCCACCGAGCAAGGCACCGGCGACGCGGTGGCCCTGGTGACGGTGGCCGGGCTCGAGGTGGGGCGGACGGTGTCCGTCCACGACCGCGGCACCCAGGCGCTGCTCGGCACGGGGACGCTCGCCGCGGTGGGCGTGCCCGTGGCCATCCCCCTCGGCGGCGTGGCCGGGCCAGAGGCTGACTACGCGCTCGAAGTGCGCATGACGGATGCGGCCGGCAACGCCGCGGACACCTCGCTCCCCGGCTCGCAGGCGGACATCCGGGTGGACCGGCTGGCGCCGCCGTGCACGTTGACGGCACCCACGCTCGCGGCGCTCGGCGTGGCGAGCGATGCGAGCGGCAACGGCGGCTACCAGCTCGCCATGGCGGCGAGCACGGACGCGGACGTCACCGCGGTGCAGTTCCGCGCCAACACCGTCCAGGGGGCAGGCGTGGTGAACGGCTCGCTCGCCGCGGGCGAGCTCACGCTCCCTCCGAGCGGCACGGTGCTCTACGCGCTCGGCTGCACGGCCACGGACGGCTCGGGCAACGTGGGCACGGAGGGGACCGGGAGCGTGACGGTGGACCTGGACGTGCCGGCCCCGGTCCTCACCGCGCCCAGCCCCGGCGTGCACACCAACTTCCTGCTCGCCACCTCAGTTTCGGTTCCGGGCGAGGCGGATGGACTGGAGGTGCGCATCTCCTCCACGCCCACGGGCGGGAGCGCGGTGCAGCGCGGCACCCTGGCCCTCGCCGGCGGCATGGCCAGCGGGAGCGTCTTCTACCCGCTCGGTGCGCAGGCCGTGGTGGCGGAGGTGACGGACGCGGCCGGCAACACCGGCGCCTCTGCGCCGGTCACCATCGACCAGCAGGCGAACGGCTGCAGCATCCAGCTCACCGCGCCCGCGGGCGTGGCCACCTTCCTGGGCGCAGGCGACGGGACGGTGAGCGGCAGCGGGCTCCAGTTCACGCTCTCCGGCCAGGCCTCCAACTGCGCCAACACGCAGGTGCGCATCTACCGGGATCCCGGCATCGCCTGCACGCTGCAGGCGCAGTGCGCGGCGGGGCAGACGTGCCGCGAGGGCAACTGCTGGGTGGACGTGGCCACGCAGGTGACGGACGGGGCGGGCAGCTTCTCCGCGGGCGTGACGCTGTCGGAGGGTGCGCGCGAGGTGGAGGTGGAGATGACCGACCCGGGCAACATCACCACCCACGTCCCGTGGCTCGTCACCGTGGACGTGACGCCGCCGGGCAGCAGCGCGGTGACGCCGTCCGAGTCGACCGTGGTGGTGGTGGCGCCGGAGAACACCCACCTCTGGGACGACGTGAACGACACGTACTGGGCCGCGGACGGCGGCTACTACGCGGACACTGCGACAGGAGTCGTCGGCGGACAGGTCCCGGTGTCTCTCACCGTCACGGGTGCGCAGGGCGGCACGGTGGAGGTCTACTTCGCGGGCACCCTGGTCGGTGGCCCGGCCTCCGTGACGGCGGACCCGGACAACGTGGCGCTCACCGCCACGCTGCCCCAGGGCACGACGGGCGCCCTGGACGTCCGCGTGACGGATGCCGCGGGCACCGTGCACCAAGCGCTGGGCGCCTCCGGCACCCCGACGACGGTGGACGTGGTG
>JBDLRJ010000396.1:0-2904 GCA_039800145.1 Pseudomonadota bacterium | reverse complement strand
CGTCGTGGGAGACTGCTACGTGTCGGTGGTGTCTGCGCACTTCGCCCGCTGCGAGGGGAGGGGGTTCGCGGTCTCGGACCGGGTGGCCGTGGCCCGCGCCGAGCCGAGGACGCCGCCGGCGCCGCGCGCGCGGCTGTCCCAGGAGGAGCGGGCCGCGCGGGGCTCGGCCCTGGAGAATGCGCGGTGGCAGCTCCGCGAGTTCGACCTTGCGCATGCGGCGGTGGGGCGTGCAGGACCTCGCGCCGAGGTGTTGCTCTCCCACGCCGGATGGACCGGGAGCAGTGCGGGGCCCTTCAGCCACCAGCGGTTGGAGCTTCGGTTGAACGACGTCGAACTGGGCGCCGGCGTCCGTGTAGGCGCGGACGTGACGGTGCTGCGCCAGGGCGAACGTCCCACCTCTGCAAGGACGTTCTATACGCAGCCGTTCGTCCTGCTGGTGCGGCGGCTGGAGCTCGGCTTCCGCCGCGCGGACGTGCCGTTCAGCGCGTCGCTCGGGCGGACATGGTTGCGGCAAGCGGTGGGCATGCAGGTGGTGGACGGGGCACAGGCCTCGTACCGGCCCGCCGAGGGGGTGGAAATCGGTGCGTACGGCGGCCTGCTGCCGGACGCGGCCTACCTCACCCTCTCGCCGTCGCAGTGGGCGGCAGGGGCCTGGGGGCAGGTGCGGGCTGCAGGCGGCGAGGGCCAGTCCGCGTCCCAGCTGCACGCAGGGGCGCGCGCAGGCTGGGCGGTGCGGGACGTGCTCGGGGCGCGGGCGGAGGTCGCGGTGTTGGCGGGTCTCTGGCGCCGAGACGGCCTCACCGCACAGGCGGCGGCGGAGTTCGGCTTCGGGCAGGTCCAGGGCCCCTGGGGCGTGGACGCGGCGCGGCTGGACGTGGCCTGTGGCGCCGCGGAGGGATTCCGCTTCGACGGGGGCGTGCGCTACCGGGGACTGCCTCTGACGGGGCTCACGGAGGTGGGACTCGTCTCTCCCGGCCAGCGCGCGGTGCACGCGGACGCAGCGGCGGGGTGGACCTTTGGGCCTGGGGCGCAGGTCGCGGTCCGCGCAGGCGGCGCAACGGACTTCGATGCCGGGTTGCTCCAGGCACACGCCGGGCCGGAGGTGTCCTTCGCCAGGCTCGGCGGGGTGCCGCTGGGACTCCGGGTGGGCTACCTGGAGGAGTTCGGGTGGCTTCGGGGCAGGACGGGCTACGTGCAGGCCGCGCTCGCGCCCCTGCGCGCGTTTCGGCTGCTTGGGCGAGGCAGCTGGTTCCACCAGCAGGGGGGGCAGGGCAGCGAGGGGCTGGCGGGACACGAGCTCGGGACGTCCCTGTCCCTGGAGGTGACGCCCTGGCGGTTCCTCTACGCGCGGGCCTCGCTCGTAGGCCGGACGCCGCTCGGGGACGGTGCCACGCCGGTCGGGACGGTGGCGCTCCAGGTGGGTGGCGCGCTCTGAGCGGCGCTGCTGGCGCGGCTGCCCTGCACGGCCTATGACGCAGGGCCTCATGGTCAGGCAGATCCTCGGTGGCGTGCTGCTGTTTTTCGTCGGTGTGCTCGTGGGCCGTGCGCTGCCGGCCGGGCCGGGCGAAGCCGCTCCGGTGCTCCCGGCCGCCGCGACTGGGGGTGCTCCCCCGCTCCCCTCGGCCCCGGCCGGAGGCCGCTTGTCCGGGCGGGTGGCGGAGGTGCTCCAGGTCCCGCAGTACACCTACCTCCGGTTCGAGACCGGCGAGTGGGCTGCCGTGTCGGCCGTGCCGTCTCTCAAGGCGGGTGACGACGTGACGGTGTCGCCGCAACAGCAGATGGTGGACTTCAAGAGCCCGTCGCTGGGCAGGACGTTTTCCTCGCTGTGGTTCGGAACACTCGAGTCCGGCACCGTCGTCTCGCCTCTGCCGTCGGACGGGCTTCGCGTGGCGGACGTCTACGGCCGGCGCGCGGAGCTGTCCGGGAAGTCGGTGCGCCTGCGCGGCACGGTGGACCGCGTGAACCTGGTTCAGGGAGTGCACTATCTGCACCTCAAAGACGGAAGCGGTGATTCCTCCGCGGGGACGGACGATCTCCTCTGTATCGCGTCCGAGTCGCCCGAGCGCGGCGCGGTCGTCACGCTCGAGGGCGTGGTGGTTCTGGACAAAGACGTCGGCATGGGACCGCGCCCCGTGGTGCTGGACCGCGCGCGAGTCTCGAGGTGAGCGGGTCGGCGTCCGCGCTGCGCGCGTTCCGAACGCGCCACCCGGCGGCCGAGTTGGTGCTGTTCTTCTGCGCGGGCTTCCTGGTCGATCTGCTGACGCTCGGGCGGATCGACAGCCCGTTCATCCTGTTCCGGCAGGCGATGTTCCTGTGCGCGCTCGCAGCGCTGCTGCTGCTCGAGCACCGGCACCGGGTGGGGCTCTTCGTGCCCACGGGCCGGGCGGCTTCTGCGTGGGCCCACCACGAGGCGCTGCTCCACTTTCTTTTCGGCGGGCTGCTCTCCAACTTCACGCTCTTCTATTTCAAGAGCGCGTCGGGCTTCGGGGGGCGGGCCTTTCTCGGGCTGCTCGCGGGACTGCTGGTGGCCAACGACTTCCCACGCTTCCGCAGGCTCGGGCCGCTGGTGCGCTCGGCGCTCTTTGCCTTCAGCCTCGCGAGCTACCTCGGGTACCTGCTGCCGGTCCTCGCAGGCATGGTGCAGCGGTCGTTGTTCATTCTTGCGCTGCTGCTCGCAGCGGCAGGGTGTGCGGGGCTGTTCCTCGGGATGCTCGGCTGGGAGCGGCAGGCGGGGCGCTCCGGCGGGGCCTGGAAGCAGCTCGCGGCGGGGTGGGGGGCGCTGCTGCTGCTCTTTGCGCTCTACGAGGCGAAGGCCATCCCGCCGGTGCCGCTCTCGGTCCGGGTGATGGGGCTGTACCACCGCGTACAGCACGTGGGGACGCGGTACCGGCTCGAGCGGGAGGT
>JBDLRJ010000395.1:0-2926 GCA_039800145.1 Pseudomonadota bacterium | reverse complement strand
GCCGGCGCGCACGCACTCGAGGTTGAAGTTCACCCACTCGCCGTTCTTCTCCACGAAGACGTAGGCGAGGTAGCGGCCGTAGTAGTCGCGGATTTCGCCCGGGTGGTCGCGCTCGAGCTTCACCTTCGTCACGCCGTTGAAGAAGGCCTGCGCCCACTGCTTGGCCCCGTCTCCCACCGGGGTCGCCATCTTCACCGGGCGGGGCGCGCTCCCGCGCATGGCGGCGAGGTACTCCTCCCAGCCCTGGGCGTACAGCTTCCGCTCCCAGTCGTGCTTGAAGGTCTCCTCGGTGTCGATGGCGAGCAGCCGCAGGCTGGCGTCCAGCCCCTTCACCTTGACGGTGTCCCCGTCCACCACGGCGTTCGCCCCGTCGACCGGGAACTCGCCGATGTCCAGTCCCGCCTGCTCGAAGCGGGTGAAGGTGCGGACGGCCTGTTCCTTCGAATAGCGCCTGGCCCCCGTCGTGGTGTGACAGGCGGACAGCGCGAGCAGCGCGGCGATTGGGACGAGGCGGAGCATCTAGAAGCGGCCCTCCAGCTCCAGGCGGAAGCGGTGCTCGGGGTTGGGCCGGCGCTCGAGCGTGGACTCGCGCTGGTCCAGCCACGCGTAGTTGTCGTACCGCAGGCGCGTCTCCAGCGACTTGCCCCACAGGACCGTCACGTCCGCGAACGACCAGAGGGAGCGCTCTCCCATGAGATCGTCCCCGAAGCCCTCGTCCAGGTAGCGCGTGCGGGCGGAGAGTCTCAGGTTGTCCAGCGGCTGGCTGATGACCTGGGCGAAGGCGGAGACGTCCAGCCGCATGTTGGGGGCGAGCTTCGGATCGTCCACCCACTTCTCCCAAGCCTGCAGGATGACCTGCGCGTACTTCCCGGCCAGCCGGCTGTGCAGCCGCTGCGTCACGCGGAAGTACTGCCCGTCACACGGGATGGCGTCCCCGCTGTCCGTGGTGTCCGTGGAGGCCTCGTAGCAGGGGGCCTCGTTCGGGTCGCGGGCCGCCGCGAGCCCCTTGTTCCGGTAGTCCACCCACAGCCCCGGCTGGAAGAGCGCCCAGCCGGTGAAGTCGCCGCGCACGGAGGCGCGCAGGTTCCCGGTGGAAGGGACGCCCTCTGCCACCGGCGTGGGGGCGGTCCAGAGGTCCACGTCCGCGCGCACCTGCAGGTCCGCCGTGGGCTTGCCCAGGTACCGCGCCCGGACGCCCGCCTCGTTGCGCACGCGCTGGCCGTCCAGCTGGTCCGGCTCGCTGATGGCGCGCGAGTAGGGGTTGATGAAGCCCGCGTCGTAGTAGCGGAGGCTGACCTCCACCTCCTGCTTCTGCACGCTCAGCAGGCTGCGCTGGATGACGCCGAAGCCGCCGCCCTGGCCGGGGATGGCGTTGAAGCTGCGCGCCCCTTCCAGGAACAGGTGCACGGGGCCGAGCGCCAGGGCGCCGTCTACGCCCACCGTGCCGAACGGTCCGCCGAACGGGTAGCGGGCCCACTCCTGGAAGTCCAGGTTGGGCACGGTGAAGAACGGCCGCGCGAAGTAGCCCGTCATCCCCACCTTCACGCCGGGGGCGAACTGCACCTGCGCGTTGCCGCCTGCCGCGAGCTCGTCGAACAGGTTCTGGAGCGTCTGGTAGCTGTACCGCGTGCTCGCAGGCTGGCCGTCCGCGAGCCGGTAGTAGACGGGCGGCGCGCTGCAGGCGGCGGAGTTGTCGTTGAAGGGATCGTCGCACGCGTTCGGGTTGTAGAGCGCGTACTGGTAGAGGCTGCGGGCCTGGTAGCTCGCGAACGCGGTGGCCGAGAACTTGGCCTCCCCCACGTCCACGCCCTGCACGTTCACCGCGAGCCCGCGGAAGCGGTCCCGCCACCGGAAGTCCGGCGTGACGTAGGCGTTCTCCTGCTCCGGGGTGCAGTCCGGGTCGTCCCCCTCCGCGCCGGAGAGCCGGCACGCCCCGGACAGGTACCGGAGCTGGGACACCATGGTGTCGTCCACGTACAGGCCGTTGGGCGTCCAGCGGGTGGTGTTGTCCAGGGTGAGCCGCTGCCCGAAGCCCACCTGGAAGGTACCGGCCACCACCGTCGTCTTGCCGGACTTCCACTGCGCGAAGAACTTGGGCACCACCACGCCGTAGCCCGCCGGGTCGGCCGTCATGGCGTTCAGCGAGTCGTCCCACTGCAGCCCGGACACGCGCGTCCGCGTCCCCACGGTGACGAGCCCGAAGGTCAGCCCCATGGGCGCCTTCACCCGCAGCTGCGTGTAGTAGGGCGGCGCCAGCCCGTCCGTGGGCGAGCCCGCGGCCAGCACGCGGAGGCGCCCGCTCAGCGGCACGTTCAGCCCGGGCCGCTTCGTCACCGTGACGAAGGGGGCGACCTGGTTGAGCTCCTTCTTCGTGAGGATTTTCGCCTTCACCAGGTCCGCCGGGTCTTCGATCCACCCGGACGTCTCGCGGTACTTGAGGAGGGCGTCCACCTCGGCCAGCGTGAGGTTGGGCAGGGTGTAAAGGTCGTCCCGCCCCGCGGTGTTCAGGTCCACGCCCTGGCGGAGCAGCTCCAGCAGCGTCTCGAGCGTCTCGTCCGAGATGGCCCCCTTCTGCTGCAGCTCGTACAGGTCCTGCTCGCCGTCGATGTCCACCTCCGACTCGTACTGCACGGCGTGCGCGGGGAAGGCAGCGAGCGCCGCGAGCGTGGCGGCTGCGGCGAGGCGGGTACGGGCGAGTCGGATCACAGCCGCGAAGCCTAGTGGCCCGGCCCTGCTTGTCCCAACAGCGGAATGGCTGCCTGTCGCAGCAGGCGGACGACGCGGACCATGGGCAGCCCCTGCACGGTCGTCCGGTCGCCCTCGAGCGAGGAGAAGAGCCCCTGCCCGCGCCCCTCCACCCGGTAGCCACCGGCGCACCCCTCCCACTCGCCCGTGTCCAGGTAGGCCTCCAGCTCCGCCTCGGCCA
>JBDLRJ010000394.1:0-4990 GCA_039800145.1 Pseudomonadota bacterium | reverse complement strand
GATCGAGGTGTATCCCGTTCGATTACGGACGATCCACGGTATGAATACCTGCTCACGAGGGTTCGCCCGCCTGCGCTTCCAGCAGTGCAGCAACCACGCGCAGAGCCCCCCCGAAGGCGCTTCCCCCGCCACCCGTGCTTCTCCGCCAGCGTTGCACACCGGTCACCGCCGCGTGACCAGCTTTACACCGCACTGCCGCGAGGCCTGCCCGTGCTCGCCCGGCACCGCCTGCCGCTCAGCGCGGAAGCCGCTCGAGCGTGCTGCCCATCCGCCCCAGCCCCGCCCCGAGCACGTTCAGCACCACCGCCGCGTTCCACGCGCGGAGCCACGGCGCGGGGAACTCTCCCAGCACGCCGCTGCCCACCATCCCCGCCACGAGCGCGAAGGACAGCGCCACGTCCAGCGCGTTTCCGAAGTCCACGAGCCAGCCGTGCGTGGAGCGCGGGAACGGGCTCCACCGCGACGTCACCGCGGACAACACGCAGGCGCTCACCACGCGGCGCCGCAGCGCGAGCAGCGTCCCGAGGTTGACCGCGTTGAGCAACGCGTCCGCGGCCGCGAGCAGGAGCAGCGGGGCAGCGAGCCCCGTCCAGCCGCGGCCGAGCGCCCACAGCCCCACCCCCGCCTTGAAGACGCAGAAGGGGAGCCCCACGGTCAGCACCTCGAGCAGCTCCGAGCCCGGCGCCGGGCGGGGGCCTCCCTCTGCCGAGACTCCCGGTGAATCAGAAGACGTAGGCATCTCCCTGCGCCCGCATGGCGGTGATGCTCGCCAGGTTGACGATCTCCTGCACCGACGCGTTGGTCTGCAGCACGTTGGCCGCGTGGTTCATCCCCAGGAGGATGGGGCCGATCACCTCCGCACCGCCGTAGCGCCACAGGAGCTTGTACGCGGTGTTGCCCGCGTCGAGCGACGGGAAGATGAGGACGTTGGCCTCCCCGGACAGCCGGCTGAACGGGAAGCGCTTCTCCCGCTCCTCGGCCACGAGCGCAGTGTCCACCTGCATCTCGCCGTCCATCTCGATCTCCGGACGCCGCCGGCGCGCGAGCTCCATGGCATCCCGCATCCGCGCCGGGCCCGGGCCGCCGCCCGCGGAGCCGAAGTTCGAGTACGAGAGGAAGGCCACGCGCGGCGTCACGTCGAAGCTGCGCGCCAGGTCCGCCGTCGCGATGGCGATGTCCGCGAGGAACTCCGGTGACGGCACCGGGTTCATGGTGCAGTCCGCGAAGAACTTGAACTCGTTGCGCTGGACCACGATGTACACGCCGCCCGCGCGCCGCCCTTCCCGCGTGCCGATGATCTCCAGCAGCGGCCGCACCGCCTCGGGGTAGCTCTGGGTGAGGCCGGTCACCAGGCCGTCCACCGTGCCCGCCTTCACCATCATGGCCCCGAAGTGGCTGCGCCGCTTCATGGCCTCGCGTGCGCCGTCCAGCGACACGCCGCGCCGCTGCCGAGCCTGGTAGTGCAGCTCCGAGAAGCGCTCGTAGTCCCCGTGGTGGCGCGGCTCCACCACCTCCACCCCGCGCAGCTCCTCCCCGAGCTTCAGCTCCGAGATGGCCGCCGCCACCGCGTCCTTCTTGCCCAGGAGCACCGGCTCGCAGATCCCCTCCTCGCGGAGGATGCGCGCCGCCTGCAGTACCCGCGGGTGCTCGGCGTCGTTGAGCGCCACGCGCCTGAGGTTCCGCTTGGCGCGCTCGATCACGGTGGCCATCACCGCGTAGCTGCGCGAGCGCATCCGCTGCAGCCGCTCGTTGTACTCGGAGAGATCCACCTCCAGCCGCGCCACGCCCGTCTCCATGGCGGCCTTCGCCACGGCCGGGGCCACCCACAGGAGCACGCGCGGATCGAACGGCTTGGGGATGATGTAGTCCGGCCCGAAGTGGAAGCGCTGGCCGCCATAGGCGTGGCTCACCGCGTCCGGCACGTCCTCGCGTGCGAGCGCCGCGAGCGCCCGCGCCGCCGCCAGCTTCATCTCCTCGTTGATGTGCCGCGCCCGCACGTCCAGCGCCCCGCGGAAGATGAACGGGAAGCCCAGCACGTTGTTCACCTGGTTCGGGAAGTCGCTCCGTCCCGTGGCCACGATGGCGTCCGGCCGCGCGGCCTTCGCCTCGTGGTAGTCGATCTCCGGGTCCGGGTTGGCGAGCGCGAAGACGATGGGGTTCTTCGCCATGGTCTTCAGCATCTCGGGCGTCACCAGCCCCTTCACGGACGCCCCGAGGAACACGTCCGCCCCGACCAGGGCGTCCGCGAGCGTGCGCGCCGCCGTGGGCCGGACGTACGGACGCTTCCACTCGTTGATTCCGTCCGTGCGCCCCTCGTAGAGCACCCCCTTGGTGTCCACCATCAGCACGTTCTCCACGCGCACGCCCAGGCGCAGGAAGAAGTTGGTGCACGCGATGGCGGACGCGCCGGCCCCGGACACCACGATCTTCAGGTCCTCGAGCTGTTTTCCTGCCAGCTCCGCCGCGTTGAGGATGGCCGCCCCGGAGATGATGGCCGTGCCGTGCTGGTCGTCGTGGAACACCGGGATGTTCATCTGCGCCTGGAGCCGCTTCTCGATGACGAAGCACTCCGGGGCCTTGATGTCCTCGAGGTTGATGCCGCCGAAGGTGGGCTCGAGCGCCTTCACCACCGCGCAGAACGCGTCCACCTCCTTCGCGTCCACGTTGATGTCGAACACGTCGATGTCCGCGAACTTCTTGAAGAGCACCCCCTTGCCCTCCATCACCGGCTTGCCCGCGTAGGGGCCGATGTCGCCCAGCCCCAGCACCGCGGTGCCGTTGGACACCACGCCCACGAGGTTGCTGCGCGCGGTGTAGGTGTACGAGAGGTCCGGATCTTTCGCGATCTCCAGGCACGGCTCCGCGACGCCCGGTGAGTAGGCCAGCGCGAGATCCCGCGCGGTGGCGGTGGGCTTCGTCGGGATGACCTCGATTTTCCCGGGCCGCCCGCTCGAGTGGTATTCGAGCGCGTCCTCGGTCCGGACCTTCTTCGACATCGGCGTGAACGACGTGGCCATGGTCTCTCCGGCGCCCGTCCCGGGGCGTGTCAGGTGCTGAACGGCGGCGCAGATTGCGCCCCTGTACCGGTGGGCGCAAGGCACATCCGCCCGGTGCGCCGGGACGGCACGGCTGCTCCGAGCGCGTTGCGCCACCCTGGGACAGGCATCCGTCCATCTCCCCGAAATGACGAGGAGGGCAGCCCGGCACTCCACGCGCAGTGGCCCCGTCCCGAAAGGGAGGTCACGCACATGAGCACCACGCTGGTCCCGTCTGCCGAGCGTCCCCGGGAAGTCGAAGGATGGCGGGAGGGCCGTCCGCTGGAGGATCCCGAGAAGGTGAAGCGGTGGGGGATGATCACCGCCAAGCCCTCCGAGTACCTCGTCCACGTTCGCGGCGGACAGGTCACCGAGAAGTCCGGCCAGGGCGCGAGCTGCTTCAAGTGGCCGTGGGAGTCGGTGGCGCTCGTGCCCACGTCGCTGCAGAAGCTGCGCTTCTCCGCGGACCAGGTCACCACGGAGAAGGTGGGCGTGGCGGTGACGGCCATGGCGGTCTACCGGATCGCCGATCCGCGGCTCGCCTTCCGCGTCCTGAACTTCAGCTTCCCCGAGCGCGCGCAGGAGAAGCTGGACCAGGCGCTCGGGGCGCTGCTCGTGGGCGCCACGCGCCGCATCATGGCCACCCTCTCCGTGGAGGAGTGCCTGCAGAAGCGGAAGTCCGCGCTCGCCGAGCAGCTGCTCGCGGACCTCGCGCCGGTGGTGGGAGGAACGGGCTCGCCGGAGGACCGCACGGACCGGGGCTGGGGCGTGGTCATCGACGCCATCGAGATCGAAGAGGTGCACGTGCAGTCGGCCGCGGTGTTCGCCGCCATGCAGGCCCCCTACCGCGCGGGGCTGGAGCAGCGGGCGGCCCTCTCGAAGCTCGAGGCCCAGCGGGACGTGGAGACGCGCAGGACGGAGAGCGACCGGGCGCTCGGGGAGAACCGCGCGGAGTGCGAGCAGGCGCTCGCGCGCACGAGGCTCCGCGCCTCGGCTGCCCTGGCCGCGGAGAAGCTCGAGCTCGAGCGCGCCGACGCGGAGGCGAAGACGCGCGCGCGGATCGAGGCGGTGGAGCGGGCGCGGCGGGAAGCGGAGGCGGAGTCGGCCGAGCGAATCGCGGCACACGAGCGGACGCGCCGGGAAGCCGAGGCGGAGTCCGGGGAGCGCGTGGCGGCCCACGAGCGCGCCCGCCGCGAGGCGGAGGCGGAGCTCGCCGTGCACCGCACCCGGCTCGAGGCGTTGAAGGCACGGCTGGAACTCGAGCGCGCAGCGGCCGAGGCCTCCGCGGACCGGCGCCGGTTGGATGCAGACGTGATGCGGACCGAGGGGCTCGCCACCGCCGAGGTGGAGCTGCAGCGCGCCGAGGCGTCCGTCCGCAGCGCGTCCGCGCAGGCCCAGGTGCTCACCGCCCAGCAGCTCCCGGCACTCGCAGCCGCGGTGGGGCAGCGGATCGGCGAGGTGAAGATCGCCCACTACGGCGGGGACGGTCAGCCCTTCACCCCGCTCGTGGGCGCCGTGGAATCCCTCCTCGAGCTCGCCCGCCACGCCACGTCAGGCCGGGAGAAGTGACGGGCCCACGCAACATCCGTCACCCGCGGGCGACAACCCGGTCATACACGCCACCGGTTCGTCTCCCGGCGGTTTCACGACCAGAGGACCGCCGTCATGCTCGTTCGCACCAACACCTCCGTGAGCTCCATGCCCACGCAGAGGCAACAACCCGCCCCCGCCGCCCAGCGGACCGCCTCCACCGGGTCCGCTGCCTCTGCCACGCCCCCTGCCCTGCGCCAGCTCGTGCCGACCCTCCCTTCGAGGAACGCACCGCTGGACACGAGCCGGAGGCCCCCAGCGCCCGCCCCCGCGGAGGCCGCCACCGCCAACCAGGTGATGGAGCTCGTGGGCAACATCCTGCAGATGCTCAGCTCGCTGCTGGAGAAGATCACCGGGCAGGGCGG
>JBDLRJ010000393.1:0-3026 GCA_039800145.1 Pseudomonadota bacterium | reverse complement strand
TTGCCGGCCTCGGCCCCATCGACGGTGACCGCGATGCCAGGCACCTCGGTCTCGATGGTCAGCCACCCGAACTTCGGCGCCAGCGTCCCGCGCACCACCGCCCCCTTGCTCGCAATCCCGTTCAACCGCGCCGCCGCGTAGCGCTCCTTCTGGAACAGCACCTCGTGCCGCCCGCTCGCGATTCGCTTGCTGCACGGCGTGGACTGGCACAGCAGCTCGCCGTCCACGTTCACCGTGGCGCCCGCGGGCTCTGACTCGAACTTCACAACCACCTCTTCCCCCTCCTCCACCGCCACGTCCTTCCCCGTCTCCCCGAAGCTGCCCAGCTGCACGGTCGGCTGCGCCTTCGCGGAGGCAGGCCGCGCCGAACCCAACCCGAACGCCTCGCGCACCAGTTCCGCAGTGGTGGGCTTTACCAGCTCCAGCAGCGCCAACTCCTTCGGCGCCAGCACGCGCTTCTGCCCGAGCAGCTGCCCCTTCCGCGTCTCGTACGCCTTCAGCGACAGCACCAGCTGCCCATCGATGGAGGTGATGTTGCCCGTGACCAACAGGTCCACGCCGAGGTTGCGCGCGGTCTCCACCTCGCACTGGCCCTCCTCGCACTTGCCGCCCGTGGCCTTGAGAACCTCGAGCATGTTCTCGCGGGTGATGACGATGGCCCCTTCCGCACGAGTCACGTCCGCCACCGCCCCGCGGCAGTCGTCCGACAGCACGTCCGGGGACTGCACCTTCGCCCCGCCGCCGATGGCGAACTCCAGGACGGCGATCTTCTTACCCTCCAGGCTGCCCGCCCTCTGCGCGGACGCGGCGAGCGACACGAGGCAAAGGCCAACGGCGACGAGGCGTGCAGACATGTGCCGCTGAATACCACGGAGGGTCGTCAGCCGGTTCGACTCGGCATCGCGGCGAGTACCGGAAATCCGCAGACCACAAGACCAGAATTCCGCAGCATCCAGAACCACATTTCCGCAAGGCCGTCTCGCCGAGGCGCTGGTCGGAGCCGGGGCGAGCCCCCTGCCTCCCGGACAAATGAAGCAACCAACCTCAATAGGTTGTGGTTTTCGGCCGATGCGAATGCACAACCCGCAGGGGCTGGTTGCACGTTCTTGCCAGGAGGCCAACCTCGCCTCGAACCCGCGGGGCAGGTAGGGCACGTACAGCGCGTCTCAAGGAGCGCTGCACCGCCTACGCCGGCTGGAGGAACCTCGCCACCACGCGCTTGAGGCCGGCCGACTCGAACTTCACCGTCAACTTCGCATTGGGGCCGCTGCCGTCCACGTCCATCACGCGCCCGGTGCCGAACTGGGCGTGGCGCACGCGCATCCCGCGGACGTCACCTTCCGGTGCGCGTTGATCGTAGGAAGACTCGTCACGCTCGTACTTCGGCTCGTCGCTGCGCTGATCAAACTCGTCGCGCCGCTGGAAGCCGGGCCGACCTGCCGGAGCCGCGGCGGAGGTCGGCGGCCCCTTGAAGCCGAACAGATCGCGGGGAACTTCCGAGAGGAACCGCGACGGCGCGTTGTACCGGACCTCGCCGAAGAGGCTGCGAGACTGGGCCAACGACACGAACAGCCGCTTCCGCGCCCGCGTGAAGCCCACGTAGCAGAGCCGCCGCTCCTCGCTCATCTCCTCCGGGTCCGAGTCCTCGGAGAGCGACCGCCCGTGCGGAAACACGCCCTCCTCCATCCCCGTGAGGAACACCACGTCGAACTCCAGCCCCTTCGCCGCGTGCAGCGTCATCAGCGCCGCGCGCCCCTGCCCGACGTCCGCGTCCGCGTCCCCCACCAGGCTCACCTGCTCGAGGAACTTCTGCAGCGGCGTGGACGGCAGCTCGAGCGACTCCTCCGTCAGCGGCGGAGCCTCGGCCTGCTGCAGGTCGAACTCCGCCGCGGCCCCCTTGAACTCCAGCAGGTTCTCCGCGCGCGTGAAGGCCTCGTCGCTCCCCTCTGCCCGCAGCGCCTGCACGTAGCCCGTGAGGTCCAACATCTTCGCCACCGCGGTCTCGGCGTTGGGCGCCTCCGCCGCAGCCGCACCGAGCCCATCCAACAATTCACGGAACGTGCGCAGACGCTTCACCGCGCCCGAGTTCAGCTGCGGCACCGAGCCCGCGTGCTCGAGCGCCTCGTACAGCGACATCCCGTGCGACTCGGCAAAGCCAGACAGCCGCTCCACCGTCGTATCGCCGATGCCGCGTGCCGGCGTGTTGATGACGCGCAACAGGTCCGCGTCCGAGCGCGGGTTCACCATCAACCGCAGGTACGCGGACGCGTCGCGGATTTCCAACCGGTCGTAGAACGAGCGCCCGTTCACCAACTGGTACGGCACCCGCGACAGCCGCAGCGCCTCCTCCAGCACGCGCGACTGCGCGTTGGTCCGGTAGAACACCGCCACCTGGTTGAGCTCCACCTTCCCCGCGCGCACCAGCGCGTGGATGTTGCGGACGATCTCATCCGCCTCGCCGCGCTCGTCGCGAGCTGCGATCAACGCCAGGGGCTCGCCCGCCGGCTGCTCGGACCAGAGCTTCTTGTCCATGCGCCGAGGGTTGCCGCGGATGACCGCGTTGGCGGCCTCGAGGATGTTCTGGTCGCTGCGGTAGTTCTGCTCCAGCTTCACCACGTGCGCGCCTGTGTACGCCTGCGGGAAGCCCAGGATGTTGTGCACGTCCGCGCCGCGCCACCGGTAGATGGACTGGTCGTCGTCTCCCACCACCACCAGGTTCGGCCGCGTCTCCGGCGGGGCGAGCAGCTTCAGCAGCTCGTACTGCACGGGGTTCGTGTCCTGGAACTCGTCCACCAGCACGTGGCGGAAGCGCGAGGCGTACTTGCTGCGGATGTCCGGGTGCCGGCGCAGCGTGTCCACGAGCAGCAGCAGCAGGTCTCCGAAGTCCACCGCGTTGCTGCTGCGAAGCTGCCGCTGGTAGGCGCGGTAGGCGCGCAGGGCGGACTGGCCCTTCACGTCCAGCTCCTCCCAGACGACGGCTTCCGGCATCTTCCCCTGGTTCTTCCAACCGTCCACCCGGTTGAGCG
>JBDLRJ010000392.1:0-4291 GCA_039800145.1 Pseudomonadota bacterium | reverse complement strand
CTGCGTCGGCTGTCGCTGCCCCGGTCGCGCCTGCCGCTGCCGTCCCGAAGCCGCCCGCCGCCGCCCCGGTCTCGCCCGCTGCCGCCGTCCCGAGGCCGCCCACCGCTGCGCCGGCTGCGGCTTCCACGCCCGTCGCACCGGTTGCCGCAGCACCGGCCCCGCCCCCCAGCACCGAGGCGGTGCTCGTCTCCTCCCCCGCAGCGTCCAACGTCGCGGAGCCCTCCTCGGCCTCCTCTGCGACGCTCTCCGAGGCGGACCAGTCGACGATCCGCGAACTCCGCGAGCGGCTCGAGGCCACGAAGAAGCAGGACCACTTCGCGGTGCTCGGACTCGGCCAGGACGCCAACGGCGGCCAGGTGAAGATGGCCTATTTCAAGCTCGCGCGGACCCTCCACCCGGACACCGTCCCGCAGGGGGCGCCGCCGGAAATCCTCAAACTCAAGAGTGATCTCTTCGCCGCCGTGGGCGAGTCCTACCGCCGGCTCGCGGACGACAACGCGCGCGCCCAGTACCTGCAGGAGCTCAAGAGCGGCACCGCGGGCGAAGAGCAGGTGGACGTCAACCGGCTCTTCCTCGCCGAGGAGCTCTTCACCAAGGGCAGCATCATGGTGAAGGCCCGGAAGTTCGTGGACGCGGTGAAGATGCTGACGGACGCCATCGCGGCCAACCCGGACGAGGCGGAGTTCTACGCCTGGCGCGCCGCCGCGAAGTTCTACGCCGGCGCGGACAAGCGGGCCTCTTACGTGGAGGCGCAGCGCGACCTGGACGAGGCCACTCGCCGCAACCCGAAGTGCGCGCAGGCCTTCTACTTCCACGGCCAGATGCACAAGCTGCTCGGCGACAACGCCGCTGCGCTCAAGCAGTTCAAGAAGACGCTGGAATTCAACAAGGACCACGTCGACGCGCAGCGCGAACTCCGCCTGCTCGACGGCAAGAAGTGAAAGGACACGCCGTGCCCCTCGACGGAAAGACGCGCCGCAAGCTCCGCGCGCTCGGACACCACCTGGACCCCGTGGTCCTCATCGGACACCAGGGCGTGACGGATGCCGTCGTCGCCGCGGTGGACCAGGCGCTGCACGACCACGAGCTCGTCAAGGTGAAGGTCAACGAGGGACCGGCCGACCGCCACGAAGCGGCGGACGCGCTCGCCGCACAGACAAGCTCCGAAGTGGCGCAGGTGCTCGGCAGGACGCTCCTGCTCTTCCGCCAGCGGCCGGAGGACTCGAAGTTCGATCTCCGCCAGCCAGACGCCCGCAGCAAGGCCCCCGCTCCGAAGAAGACGGCCCCCGCGAAGAAGGCGTCCACCGCCCCCGCGCGCCGCCGTCCCGCAGGTCGCCGCTGACGCGTCCCGCCGCGAGCACGGCTGCGCCTTGACGCTCCGCGCGGCGAGGCACCACCCTCACGCGGCGTGGACCCTCTCCGCGCCCTGGGCGCTGGCTCGGGCTGGAGGGGCTCAACCGCAAGCTCGCTCGGGCCCAGCCGGGCATGGGGCCCCGCCGGCCGCGGTTGTGGGAACTCCACCCGCGGGGGATAAGGCGGACCAACCATGTGCGGAATCTTCGGCATCCACGGCCACAAGGAGGCGGCCAACCTCGCCTACCTCGGGCTGCACGCGCTGCAGCACCGCGGCCAGGAGTCCGCGGGCATTGCCGCGGCCGACGACGGGCGGTTGCACTCCCACCGCCAGCTCGGGCTCGTGGCAGATGCCTTCTCCGCCGAGGTGCTCGGGCAGCTGCCCGGCGAGTCCGCCATCGGCCACGTGCGCTACGCCACTGCCGGTGGCCGGGGGCTCGCCAACGCGCAGCCGTTCTGCATCGAGTACGCGGGCGGGCCGCTCGCCGTGGCGCACAACGGCAACCTGGTGAACGCGCAACAGCTGCGGGACGAGCTCGCGGCGCAGGGGGCCGTCTTCCAGTCGGACTCGGACACGGAGGTGCTCTTGCACCTCGTGGCCCAGGCGGACGGCCCCACGCTCGAGCAGCGGCTCGCCCACGCGCTGCGCCGGGTGCAGGGGGCGTACAGCCTCGTGTTCCTCGCGGCGGACCGGCTCGTGGCGGTGCGGGACCCGCACGGGCTCCGGCCCCTGGTGCTCGGGAAGCTCCGGGACGCGTGGGTCTTCGCCTCCGAGACGGCAGCGTTGGACTTGATCGAAGCGTCGTACGACCGAGAGGTGGCGCCCGGCGAGATGGTGACCATCGGCCCGGACGGCGCACTCAGGTCTGCCTTCCCACTGCCGCCCGCCCCCCCGGCGAAGTGCGTCTTCGAGCACATCTACTTCGCGCGGCCGGACGCCACGCTGTTCGGCAAGTCCGCCTATGCCGTCCGCAAGCGCCTCGGCGCCCAGCTCGCCTCCGAGCACCCGGCCGACGCGGACGTGGTCATCGCCGTGCCGGACTCGGGCGTGCCCGCGGCGATGGGGTACGCGGAAGGAGCGGGGCTCCCGTACGAGGTGGGACTCATCCGCAGCCACTATGTGGGGCGCACGTTCATCGAACCGCAGCAGGCCATCCGCCACTTCGGCGTGAAGCTGAAGCTGGCCGCGGTGCGCGAGGTGCTGCGCGGCAAGCGGGTGGTGGTGGTGGATGACTCCATCGTGCGCGGCACCACGTCCCGGAAGATCGTGAAGATGCTGAAGGACGCGGGCGCGGTCTCGGTGCACCTGCGCATCTCCAGCCCGCCCACGCGCTGGCCCTGCTTCTACGGGATCGACACCCCGAGCCGCCAGGAGCTCATCGCCGCCACGCACGACGTGGATGAAATTGCACGGTACGTGACGGCAGACTCGCTCGGGTACCTCTCGCTGGAGGGCGTGCTGAAGGCCGTGGGTGACGGCGATGGCTTCTGCACCGCGTGCTTCTCCGGGAAGTACGTGGCAGGGCTGCCGGGCGAGGCGCCACAACCCGCGCTCCGGGTCGTGGGCGGCTGACGGCAGCTACCCGTCCACGGGTGGCGTCCGGTGCGCCACCGGGGCGAATACCTCGAACATCACGTCCCCTGCCCGTCTCCGCGTAAGGCCCAGGCGGAGCAGGGCCTCGAGCAACACCTCCGGGTGCTCCCCCCGCTCCAGCAGCTCCCTGCCCACGTCTCCCGCGGAATCGAGGCAGCCCGCGGCGGCGAGTTCCGCGAACGTGCGCAGTGGCTTGAAGCAGCGGACCTCGACGCCCCGCAAGCCCGGAGGGGTGACGCTCACCACTTCTTCACCTGTCCAATCACCGCGCCGCTTCACACACCGCAGGCCCAGGGGGGAGGTCCTCGGCAGGTGCCTGCCACGGGGAAGCACCACGTGAAGCGAGCCGAACCACTCGCCCACGAGCCCGAGCAGCCCGGCTGCGGACTCGAGCGTGATCACCGCTCCAGGGAGACGCGCGGCCACGAAGACCAGCCGCACATCCAGGTCGCGCCGACCGTCCACGTAAAGCCCCGGAGCCACCGGCCGGAGGACCTTGTACTTCACGGCGCAACCCACCATCCGGCGCCCGTAGCCGAGGTCCCGGAGGTCCTCCCACGTCACCGCCGACCGCCGGTCCAGGTACCGGCACAACGGGGTGAACGCATCATCATTCTCTCCGAAGTACATCCGCCCGTGGACTGCAAGTCCGGCGCCTGCCCCTCGGTCGGGTCCTCGCGCGCCTGCAATGGATTGCACCCGGGACACCCCTCCCGGGTGCAACCTGTGTCAGGCGCGGGAACGGCCTCTCCGCCCACCCGGCCGCCAGCACTCGTCCAGGGCGCTGGGATGGAGGTGCAGCGGCTGAAGGACGCCCGGCCACGATCGTGCTTCGACCGCGTCGACTGAAAAGGTCGGCATGAGCCCGTCGCCGCCAAGCACGACGTGTAGGACATCACGCGTCACGCCGGGCCGGCTCGGGCGGCGGGGACTCGCTGCACTTTGCTTGGCTGGGAAGCCGGTTCCGTCGTTACCGCCCCTGGACGTCCCGACGCCTCGCCAGGAGTCGCCCATGCGTGTCCTCGTTCAATCAGCGGTGTTCCTGCTCCTCGCCGCGTGTGGCACGCAGGTGGGCGCTCCGGCGGGTCCATCGCCCGGCGGGACCTCCAGCACTCCCCAGGGCCCCGACACGCCGGAAAACCCAGCCTTGTTCTCGGTCCGGGGAACCCTGCTGCAGGGGCCTGCGTCCACGTCGCCGACGGTTCCGCTCGAAGTCGGCGTGCTGTGGCTCAACCGCGGTGACGCGGACAGCAGCACCGTGCTCGTCGAGGTGACGCCGGCAGATGCCGTCGGGCTCACGCTTCCCGCGGATTTCGACGTCTCCATCCTCCAGGCCCCGAGCGA
>JBDLRJ010000391.1:0-8895 GCA_039800145.1 Pseudomonadota bacterium | reverse complement strand
GCCTCTGGGCCATCAACCCCGAGAACGGCTACTTCGGCGTGGCCCCGGGCACCAACTTCGCCTCCAACCCCAACGCCATGAAGACCATCTCGCGGGACACGCTCTTCACGAACGTGGCCCTGACGAAGGACGGGGACGTGTGGTGGGAGGGCATGGACGGCACCGTGCCGGACGAGCTCACCGACTGGCAGGGCCGCCCCTGGAAGAAGGGCAGCCCGGAGAAGGCGGCGCACCCCAACGCCCGCTTCACCGCGCCCATGTCCAACAACCCGGTGCTCTCCAAGCTCGCCAACGATCCGGACGGCGTGCCCATCTCCGCCATCATCTTCGGCGGCCGCCGCTCGGACACCGTCCCGCTCGTCGTCCAGGCCTTCAGCTGGAGCCACGGCGTGTTCCTCGGCGCCACCATGGGCAGCGAGACCACCGCGGCTGCCACCGGCAAGGTCGGCGTCGTCCGGCGGGATCCCATGGCCATGCTCCCCTTCGCCGGGTACCACATGGGGGACTACTTCGCGCACTGGCTGAAGATGCAGCGCGCCATCACCATCCCGCCCAAGATCTTCCAGGTGAACTGGTTCCGGAAGGGCGCGGACGGCAAGTTCCTCTGGCCCGGCTTCGGCGAGAACATGCGCGTGCTCAGGTGGGTCATCGACCGCGCCAACGGCCGCGTGGGCGGACAGGAGACGCTGCTCGGCTGGGTCCCCAAGGCAGGCGACCTGGACCTCTCGGGCCTGGACATCCCGGCCTCCAACGTGGACCAGGCCACCGAGCTCAACCTGGACGAGTGGAAGAACGAGCTCGAGAGCCAGGCCGAGTGGTTCGCCCAGTTCGGTGACCGGCTCCCCAGGACGCTGGAGATCCACCGCCAGCTGCTGCTGAGCCGACTCTCGTAGCCTCCCGCTGCAGGCCTGCCTGCCCTCCCGCGCCGCCCCCGCCGCATCGCCTGATGCGGTAGGGTGCGGCGCGTATGCGTTCCACGCTCGTGGTTGCCGCCCTCGCGGCCTCGCTGTGCGCCGCCCCTGCCCCCGCCGCGCCGAAGGGCAAGGGGGCGGAGCAGCTGGACCCCGTCGCCGCCCGGCTCAAGGAGTCCGAGCAGCTGTACGCCGCCGGGCAGTACCGGGAAGCCGCCGCCCTCCTCGAGCAGCTCATGGAGGACGCCCCCAACCCTGCAATCCTGTACAACCTCGCCCGCGCGTGGGACCAGGCCGGGGAGCTCGAGAAGGCCCTCAAGGGCTACCAGCAGTACGTCTCCAGCCAGGACGGGACGGACCCCACGCGCCTCAAGCGCTCCAGCCTCTCCATCGACCGCATCAAGGGCATCCTCGCCCAGCGTGACGCGGACCGCCGCGCCGCCGCCGAGGAGGTCCGCCGCGCGGAAGACGAGGCGAAGGCCGCGCGGAAGAAGGCCCAGGACGAGGCCGAGGCGGCGCGCCTCGCCCAGGAGGAGGCGGACGCCGTCGTCCAGGCGCGCGCCGAGGCCGAGCGGGCAGGCCGCTCCCGGCTGCGCGTGGGCTCGGTGGCCTCCGGCATCCTCGGGCTCGGCGCGCTCGGGGCCGGCACCTGGTTCGGCCTCTCGGCCAACGAGACGTTCAAGAAGTTCAAGTCGGAGGAGACCAACACCCTCGAGGCCAAGTCCGCGCTCGCCGCCAGCACGAAGCAGCAGGCGCTCTACGCCGACATCGGCTTCGCCGTGGGGGCGGCCGCGCTCGTCACCGCCGTGCTGCTGTGGCCGAAGGGCGGCGGGGACGAGCCCGAGTACGAGCCCGCCGAGGACGGCGGCCCCAACGAGCAGGGCGAGGACGAGGTCTCCTGGCAGGTGGGTTTCACGCCGCTGTCCGCCGGCGTCCTGGTGAGGTTCTGATGATGCGCTCGCTGCACGTCGCCGCCCTCTCCGGGCTGCTGCTGTCCGGTTGTTCCTTCACGGTCGCCTCGGACAAGGCCTTCCGCGAGTGCGAGGTGGACGCCGAGTGCCCCGGCAGCCAGGCCTGCGTCCAGAACTTCTGCGTGGGCCTGCGCGTCCCGGAGGGGTGTGGAGATCTCATCGGGGACACCCCCACGGAACAGACGCTCCACCTGGCCGCGGTGCTCCCGCTCAGCCGCGCGGACGGGGACGGCGGCGTGGTGCAGGATCCCAAGGAGAACGCGCGCCTCAACTCGCTGCGTCTCGCGCTGGATGAAATCAACGACCGGCGGATCTCCTCCCGCCCCGTGGCCCTCCACCTCTGCGACTCGGGCGGCAATGCCGACAAGGCGAAGCAGCAGGCCGAGTGGCTCATCCAGGACAAGGCCGCCGTGGCCATCCTCACCGCGGGCTCGTCCCAGACGCTCGCCGTGGCCGAGGCCGCCATCCCGGCGCGCACCGTCACCCTGTCCTTCTCCGCCACCAGCCCGGAGCTCACCACCCGGCTCGCCGTCACCGACGGTTCTTCCCGCCTGCTTTGGCGCACCGCCCCGTCGGACGCCATCCAGGGCAAGGTCATGTCGAACCTCGTCCTCAACGACACGCGCTACGCGTCCGTGAAGAAGGTGGGCATCCTCTACCTCGCGGACCCCTACGGCCAGGGGCTCAACAACCAGGTCATCACCGGGCTCGAGGGCTCGTCGCGCGAGTCGAAGGGCTTCGAGTACCCGCGGGGCGGCAACATCACCACCGCCGTGGACCAGCTCAACGCGTGGGACCCGGACCTCACCGTCCTCATCGCCTTCCCCGACGACGCGGTGAGGCTCCTCAAGGCCGCCTTTGCCAAGGCCAACCTCAAGAAGTCCGCGGGCCACCAGTGGCTCTTCAGCGACAGCGCCAAGTCCGTCTCCATGCTCGAGGGGCTCTCGGACACCGAGCGCACCGAGGTGGAGGACGCCTACGGGAGCGCCCCGGCCCAGGGCGCCGGGCGCGCCTTCAGCGCCTTCCGGGACGCCTACCAGTCCCGCTACGGCGCGAGCCCCTCGGACTACAGCTACACCGCCCACGCCTACGACGCGGCCTACTGCCTCTCGCTCGCGCTCGCGGCGGCCGTCGGGGACGGCACCGGCTCGGTCAACGGCGGCACCGTGGCCGCGGGGCTCACCCGCCTCACCGGTGGCACCCCCTTCCCGCTGCAGGCCATCAAGTTCGCCGAGGCCGCCCAGGTCGTGGCCTCGGGCACCAGGCTGGACGTGGACGGTGCCTCGGGGGCGCTGGACTTCAACAACGCCACGGGCGAGGCGCCCGGGAAGATCGAAATCTGGAAGGTCGCCGGGAAGGGCTTCTCGTCCGTGAAGGTCGTGGACCCCTGACCCGGGCGGGCCCGCCTACAGGCCCGTCTGCAGCATGGACTCCACCACGCGGCGGATGAGCTCGCGGCGGATCTCCTTGCGGCAATGCTCCACGGCCGCGGGCGGCGCCTTCGGCAGGTGCTTGGGCCGGGCCCGCGCAGCGCGCCGTACCACCGCGTCCACGCGGCGGGGCTCAATCTCGAAGAGACGGTGGCCTTCCTTGCGGAGGAACCAGGTGAGCCCCTTGTCCTCCAGGAGCTGCTGGAAGGTCCGCCGCGCGTCTGCCACCAACGTGAGGTCGATGATGTCCGCCATGTGCCGCGACGTTGTCTCGCGGCTTGTACACCGCGTCCAATTCGCGTCCGGGGCGGAAGAAAATTTGATCGCCCGGGGCCGATTTTCCGGCCCCGGCGCGTTTCGTCACAGCCCGGAATTCGGCAGGGCGTTCCCGGTGGAAAGGTCGTTGCTCCCGGCCAGCGTCACCGTGCTCCCGCCCATCACCGCCACGCCGCGCCCGCCGCTCTGCGTGGAGGTCACGTCGGTGAGCGTCACCCGCGCCGCGGTGGACGTGGCGCCCACCAGCAGGTTCCCCACCGCGTTGCTTCCCCCTTCGAAGAAGCCGCAGCACAGCGGGTCCGCGTTCCCGCCGAAGCGGATGTCCACGTTCGACAGGGCGTTGTCCAGCCCCGTCAGGGCGAGTCCCTTCCAGGAGCCCTGCACCTCGGACCGCCCCGTGAACACCACCCGCCGGTCCGGCGTCCCCGTCGCCACGAGCGAGCCCGTCTCCTCGACGATCATCCCGCAGTTCGCCTCGAACTCGAGCCGCGCCCCCGCCTCCACCACCAGCGCCGCGCCCACGAGGAAGGTCTTGTCGGCGGCCCCCAGCGACATGGCGTAGGGCACCGGCAGCCCCTTGAGCGTCACCGCGGACTGGACGGTCGTCGCCAGCACCCGGATGACCGGCTGGCCGTTGCCCGGCCCCGCGTACTGGGTCGCCGCGTCCAGGGCCGAGGCCGAGTCCAGCGACAGCGTCACCGGCGCCTTCGCCACGCCCTGGAAGGTGTTCCGCGCGAAGGAGGCGAACCTCGCCTTGGGGAACATGAACAGCCCGTGCGCCGCGATGTCCCGGAACACGGTGTCCTCCACGGTGACCTGCGCCCCCGTCCCGTTGTCCCCGAGGAGAAGCGCCGCCTGGAGATCCTCCCCGCCGAGGAAAAAGCCGCAGCACAGGCTGTCCGGGTTCCCCGCGTGCGCGAACACCGCGTGGCGGAACACGTTGGCGGCGTTGACGGAGGTGATGCTGATGCCCTTCCACGAGCCCGCCGTGGGCACCGTGCCGACGAACGAGATGGGCGCCTCCGCCGTCCCGTCCGCGTTGAGCGAGCCGGTCTCCTCGACCAGCATGCCGGCCCCGGGCTCGAAGCACACCGTCGCCCCGGGCGCCACCGTCAGCGCGGCCTTGACGCGGAGCGTCCCCTTCACCACCGCGTCGCAGGGCGCCGGCGTGGCGGCCCACGTCGTGGCCACCGTCACGTTCTCGCTCCCCGGCACCAACCCGCCGGGGCCCTCTCCCTCGTCCAGCGGCAGCAGGCAGGCGGTGACGGACACCAGGGACAACGCGGCAACCACGGGACCGAGGGACGTGCGCATGGCGGGCTTCCTAGCAAGGAGCGGCGAGGCGACTCAAACGGAACGGCGCCGCCGAAGGGTGGCCGGGGCTGCCTACCGTCCCCGGAGGCTGTGTCCCGCGGGCGCGCGCAACAGCAGCGCATCCACCAGCGGGACCAGGGCGCGCTTGAAGACCTGGCGCCGGGCTTCCGCTGACGGCGTCCAGCGCACGGGGCCGAGCACCGGGAGCCTGTGGCGGCGCATGAGCCACGCCGGGTTGTCGCGCTCGGCGGCGTCGCGCGTCGGGCCGGACTGGACGAGCACCACCGCGAGGACGGGGACGCGGCGGGAGGCGAGTGCCTCGAGGGAGAGGCCGACGTGGTTCAGCGTGCCCAGCCCCGCGCGCGCCACCAGCACCACGGGCAGTTCGAGCGAGACGACGAGGTCCATCACCTCGCGGTGCTCGTCCAGCGGGACGAAGAGCCCGCCCGCCCCTTCCACCACGAGCGCGCGCCCGTCGAAGCGGTGGAAGCCGCGGAGCGTCTCCGCCCAGCTCGGCTGCTGCCCCGTGCGCGCTGCCGCCACGCCGGGCGCCACGGGGGGACGGAAGCGGTGGACGTTCACCTGGGCGAGCGGCGTGGAGCGGCCCGAGGCCTCCCACAGCGCGCGGCTGTCGCCGGTGCCGCCGCTCTCGTAGGGCTTGAAGGCGGCGGGCCGCAGCCCGGCGCGCGCGAACAGCTCCAGCAGCGCGCAGGAGACCTCCGTCTTCCCCACGTTCGTGTCGGTGCCGGTGACGAACAACCGCGGCGGTTTCATTCCTCTCCCCCGGGGCCGCGCAGGCCCAGCTCAGACAGCGCAGACAGCAGCAGGTCCACGTTTCCCTCCGAGTGCGCGGCGGAGACCGAGACGCGGAGTCGGCTCGTGCCCTCCGGCACCGTGGGTGGGCGGATGGCCTTCACGAGCAGGTGCCGCTCGCGCAGCTGGCGCGAGGCCTCCACCGCCTTCACCGGGTCCCCGAGCACGACCGGGAAGATGGGGCTGCGCCCGCCCGAAGGAAGCCCCAGCGCCTCGAGCCCCGCGGAGAGCCGCCGGATGTTGCGCCAGAGCCGCTCGCGGAGCGCCTCGTCCTGGGCGAGCGCCTCCAGCCCCGCGGAGGCAGCCGCGCAGAGCGGCGCCGGGAGCGAGGTGGAGAACACCAGCGAGCGGGCACGGTGCGTGAGCCAGTCCGCCACCTCCTCCGAGCAGGCCACGAACGCGCCGTACGCCCCGGCAGACTTTCCCAGCGTGCCCATGCGCAGCGGCACGCGGTGCGCGACGCCCAACTCCGCGCACAGCCCCGCGCCGGAAGCGCCGAGCACGCCGAACGCGTGGGCCTCGTCCACGAGCAGCCCTGCCCCGGTGCGCTCGCACAGCGAAACGAGCGCCTCGAGCGGCGCCCAGTCCCCGTCCATGGAGAAGACCGCGTCGGTCACCACGAGCTGGCGCCGCCCCGGGTTCGAGGCGAGCAGCGCCTCGAGGGCAGCCACGTCCCCGTGAGGATAGATGACTGTCTTTGCGCGAGAGAGCCGGCAGCCGTCCACGAGGGAGGCGTGGTTGAGCGCGTCGCTGAAGACCACGTCCCCGGGGCCGAGCAGCGCCGAGAGCACGCCGAGGTTGGCCGCGTAGCCGCTGTTGAAGAGCCGGGCGGCCTGGGTGCCCATCACCGTCGCCAGCTGGGCCTCGAGCGCCTGGTGGGCGGTGCTATCGCCCACGACGAGCCGGCTCGCGCCGCTGCCCACGCCGTGGCGCAGCGTGGCATCCCGCAGCGCGCGCGCGAGGCGGGGGTCGGCGGCCAGGCCGAGGTAGTCGTTGGAGGAGAAGTTGATGACCGACTCGCCGGAGAGGCGGACGACGGGCCCCTGCGCCCCCTCGAGCGGCTCGAGGTGGCGGCGGTGGCCGCGCGCGGAGAGATCTTCGAGACCTTCCGCGGCCCAGCGGTCGACGGGGTTCGTCACTTCTGGACGTTGGGCTCGAGCGCCGTGACGCCCGCCCGCTCGAGCAGCGCCATGTCCTGGACGTACTCGGGGTTGCCGGTGGTGAGGAGCTTCTCGCCGAAGAAGAGCGAGTTGGCCCCGGCCATCATGCAGAGCAGCTGGGCCTCTTCCGTCATCTGCATGCGGCCCGCGGACAGGCGCACCATGGCCTGCGGCATGAGGAGGCGCGCGGTGGCAATCATTCGCACCATGTCAGTGGCAGGGACGGCCTGCTGCTTCTCGAGCGGGGTGCCCTTGACGGGCACGAGCGCGTTGACCGGGACGGATTCCGGGTGGATCTCCTGGTTGGCGAGCGTCAGCAGCATCTTGCAGCGGTCCTCCACGGACTCGCCCATGCCGATGATGCCTCCCGAGCAGACGCTGATGCCGGCCTCGCGGACGCGGCGAATCGTCTCCAGCCGGTCCTGGTAGGTGCGGGTGTGGATGATGTCGCCGTACTTGTCCTCGGAGGTGTCGAGGTTGTGGTTGTAGGCGGTGAGGCCGGCCTCCTTCAGGCGCTTTGCCTGTGAGTCAGACAACATCCCGAGCGTGCAGCAGGCCTCCATGCCGAGCGACTTCACGCCCCGGACCATGTCGAGGACCTGGTCGAACTGGGGGCCGTCCTTGATCTCTCGCCAGGCGGCGCCCATGCAGAAGCGGGTGGCGCCGGCCTCGCGGGCCTGGCGGGCGTTGTGGAGGACCTCCTCCACGCCCATGAGCTTCTCGGCCTGGACGCCGGTCTTGTAGCGGGCGGCCTGGGGGCAGTAGGCGCAGTCTTCTGGGCAGCCGCCGGTCTTGACCGAGAGCAGCGAGCAGAGCTGCACCTGGTTCTCCTTCCACACGGCGCGGTGGACCGTCTGGGCGCGGTAGACGAGGTCGAGGAGCGGCAGCTCGTAGAGCGCCTTCACCTCGGGGAGGGTCCAGTCGTGGCGCAGCTGCATCCCCTCCGGGAGGGTGGGGACGTGGGCGGTGTGGGCGTGGCCGGAGAAGTGGGCGTCGGACATGGCCCCGGTGGATAGGGCTGCTGTCCGGGGGTTGTCAACGCACGGAGTGGGGGTGGGTTGACGAGGGGTTCAGGTGCGGCCGGCGCCTGCGAGCGTGAGCTTGATGCGCCGGGACGGCAGCTTCGGACGCCGAAGGGCCGCAAGCCGGGTGAGGGTGAACTCCACGCCGGCGATCCGGTCTGCCACGAGGTCGCCCAGGGTCACCCACGCGAAGGAGGAGATCTCCGTCCGGTCGTTCTCCCAGTGGGAGATGGTCTCGGCGGAGACGTCGAGGATCCCGGCGAGTTCCGTCGCCTTGAAACCGAGGGCCTTGCGGGCGTAGCGGAGGAGGGCACCCGCAGGAACCCCGAGGCCAATGGCCGCCTGCGCGACGTGGAGCTCGAAGCGCTCGAGGTCAGCGCCCTGCTCGAACGTGGCGCCGCAGGCCGAGCAGTGGAGCACGGGGAGTTGCGCCACGTAGGACACGGTGCGCTGGCCGTTGCGGTACTTGAACGCCAGCTGTGCGGTCTCGTCTCGCTGGACGGTCTTGAGCTTGCGGCTGCTGCAGTCAGGGCAAGTCTTCATGTCGGGCCTCCATCAGGATGCCGTCCTCGAGCACCAGCACGACGGAGAGGTCGTCACCGTCGAGGTCTGGACCTTCCAAGCGCCACCGTTCACCTTCAGAGGGGCTCGCACGCATCGCGTGCACGAGTGCATGGCGAACGTCGCCGTACTGGACCCTGCGCGAACGCATCCGCTCCGCGGCGTGAGCGGACAGGACAATCCGGTTCGCGCGGGCGAGGCCACGGACCTGCTGGAGCACCGGGTCGGTCACTTGACGAAACTCTACGTTTAGACTTGAAGAGGCTTCAAGTCAGTGCCGATGAATGCAAACTCGGCTCACCGCCGCTTCGCCTTCTCAACCTTGCCGATGCGGGCTTCGACCCGGCGGAAGACCTCGTCATGGTCAATGACCTTGCCAGCGTTCGCCTGCTCGAGGCCGTCATTCACCGCGCGCACCACGCGAGCCCGGTGGTTCA
>JBDLRJ010000390.1:0-4321 GCA_039800145.1 Pseudomonadota bacterium | reverse complement strand
CCCGGAACGGGGAAGAGCCAGACCATCGCCAACCTCGCGGCGGCGCTGGCCGCGCGCGGCAAGCGCGTCCTCTTCGTCGCGGAGAAACGCGCCGCGCTGGAGGTGGTGAAGCGGCGGCTTGCCTCGGTGGGCCTCGGGCATCTGGTGCTGGACCTCCACGGGGCGGAGGTGTCGCGCAAGCGCATCGCCGCGCAGTTGAATGCCGCTCTCACGACTGCCCAGGCAACGCCGACCACGGACGCCTCCGGCGTCCACCTGGCCTTTCGTGAAAGTCGCGCTCGGTTGGTGACGCGCATGGAGGCGTTGCATACGCCCCGGCCCGGCACGGACGAGAGTCTCTACGAAATGGGCGGCCACCTTCCCCAGGCGCGTCCTCTCCCTGGCGTCCGCTGGCGAGGCGGTCAGCTGAGGGCCTTCACGCGGGAGCGACGTGCGGAGGTCCAGGCGCTCCTCGAGGCTGCGTCCTCGTTCGCCTCCATCGTCCGGGGGGATGAGCCCTCGCGCTGGATGCAGGCGCGGCCGGTGGCATTTGAAGCGGTGCTGGAGGCGCTGGATGCCGTGGAGTTGTTGTCGCGACGCGTGCTGCCGGAACTAGAGGCCGAGGCGGGGCGTGTGCTCCCACCCCTGGGAGTGAGGGTGGACGCCTCGCTCGAGACGCTCGAGTCCGTGCATGGGCGCGCGAAGGACGCGGCCGCGGCACTCGCTCCGTTCAACCCCTCCGTCGAGAACGTGGACGTTGACGTGGCGTTACAGGCGCTCGCCCCCGTGGAAAGGGGATGGTGGGCGGTGCTGGCGGCCTTCCTCTTCTCCGGAGCCTTCCGGATGGCCAGGAGGGCGGCACTGGAGTCCCGCGCTGCCCCTGCTGGATTGTCCGTCGTCTACGGGGAACTCAAGCTCTTGGCGAGCCGGCGGCGCGAGTTGCGGGAAGTGGCACCCACCGTCCGCCTCCCGGACGCGCTCGCCGCGCTTGGGCGAATGCCGGCCCTCGTCACGGAGGCAAGGGCTGCACTCGCACGACTCGACGCGGTCCTCCCTGGCCAGTGGCTGCGCCTGTCCATGTCCGAGTTGAAGGCTTCGATGGAGTCGCTGCGGCGCGACCGTGACGTGGCCGAGCGACTGCCCGAGGGCCGGCGTCTGCGCGAAGCGCTCTGTCAGCTGGGGATGGGGGACTTCCTCGAGGAGGTGCGGAGGGCCGGGCTTCCTCCGAACGCCTGGCGGAGGGCGCTCCAGGACGCTCTCCGCGCATCCACCGTAGAGGAGGTCCGGGTGCAGGTGCCTTCGCTCATGGGGGAGGGCCACTCCGTGTTGGACGAGGTACTTGAGCGCTTCCGCCTGTCGGACAAGGAGCGCGTCCGGCTCGCGGCCGCCCGAGTGCGGCGCGCGCATGGAGAGCGCGTCATCCAATTCGCCAACCAGCACCGGGACGCGTTCCAGGTCGTGGAGCACGAGGCACGCAAGAAGGCGAAGCACAAGGCGTTCCGCGAACTCATGGCGACAGCGGGTGGGGCTGTCACCACGCTCTGCCCATGCGTCATGGCGAGCCCGCTGTCGGTGAGCCAGTTGCTACCCGTGAAGGGGGACCTGTTCGACGTCGTCATCTTCGACGAGGCCTCGCAGGTGTTTCCCGAGGACGCAGTGCCTGCGCTGGTGCGTGCGCCTCAGGCGGTGGTGGCTGGCGACCCGAAGCAACTGCCTCCGACGAACTTCTTCGCCACCGGCAACGCCGAGGAAGAGGACGCCGGTGCGTTCGAGGGCGTGGAGTCCATCCTGGACAGCCTGCTCGCCTTCCTTCCGTCCATGCAGTTGCAGTGGCACTACCGGAGTCGGGACGAGCGCCTCATCGCCTTCTCCAACCGCCACATCTACCAGGACGGGTTGGTGACTTTCCCCGGCGTGCAGCAGCAGGGGGCTGTCTCCTTCGAGTACGCCGCACCGTCACGGCAGGACGGGGATGAGGACTCGAGCGCCGCCGAGGTGAGGCTCGTGGTGCAGCGCATTCTCGAGCATGCGAGGCAGCACCCGGAGCGCAGCCTGGGGGTCATCACCATGGGCGTGAAGCACCGGGACCGCCTCGTCCACGCGCTGGACGATGCGCTGGATGGCTTCCCCGAGGCGGGGGAGTTCTTCAGCGCCCAGCGGGAGGACCGCTTCTTCATCAAGAACCTGGAGCAGGTGCAGGGGGACGAGCGCGACGTCATCTTCCTCTCTGTGGGGTATGCGCCCGGCGCAGACGGGAAGCTGCGACACAACTTCGGGCCGCTGCAGGTGCAAGGCGGGGAGCGCCGCCTCAACGTGGCCGTCACCCGCGCCCGGACGCAGATGAAGGTATTTGTATCCTTCACGCAGCGGGACATGGACCCGGCGAAGTGCAAGGCAGACGGGTCGCGGATGCTGCGGGACTACCTCGCCTTCGCCGAGTCCGGGGGAAGGGTGCTGGGCGGTCCGAGCGAAGTGCCCGTGGCGCTCAATGCCTTCGAGAGCGACGTGAGGCTTGCGCTCGAGGCGAATGGAGTGCGGGTGACGCCACAGTTGGGGGTCTCCAGCTATCGCTTGGACTTCGCGGTCCACCACCCGGAGCAGCCGGGGCGGTACGTGCTTGCCATCGAGTGCGATGGCGCGTCGTACCACTCGGCCCCAACCGCGCGAGACAGGGACAGGCTGCGGCAGCAGCACCTGGAGTCACTCGGGTGGCGCGTGCACCGCATCTGGTCCACGGACTGGTTTTCGTCTCGAGAGGCGGAGTTGGCCAGGACGCTGACGGTGGTGCGCGAGGCGGTGGCGGCCGCGGACGAGGAGAGCGAGCCCGTGCCGGTGTTGGTGCAGGAACCACTGCGCCAGGTCGCTCCTCCGTTGCCTGGTCGAGGACCAAGGCCCGTCCTGCCGCCTTACGATTCCATCGATGACCTGCCCCACGGCGTCATCGAGGCATGGGTCCGCTGGGTGCAGTCGGACAACCTGTTGCGCACCGAGGCGGACATCGTCACCGAGGTCGTCCGCGAATTGGGCTTCAAGAGGACCGGCAAGCGTATCCGGGAGCGAATCGAAGCTGCCGTCGGAAGCGTCAGGGCCAATCAGGCGCGGTGAGGCGTCCGAGAGGGGCTGAGGTCGTCGGGGTTGTGCAGGGGCGGACCTGGCCCGCGGAACGCCCACTCGGTCAACCCAGGAACTGCGCGCCCGGCACCTCGCCAGTGGCGAGCAGGTGGAGTGCGAGGAGGTCGTTCGCGTGCTCAAGCAGGAGACGGTCGGGAGTCCGGTGCGTATCAAGGGGACATTGCCGGTGTCGTCAGCTTCGACCTTGGCGCTCCTTATTGGCACTGGTTGGATGCTCGTCGACAGTCGACAATCAACGGCATGGAAATCATATTGGTGACGGCTCTCTTGGCGTTCGGGCTTGGATACGTCGTGGCGCGTCAGCGGTGGAAAACGCTTTTGGCCGAGGCCGAGAAGCGCGCTGATGGCGAACGTGCTTCGTTTGGTCGACTGGTCTTGGACCGCGACCGAGTCGATGCCCTTCATGCGGATTTGGCACGGTTTCACGAGGGTCTGTTCCGACCAGCCGACGCTGCTGAGGCGTCCTTCGGTGCTGCCGCTGAAGCTTGGCAAGAGAGGGTAGCATCGTTGGCGAGTGGCAAGTTGTACCAACAGGGGCTCCAAGCAGGGCTGCAGGAGCCTGAGGCGCAGGTGGCTATCGTTGCGAAGAGGCGTATGATTGAGTCTTTCCGCGACAGCTTGGTCGAGCAGCTTTCAGAGACCCTCGGTCCCGAGGAGCGACGGAAGGCAGCCAAGGCCTTCGGGGAGTATGAAATAGCCGCCACCGTTTCGGAGCTTGCGAAATAAAGTTCCGAGCAAACTTCAACAACCCCGGACTCACACTGCGAGTGGTTTGGGGGTCGGGGGCACGTCAGGGGTGATGAAGTCATCGGCTGCTCGCGGGCGGACGTGGCCCGCGGAACGCCGATTCGGTCAACCAAGAACTGCGCGCCCGGCACTTCGCCGGAACGTATTCATGGGCTGAACTGACTGCGCAACCCGGAGGCTGTTCATCGCCCCTGACCGCGTCCTTCGACGCTACGAACGACGGCTTCGATGCCTGCCACGAAACGGCCCTGGGCCTTGGGCGAGAGCCGCTCGAGGACTTGCTGCAGCTTTGCTGTGTGCTCGGGATGGGATGGCTCCCGAAGCGCTGGAAGCGGGCCCCCGTCGTCCGAGAAAAACTGCCCGAGCGTCACCCCGAGCCCAGTACAGAGCTGCTTGCGCGTTCCGGACCAAGGCGATCACCGATTCCGGAGCATGCCGATCGCTGAACGGACGGTCATGTAGG
>JBDLRJ010000389.1:0-16627 GCA_039800145.1 Pseudomonadota bacterium | reverse complement strand
TGCAGGGCGCGGTCACGTCCTCCGGGACGACCGGCGCAGGGGCCGTGGGCACGGGGGCGGCGGCAGGCTCCGGGGCGGCAGCAGGTGTCTCGGGCAGGGATGCGACGGCGAGCGTGCAGGGCGCGGTCACGTCCCCCGGGA
Organism: Pseudomonadota bacterium; assembly: GCA_039800145.1. Classification (GTDB taxonomy): domain Bacteria; phylum Myxococcota; class Myxococcia; order Myxococcales; family Myxococcaceae; genus VGRA01. Next base: position 16,486 of record JBDLRJ010000389.1, on the reverse strand, counting down.
CGACCGGTGCAGGGGCCGTGGGCCCGGCGGCGGCCGCAGGCTCGGGGGCGACGGCAGGTGTCTCGGGCACGGACGCCACGGCGCGCGTGCAGGGCGCGGTCACGTCCTCCGGGACGACCGGCGCAGGACCCGTGAGCCCGGCGGGTGCGCATTCGGCCGCCGGTTCGACGGGCTCCGCGGTCGCACAGGCCGCTCCGAGCGGATCCTCCTCTGCGTGGAACGTGGCGAACCTCCCGCCCGCGCCGGGCGTGGTCAGCGGCGCGCCTGCCACCGCCGCGCCGCAGGTGCCTGCGCCCCGGAAGACGCTGGGCCGTCGCCGGCCCGAGCCCAACACCGGGGCGCCGGTGCCGACCGCGGGCGCGGCATGGCCCTCCGGCGTGCCCACGCGCGCTGACATTGCCTCGCGCATCGCGCGCCATCTCTCGGGAAGTGAACCCGCCTCCGCGCTCGCCGCCTTCGCGCGCGAGGGGTGGATGCGCCTCGAGGCCGGGGCCGAGGTCCCGCCGTCCGAGCGGCCGCTGCTCGAAGACGTGCTCCGCCGACTCATGTTCCTCGACCGCAAGGCCGGCGCGCTGGACGCGCAGGACCTCGTCGACCTGCTCGCCCGCCTGCAATGAAACCGCTCTCTGCCCGCGCCCTCGCCGTCAACGTCCTCTCCCGCGTGGAGGCCACGGACGCCTACCTGGACCTCGTGTTGGACGCGCAGTTGGACGAGGCGGGCCTCGAAGATCCCCGCGACGCCGGCCTCGTGACGGAGCTCTGCTACGGCACCACCCGCCGCCGCATGCTGCTCGACGCGGCCATCGCTCAATACGCAGACCGCAAGCTGGATGCGCTCGAGGACAAGGTGCTCGCCGCGCTCCGCGTGGGGGCCTACCAGCTGTTCTTCATGCGGCTGCCCCGCCACGCCGCCGTGGCGGAAACGGTGGAAGCGCTCAAGGCGCTCGGGGTGCAGCGCGCGGCCGGGTTCTGCAACGCCATCCTCCGCAAGCTCGCCGCGCTCGAGTCACCCCCGCTGCCGCCGAAGGAGCCGCTCGCCGCGCACCTGGCGATCCGCGAGAGCCACCCGGTGGAGCTCGTGGAGAAGTGGATTCGACAGTTCGGCCCCGTCCGCGCCGAGGCCATGCTCGCCGCGGACAACGTGGCCCCGGGGCTGGTGCTGCGCACCAACACCTCGAAGACCACCCGCGAGGCGCTGCTCGGCGAGCTGCGGGGGGCTGGGCTCGAGGCCGAGCCCACCGCGCTCTCCCCGGTGGGCATCCGCCTCCCCGGCGTGGGGCGCGTGGAGGATCTCCTCGGCTTCGACCAGGGGCTCTGGAGCGTGCAGGACGAGGCGGCGCAGCTCGTGGGCGTCTACGCGCAGGTGCCCGAGACGGCGCGCGTGCTCGACGTGTGCGCAGCCCCCGGCGGCAAGGCGCTGCACCTGGCCGAGACGCACGAGGAGGTCTGGGCGTGCGATCTCCACGCCAACAAGTTGCGCAAGATTGCAGCGGAGGCCAGGCGCCTCGGGCTCGAGTCCCGCGTCCGCATGCACGCGCACGATGCCACCGGGCCGTTCCCGGAAGACTGGGGCGAGTTCCACGCGGTGATGGTGGACGCCCCGTGCAGCGGCAGCGGCACGCTGCGCCGCCACCCGGAGCTGCGGTACCGGAGGACGGACGCGGACGTGCTGCGCCTTTCGACGTTGCAGCGCCGCATCCTGGAGTCCGCGCAGGCGGTGGTGGCCCCGGGCGGGCTGCTCGTCTACGCGGTGTGCAGCGTGGACTTCCGGGAAGGGCCGGACCAGGTGGAGCTCTTCCTCCGCAGCCACCCCGAGTGGACGCTCGAGCCGCCGGTGCTCCCGCAGGGCGTCACGCTGCCGCTGTGGCAGGGCGCACTGCGGACCCTGCCCGGCCCCGAGGGGCTGGACGGCTTCTACGCGGCGCGGCTGCGGAAGCTGTACTGAGCAGCTCAGGGAATGAACATCTCGTCGTCCGGGATCCCCGTCACGCCGAAGGGCAGCTCGTCGTTCTCCGGCACGAGTCCGAGCGCCTTGTACTGCTTGCACTGGGGATCGCTCTTGCTGCCGCCGAGGTTCAGTCCCGACATGCGCAGGCCACCTCCCGACGAGGAGTAGACGACGTGGCGCTTCCCCCCGAGCTTGAAGTCCAGCAGCTCGAAGTCAGTCCCGTGCTGTGTCCCGAACCCGTAGCGGAATGCCCGCGAGGGGTGAACCGCCTGCTCCGGGTACACCGCCGTGGGGGCAGCGCCGGGTACACCCATCCGGAACTGCAGGGTACCCGTGCGGGCCGACAGGTCCTTCGAAGCGCAGAGCGAGAGCATCTCCCCCTTCGCCTTGTTCTTGAGCTCGCAGGAGTAGACGACCGTCTCCTCCGGCGAGCAGAGAGACTTCGCGGCAGGCGCCTTTTTAGGCGCAGCGGAGACGAGCAGCGGGGACAGCACCACGCAGGCAGACAGCAGGCGGATCATCTTGAGGCTCCGGGTGGAACGAGGAAGGACGACGGCCACCTCCACGCCGCACCCGCCGTCGAACTGACAGTTGCCTCGTTCCAGCCGGGCTCTGCCGGGCCAGCCCCTATTCCACGCCGCCGGACTTCTTGAGCAGCTCCAGCACCGAGGCGCTCGCGCGGTCCAGGTACTTCCCCTTCCGCAGCAGGATGCCGATGGGCCGCGTGAAGTTGCCCTCCGCGAAGGTCTTGCAGGTGAGGGTGCCTTCCGCCACCTCGTGCTCCACCGTCGCCGCCGGGAGGATGGCCACGCCGAGCCCCATCTCCACCGCGCGCTTGATGGTCTCCACGTTGTCCATCTCCATCACCGGGTTGAGATCCAACCCCCGGTCCCGGAACATCCGGTCTATGCCCTTGCGCGTGGGCGCCTCGCGGTCGAACGCGATGAAGGGACACGCGGCAATGGCCGCCAGCGACACCTTGGACTTCCCTGCGAGCGGGTGCGACGGCGCGCACACCAGGGAGAGCTTGTCATCCCGGAACGGCAGCACGTCCACGCCCGCGCGCGGTTGCGGGTAGGCCACCAGCCCCATCTCCGCCGCCCCCAGGATGACGTCGTCGTACACCTGGTCCGAGCGGCGGTAGTTCAGCCGCAGGTTCACCTTGGGGTGGCGCTTGAGCAGCTCCGTCTGCAGCGCCCGCAGCTCGTGCAGCCCCACCGAGTAGATGGCGGACACGGTGCACGTGCCCTGCACCTCCGTGGACTGCTCGCGAAGCTCCGCCTCCACCTCGGAGAAGCGGGAGAGGATCTCCTTGCTCCCGCGGAACAGCCGCTCGCCCACCAGCGTCGGCGTCACCTGCCGTGCCGAGCGGCTCAGGAGCTTCTGCCCGTACCGCACCTCCAGCGCCCGGATTTGCTGGCTCACCGCGGACTGCGTCACGTGGTTCAGCTGCGCCGCGCGCGAGAAGCTGCCGGTTTCCACCACGTCGCAGAACATCTTCAGCGATTGCAGCTGCATGAGGGCCTCTGAAGTAGGGGTCCTCCTTGCTTAAGAACCGCTTGTGGCGCCCGCAACCTCAACTGAGGGCAGCGGCCGACAACTCCGCGAGCACCCCCAGCAGCCGCTCCCCCTCCTCGGCCGAGGCCGAGCGGGGTGAGCCGAAGTAGGCGAGCGGCCCCCCGCACTCGTGGAAGTTCCTCCCGCCCGCCTTGATGGCCGCGGGGAGGTTCACCTCCAGGTCCGGCAGCGCGGCCATGGCGTCCAGGTCCACCCGGTGCGGGGCCGCCGCCAGCATGAGGGAGGTTTCATACCGGCCCGCGTGGCTCCCCCCGGAGACGAACTCCTCCCCGAGCCTGGGCCCGTGCGGCTTCTTGCGGTGGTCCGGGACGACGACGCGCGCCCCCGTGGACTCGGAGACGGCCTTCGCCGCCGCGTGCACCACGGCGAACTGGGCGGGCTCGAGGTGGTGGTTGAGCACCCCCACCGTGCGGAAGCCATGGCGCACCAGGCCCGTGAGCACCCCCTCCAGGTATCCCTGCGTCGCGGGGGCCGGGACGTGCACCGTGCCGGCGAACGCGTCCGCGAACTCCGTCACCCCGTAGCTGACCGCGGGGAACACCACCGCCGTCCGCCCGGCGGCCCCGAGCAGCCTCGCCGTGCGCTCCGCCACCGCCTCGGCGATGACGACGTCCACGGACAGCGGCAGGTGCGGCCCGTGCGCCTCGGTGCTCCCCACCGGGAGCAGCGCCACCGCCCCGGCGCGCGCGAGCCGCTCGGCCGTCTGCCAGGTGATGTCCGCGGCGCGCGTCACCGGAGCTGCCCCTTGAGCACCTTGCCGCGGTCGCTGCGGGGCAGGGCGGCGAGGAACGTCACCTGGCGCGGGGCCTTGTACGGCGCGAGCACCGCCCGCACGTGGGCCTTCAGCGCCTCGGCGAGCTCCTCGGTGGGAGGGTTGCCCGGCTTCACCACGCAGAAGGCGCGCGGCTTCTCCAGGCCGTCCGCGTCCTTGAAGCCCACCACCGCCACCTCGGCCACCGCCCCGTGGCGCAAGAGCACGTCCTCCACCTCCAGCGGCGACACCCACTTGCCGCCCACCTTCAGGAGATCGTCCCCGCGGCCGCAGAAAAAGAAGTAGCCGTCCGCGTCCCGGTAGAAGGTGTCCGCCGAGACGCACCAGTCCCCGCGGAACGTCTGCTTGCTCTTCTCGTGCTGCTGCCAGTACTCGAGCGCCATGGAGTCGCCGCGCACCCACAGCGTGCCGAGCTCGCCGGGCGGCAGCTCGCGCCCCTCCAGGTCGCACACCTTCGCCTCGTACCCCTCCACCACGCGCCCGAGGCTCCCGAGCTTCACGTCCCCCACGCGGTTGGTGATGAAGATGTGGAACATCTCCGCCGAGCCGATGCCGTCCAGCACCTCCACGCCCGTCGTGGACTTCCACCGCTCGTAGAGCTCCGCCGGCAGCGCCTCGCCCGCGCTCACCGCGAGCCGCAGGCACGAGAAGTCGGTGCGGCGCGCCACCTCGGACTGGGACACCTGGTTGAGGGAGGTGGGCACGGACGTGAAGAACGTGGGGCGGTGGCGGGTGACGAGCTCGCACAGCCGCTCCGGCGTGGGCTTCTCCGGGAAGAGCACCGCCCGCGCCCCGGCCATGAGCGGGAAGAGCAGGTTGGTCCCCAGCGCGTAGCCGAACGCGAGCCGCGGAACGCTCAGGCACACGTCCGCCTCCGTGTACCCGAGGATGGGCAGCCCGAAGGTGAGCGCGTTGAAGACGAAGTCGTGGTGCTTGTGCACCGCCGCCTTGGGCTGGCCCGTGCTGCCCGAGGTGAAGAGCCACACCGCCGGGTCGTCCTTGTGCGCGGGGAAGACCGAGGTGTCCGGGGCGGCCTCCGCGAGCGCCTGCTCGTAGCGGACGTGGCGCCCCGCCTCCCCGCCCACCACCAGCACGGCGGCGAGCATGGGACAGTCTTGCAGCACCGCCTCCACGGCGGGGAGCGCCGAGGCGTGCACCACCAGCAGCCGCGCGCGCGTGTACTGGAGGTAGTAGCGGACGTCGTCCGGCTTCTGGTCCGGGTTGACGGCGGCCACGACGCCGCCGGCCTTCACCGCGGCGAACCAGGCGGAGGCGAACTCGGGCACGTCCGGGAGCATGAGCAGCACGCGCTGCTCGGGCAGCAGGCCGCACGCCTTGAAGACGGCGGTGGCCCGGTGGACCTGGTCCGCGAGCTCCCCGTAGGTGACGGTGCGCGCGTCGGTCACGAGCGCCACCTTCTCCTCGCGCCCCGGCACCTGCCGCAGCAGGAACGGCTCCACGAGGTTCAGCTGGGACGGCAGTGCATGCGGGTCCAACGCGCTCACGGCTTCTCCCCCTTGTCCGATCGTCGCAGCCACAGCCCCACGGCGACCGCGAGCATCACCAGCGCGGCCCCCTCTGGCAGGTAGAGGCGGATCTCCGCCTGGCGCATGCTGTTCTCGAGCTCGCACGCCTCCGCGCTGAGCGTGCTGCAGTCCACCGGGGCCCCCAGGCGCTGGCCCGCGAGCACGAGCACCCAGGTGCCGCTGAGAAGGAAAGCGGCACCGAGACCGAGGGCTGCTGCACGGAGGAGGCGCCGGGCTTGAGACATGACACGCGGACCCTATTAAGGTTGTGCCCCATGCGCATCCTCTACGGCGTGGTCGGCGAGGGCATGGGGCACGCCATCCGGTCCCGGGTCATCCTCGAGGAGCTCGTGAAGGAGCACGACGTCCAGGTGGTGGCCTCCGGGCGGGCGGAGGCCTTCCTCTCGAAGCGCTTCTCCAACGTGCACCCCATCTGGGGCCTCACCATCCAGTACGAGGAGAACGCGGTGCGCAACATCCGCACCTTCCTCGAGAACGCGAAGGGGGCGGTGAAGGGCTGGCCCCACAACGTGCGCACCTACCTGGAGACGGTGGCCCCGTTCCGCCCGGACGTGGTGGTGAGCGACTTCGAGTCGTTCGCGTACTACGTGGGGAAGAACCTGCGCGTGCCCGTCATCAGCGTGGACAACATGCAGATCATCAACCGCTGCGAGCACCCGCCGCAGCTGCTCGCGGGGTTCGAGAACAACTTCGAGCTCATCCGCGGCATCGTGAAGAGCAAGCTGCCGGGCTGCTTCCACTACCTCGTGACGTCCTTCTTCCACCCGCGGGTGCGCAAGGAGCGGACCACGCTGGTGCCCTCCATCCTGCGGCCGGAGATACTGGCGGCGCGCCCCGAGGACGGCGAGCACCTGGTCGTCTACACCACGTCCGAGTCCAACACGGACCTGCCGGGCATCCTCCAGCAGGCGGGGCTGCCGTGCCGGGTGTACGGCCTGCGGCGGAACCTCGAGGCCCCCGTGGTGGAGGGGAACCTCACGTACCTGCCGTTCAGCGAGGAGCGGTTCGTGGAGGATCTCCGCACCGCGCGGGGCGTCATTGCCGGCGGGGGCTTCACGCTGATGAGCGAGGCGGTGTACCTCCGCAAGCCCATGCTGTCGGTGCCGGTGGTGGGGCAGTTCGAGCAGACGCTCAACGCGCGCTACCTCGAGCACCTCGGCTACGGGATGTACGTGCCGCAGCTCTCGCCCGAGGCGGTGCAGGAGTTCCTCCGGCGGCTGCCCACGGCGCGCAGCAAGCTGGAGGGCTACTCGCAGGACGGCAACGCCGTGGCGCTCGCGGCGCTGAAGGAGCAGCTGCAGCGCGCGAAGGACTACGAGGGGACGTGGGCGGAATGGACGCAGGCGTGAGGCGGTGGGGCAGGGCGGTGTGCGTGGCCGCGGTCCTGGCCTTTGGGCCGGCGTGGGCCGAGTGCGTGCGCCAGGGGACGTACGTCCGGACGAAGCAGCTCGAGCCGCGGCTGCGCAAGGGCGAGTTCGTCCATGTCTACGCCGGGCAGTGCGACTTCCGCGTGGAGCGCGGCTCGGTGGTGATGCTGACCGGGCGGACGCCCTTCCCGCAGCTGCGCATCGTGCGGGGGCTGCCGGGGGACACCGTCCTCGTGGAGACGCGCGGCAAGCAGCAGGTGGTGCTGGTGAACGGCGTGGAGCTCCGCAACTCGGCGGGGAGGCCCTACCGCTGGTCGCGCGTGACGGCGGAGGTGATGCGCGAGCACCTCTCGCCGTTCGGCGGGAAGCTGCCCCCGGACGCGTACCTCGTCCTCGGCGACCGGCCGGACTTCACGCTGGATCCCAACCTGCTCACCCCCGCGCGGCGGCAGGATCTCCACGGCATCCTCGTGGACGAGCGGGAGCTGCCGAAGGCGGACGCGGGGACGCCGTAGCGGCTTCAGCCCAGCACCGAGCGGGCGATGACGAGCCGCTGCACCTCGCTCGCCCCCTCGTAGATGCGCAGCGCGCGCACGTCCCGGTACAGCCGCTCCACCGCGAAGCCGCGCACCACGCCGTTGCCGCCGTGCACCTGCAGCGCCCGGTCCACCACGCGCTGCGCGGCCTCGGTGGCGAACAGCTTGGCCACCGCCGCCTCGTACGTCACCCGCACGGCGCCGCCGTCCTTGGTGGCCGCCGCCTTGTGCACCAGCAGCGCCGCGGCCTCCAGGTCCACCGCGTTGTCCGCGAGCAGCCCCTGCACCGCGGGCAGCTCCGCGAGCGGTGCGCCGAACTGCGTGCGCCGCTTCGCGTAGGCGATGGCCTCGTCCTGCGCCCGCCGCGCCATGCCCAGCGCCGCCGCGCCCACGGTGCTGCGGAAGACGTCCAGGGTGGAGAGCGCGAGCTTCATGCCCGCGCCCTCCGCCCCGAGCCGCGCGGAGGCGGGGAGGCGCACCGCGTCGAACGCCAGCTCGCCGATGGGGTGGTCCCCGAGCAGCTTCATCCCGCCCCGCACCGTGAGCCCCGGCGCGTCCGCGGGAACGACGAAGGCCGAGATGCCGCGCGGCCCCTCGCCGGTGCGGGCAAAGACGGTGTAGTGCGTGGCCACGCCCGCGTTGCTGGTGAAGCGCTTGTGGCCGGAGAGCACGTAGCCGCCGTCCACCGGGCGGGCGGCGGTCCGGAGCGAGGCCACGTCGGACCCGGCCTCGGGCTCGGTGAGGGCGAAGGCGAAGAGCACCTCCCCGCGTGCCACCCTCGGCAGCAGCCCCGCCTTCTGCTCCTCGCTGCCGCCGAGCAGCACCGGGTGGCTGCCCAGCCCCTGCACGGCGTAGAGCGAGTCCGCGGCGCCGTTCCGGTAGGCCAGCTCCTCGCGCAGCACGCAGAGGCTCCGCACGTCCACCTGTGGGTGCACGCCGCCGTACGCAGAGGGCACGAGGTAACCGTAGAGGCCGAGCGCCTTCACCGCGGCGGCCACCGCGGTGTCTCCCTCGTACTCGGCCGGGGCCTCGAGCGCGGTGAAGCGCTGTTGGACGTCCTTGCGGAGCGCGTCGTGCGTGGCGGTGAGCAGTCCTGCGGCCATGGGGTGTCCCTCCTCAGCGCCCGGTGAAGCGCGGGGGGCGCTTGCCGGTGAAGGCGTCGTACGCCTCGCGGAAGTCCTTCGTCTGCATGCAGACCGCCTGGGCGCGCGCCTCGTTGTCCAGCGCGCCGTAGAGATCCGAGTTCAGCTCGGCGTTGAGCAGCTCCTTCGTCATCCCGAGCGCGAAGGTGGGGCCGTCCGCGAGCCGCTTCGCCCAGGCGAAGGCCTCCGCCTGGACCGCGTCCGGCGGCACCACCTTGTTGAACAGCCCCATGCGCTCGGCGGCCGCGGCGTCCACCGCGTCCCCGAAGTAGAGCAGCTCCGTGGCGCGGGACAGCCCCACCACCTTCGGCAGCAGGTAGGCGGCGCCCATGTCCGCGCCGGCCAGCCCCACCTTCACGAAGAGGAAGGCGATCTTCGCCTTCTCGGAGGCCACGCGCAGGTCCGCGGCGAGCGCGATGACGGCCCCCGCCCCGGCGGCCGTGCCGTTGAGCGCGGCGATGACCGGCTTGCGCAGCGCGCGGATGTTCTTGATGAGATCACACGTCATCCGGGTGAACTCGACGAGCCCCGGCATGTCCCGGCTGAACAGCTGGCCGATGATGTCGTTCACGTCCCCGCCGGAGCAGAAGCCGCGCCCCTCACCGGTGATGACGACCGCGCGGACCTCGTCGTTGCGCTCGAGCTCGAAGAAGAGATCCCTCAGCTCGCGGTACACCTCGAACGTCAGCGCGTTGAGCACGTCGGGCCGGGTGAAGGTGACGACGCCGACGCGCTCCTTCACCTCGAAGCGGAAGCTGGCACTCATGGGGACCTCGGTGAGTCGTGGGGGATGACCGCGGTGGCCTCTATCTCCACCTTCGCGGCGTCTTCGAGCAGGCCGGCCACCTGCACCAGCGCCATGGCGGGGTAGTGGCGGCCGACGTGGCGCTTCCACGCGGCGCCGACCTCCTTCAGCGCCGCGAGGTACTCGCGCTTGTCGGTGACGTAGACGGTGCAGCGCACCAGGTGGGAGGGCTCTGCGCCGCCCGCGCGCAGCACCGCGCAGACGTTGGAGAGCGCGAGCTCGAACTGGGCCCCGAAGTCCGCGGGGAAGCGCGGCAGCTCGGAGGTGGGATCCCACCCCACCTGTCCGCCCGTGAAGAGCAGCTTGCCTTCCGCGAGCACGCCGTTGGCGTAGCCCCTCGGCTTGACCCAGCCTTCCGGCTGGAGAACGTGCAGGCTCACGCGGCCTCCCCTCCGTCCATGGTGTAGGCGGCCCCCGTCACCGTGGACGCGGCGTCGGAGGCGAGGAACAGGCACAGCGCGGCCACGTCCCGGGGACGAATGAGCGTGCCCATGGCGTTCATGCCGGCGAGCTGCGCGCGCGCGGACTCGGGGGTGCGCCCCGTGGCCCCGACGATGTTGTCCACGGACTGCTGCAGCATGTCCGTGTCCGTCCAGCCGGGGCACACCGCGTTCACCGTCACCTGCTTCTTCGCGTACTCGAGCGCGAGCGCGCGGGTGAGGCCGAGCAGCGCGTGCTTGGAGGCGCAGTAGGCGGACGTGTACTGGAAGCCCTTGAGCGCGGCGGTGCTGGCGACGTTGACGACGCGCCCGCCCCCTGCGTCTGCCATGGCGGGCATGAGCTCGCGGCACAGCAGGAAGGGCGCCTCCACGTTGACCGCCATCACGCGGCGGTAGTCGTCCGTGGAGGTGCGCTTGAGCGGCGCGGCGAGCGCGATGCCGGCGTTGTTGACGAGCACGCGCGGGGCGCCGTCCGCGAGCACCGTGCGCGCGGCGGCCACCACGGACTGCGCGTCGGCTGCGTCCATGCGCAGGGGGCGGATGCGGCCCGGGTGGGCGGCGGCGAGCTCGGCGAGTGCAGCCTCGGTGCGGGCCAGGGCCCAGACGGCGTGGCCTGCCTCGGCGAAGGCCTCCGCGACGGCACGGCCGATGCCGCGGGAGGCGCCAGTAACGACGACGGTGGATGCCATGAGCGGCGGCGGACCCTAGCAGATTGACGCGCGGGGCACGGCCCGGCTAACCCGCGGGGGCCACCGCACCTGCGCACTGGAGCCCACGCACCATGGAACGCCCGGCAGTCACCGACCTGTACCGCATCGACGACCTGCTCAGCCCCGAGGAGCGGGCGGTGCGGGACACGGTCGCCTCGTTCATCGACCGCGAGTACATCCCGAAGGTGGGCCGCTGGTTCCGCGACGGGAAGTTCCCCATGGAAGTGGTGCCCACGCTCGCGGAGATGGGCGTCTTCGGCGCGCCGCTCCCGGAGGAGTACGGCTGCGCGGGGCTCAACAACGTGGCGTACGGGCTCATCCTGCAGGAGCTCGAGCGCGGGGACTCGGGGCTGCGGAGCTTCGCCTCCGTGCAGACATCCCTGTGCATGTACCCCATCTACACCTTCGGCTCGGAGGAGCAGCGGCGCCGCTGGCTGCCCGAGATGGCGAAGGGGAAGATCATCGGCTGCTTCGGGCTCACCGAGTCCGACGCCGGGAGCGACCCGGGCAGCATGCGCACCCGCGCGCGGAAGGACGGAGATGGCTACGTCCTCAACGGCAGCAAGATGTGGATCACCAACGGCCACGTCGCGGACGTCGCCATCGTCTGGGCGAAGGTGGACGACGGCGACGCGAAGTCCATCCGCGGCTTCCTGGTGGAGAAGGGGATGCCGGGCTTCACCGCGCGGGACATCCCCGGGAAGTTCAGCCTGCGCGCCTCCTTCACGTCCGAGCTCTCCTTCCAGGACGTGCGCGTGCCGGCGTCCAACATGCTGCCCAACGTGCAGGGGCTGAAGGGGCCGCTCAGCTGCCTGAACTCGGCGCGGGCGGGCATTGCCTTCGCGGCCACCGGGGCGGCCATTGCCTGCTTCGAGGGGGCGCGCGAGTACGCGCTCTCCCGCACGATGTTCGGCAAGCCCATTGCCGGGTTCCAGCTGACGCAGGAGAAGCTGGCGGACATGCTGCAGGAGATCGTCAAGGCGCAGCTGCTCAGCCTGCGGCTCGCGCGGCTCAAGGACGAGGGGAAGCTCACGCCCGAGCAGGTGTCGCTGGCCAAGCGGAACAACGTGAAGGCGGCCCTGGAGATTGCCCGGAGCGCGCGCAGCATCTTCGGCGCCAACGGCATCACGGACGACTACCCGGCCATCCGTCACATGCTCAACCTCGAGTCGGTGTTCACCTACGAGGGGACGCACGAGGTGCATACCCTCGTGGTCGGCAAGGCCATCACGGGCCTGGACGCGTTCGGCCGCTGACCTTCCCGTCGGCCCCCCTGCGCGTCCCGACGGGGAGCCGGGGACGGCGTGGACGCGGCGGAGAGGGCGAGGAGGCGCGGCCGCTGGGTGCCGTGGATCGTCCTGGTGGGCGGCGTGCTGCTCACCGCCACGACGGGCGTGCTGCTGCAGCGCGCGCTCGAGTCACGGGACCGCGCGCGGTTCGAGTCCAACGTCCAGTCCACCGCGAACCAGATAGAGGGGCGGTTCCACGCCTACGAGGCGCTGCTGCGCGGGGCGGCCGGGCTCTTCGCTGCCTCCGAGCAGGTGACGCGTGAGGAATTCCGGACGTGGGTGTCCCGCGTGGAGCTGGACACGGCCTACCCGGGGACCCAGGGGCTCGGCTACGTGGAGCGCGTGGAGGCGAGGGACCTGGCGCGCCTCCAGGCCACCGCCGAGGCGGAGGGGGTGCGCTTCCTCCCCAGGCCCGACACCGCCCGGGACATCTACCTCCCCATCCTCTTCCTGGAGCCGCTCACGCCCATGAACGCGGTGGCGCTCGGGTACGACATGTTCACCGAGTCCACCCGGCGCGAGGCGATGCAGCGCGCGTGGCTGACCGGACGCCCCGCGCTCTCCGGGCCCGTCACGCTCGTCCAGGAGGCGGCCGCCGCGGACCCGCCCCAGCCCGGCTTCCTCGTCTACCTCGCGCTCTACGACGCGAGGGAGATCCCCGCCTCCGAGGATGCACGTCGCGCCCGCCTCCGGGGCTTCGTGTACAGCCCGTTCCGCGCGTGGGACTTCTTCCGGGAGCTGTTCCCCGGGGAAGGGGCGCACCGCGTCGCGTTCCGGCTCCGGGACGAGGCGTCGGACACCGTGTTGTTCGACTCCGGGTGGGACCTCGCCGAGGGCGCGCGCCGGGCCACCACGCCGCTGCAGCTGGGCGGGCGCACCTGGGTGCTCGAGTGTCGGCCCACGGCGAAGACCGAGGGCTCACCCCCGTGGGTGGTGCCGGGGCTGGCGGCCTTCGGCGTGCTCGCCAGCGGCATCTTCTTCGTGCTGGTGCACGCGCAAGGACGTGCAAGGACGTCGGCAGAGGAGGCGGCACGGGCACGCCAGCGCAGCGAGCAGGAGCTGCGGCTCGTCATCGACGCGCTCCCGGTCATCGTCCTCTACGTGGACCGGCTCACCGGGCTCCGGTACCACAACCGCGCGTACGAGCGGTACATGGAGGGGCGGACGGATCCCGTGCTCCTCGCGCGGCTGCTGGGCGTGGAGACCGTGGAGGAGGCGCGCGCGCGGCTCGAGCCGGTCTTCCGCGGCGAGTCGCTGGCGGTGGACGCCGCGGTGGGGGAGGGGACCTCGGCGAGGGATCTCCACACGCTCTGCGTCCCGGACCGGGACGAGTCCGGCGGGGTGCGCGGCTTCGTGGCGCTGGTGATGGACATGACGGAGAGCAAGCGCTCGGAGCGCGCGCTGCGGGCCGCGGTCAAGCTGCGGGACGACTTCCTCCAGGTGGCGAGCCACGAACTGAAGACGCCGCTCACCCCCCTGTCGCTGAAGCTGCAGCTGCTCCTGCGCGAGCTCGCGGCGCGCGGGCAGACGGACGAGACCGAGCGTGAACGCCGGCACCTGGAGATGGCGCTCCGCCAGGTGGGGAAGGTGGCGGACCTGGTGAACGATCTCCTGGACGTCTCCCGCATCGACTCGGGGCGGCTGCGGATGCAGCTCGGGCCGGTGGACCTCGCCCAGGTGGTCCGCGACGTGGTGGCACGGCTCGAGGGACAGGCCCAGCAGGCAGGCGTGGTGTTGCACCTGGACGTGTCACCCTGCGTGGGCACGTGGGACGGCAAGCGGCTCGAGCAGGTGGTGGTGAACCTGCTCGACAACGCGCTCAAGTACGGGGCCGGATACCCGGTGGAGGTGCGCCTCTCCTGCCGCGGCGGGGAGGCGGAGCTCGTGGTGGAGGACCACGGCATCGGCATTTCCCCGGAGGGGCTGGGCCGCATCTTCCAGCGCTTCGAGCGCGCGGTGTCCGAGCGCAGCTACGGGGGACTGGGGCTGGGGCTCTACATCGTCCAGGGGATCGTCTCCGCGCTGCGCGGGGACGTGTCCGTGGTGTCGGAGCTGGGCAAGGGGGCCCGCTTCACGGTGAGGCTGCCGCTTCAGCCCTCCGTCGCGTCGCCGTCCGCCGAGCCCTCCGCCGCCGGGGCCCCGGGCGACTCCGGCTCGAACCCGATGGGGGAGCCCGGCCGGTTGTAGAAGCGGACCGCCTTCGCAGAGAGCAGCGCGAGCTTCTCCGCCACGGCCGCGGGCACGAGCGAGTGCTCGATGCCGCCGGGCTCCGGACGCTCCACCACCGCGAGCGTCCCCGCCTCCAGCAGCGCCGCCTGGGCCGCCGACAGCTCGAGCCGGCGGAGCTTCTGCTTGCGCGTGACGAAGTGGAACGTCGTCTCGCCCGGCTCGAGCGGCACCTCGCCGGCCTTCACCAGCTCCCGCAGCTGCGCATCCAGCTGCTGCTGCTTGAGCGCGAGCAGCCGGCTGTGCGCGGCAGTGCCCGGCAACGCCAGGGGCGGCAGCTTCGGCACCGGCGGCTCGGAGGCCTTCGCCGGGGCCGCGGTGGAACGGGCGCGTTCGCGTTCACGCTCGCGGGCCGGCACGGGGCGCGGCTCGGGCCGGGTCGCCTTGTCGGCCTGATCGCGGGTGACCAGGCCTGCTTTCAGAAGCTTGTCTCGGAGATCCTGCATGGCGGAGGGGCGGGCTCTTACCCACGGACGGCGGCGTGCGGCAATGGCCGCCTTGCCGGGGGTGTGCTCCTGGCCGTAACTTGCCGCGCCGTTCATGATGCCCCGCGCGTCCCTCCTCGTCCTCGCCCTTGCCGCCACCGCCTGCAAAGATCCGGTGGACCAGGCGGCCAAGGCCCGCATCTTCTCGCCGGAAGATCCCCCGCAGGTGCTCGCGGCGGCGTCCGAGACGCTGAGGCCCGAGGACGTGGCGGACGATCCGCGCGTGGCCCGCCGCATCCTCGGCATGGGCGGCGCGGAGGCGGTGGAGCGGCTCGGCGCCCACACCTTCGAGGCGAAGGTCACCTTCGAGTGGAGCCACGGCGAGCGCGAGGTGAAGCTCTCGGAGACGCGGACGCTGCAGAGCGCCGCCGGTGCGCTCTCGGGGGATTTCCACGGCACGCTCGAGAACAACCGCGACCAGGGCTTCGACGTGCTCCGGGTGAACGGCGAGGTGTACGCGCGCAGCCGCTACGGCCGCTACCGCAGGCGCCTCCGGGACCGCGGCATGGCCGAGCGCGCGCGGGAGGACCTGCACGGCGTCATCGCCGAGACGGACGCGCTCTTCGGTGGCCGCATGGTGCTCAAGCCCGAGGGGACCGCCACGTACGAGGGGCGGACCGCCTGGAAGTACACCGTGTCGCTCGGGCCGAAGGTGGAGGCCGCCGCGGGCCGCGTGCTGCCGCCTCCCCCTGCCACCAAGGACGGCGGCGTGGACGAGGACACCGCCATGCGGCAGGCCTTCTTCAACGGGCGCGAGCCGCAGTCGCTCACCGGCGAGGTGCTGGTCGACTCGGTGAAGGCCGTGGTGCTGCGCGCCCGGTTTCTCGGCACCCTCACTGCGCCCGGCCAGGGCGAGAACGCGGCCACGCCCGCCACGCTGCGCATCAACGTGGACGCCACGGTGAAAGGGGTGGGCAAGCCCCCGTCCCTCGAGGTGCCGAAGGATGCGCTGCCGGACGAGGACAAGCCCGTGGGCCTCGCAGAGGCCATGGACCGCTTCGGGCTCCCGCGCGGCAAGCCGGACGCCGGGGCTGCTGCCGAAGAGCCTGCAGACGACGCCCGGTGATCCACCCGCCGGCCGAAAACTTGCCGGGGTGCACTTCGCTCCTAGACTGCCCACTGCTTGAGGACTGGCCGAGTCCGACATGAGCAGGTGTTCAGTCGTTTTCACGGGAGCGAGGCACGAGATGGAGCACAAGGGCAAGGGCACGGCGGTGGTGACGGCGGAGCGCGTGAAGGCGGGGCTGAAGGTGGCCACGACGACGCTCGAGCACGAGGAGGAGCGGATCCTACGGATGCGCCACGGCGTGTCGGTGGACCCGAAGGCGCCCCTGGCGCGCGCCGCCGGCAACAACGAGGCGCTCGCGGACGAGCTGCTGGTGATGGAGATGCAGCTGCTCAAGGCGTGGAAGGCGCGCCTGCAGCCGGCGGCAGCGAAGGCCACGCCGGTCAAGAGCGCGGCCAAGGACAGGATGGTCCGCGCGCTCAAGGCGAAGAAGTAAGCGGCCCCGAGCCGTACTGCCTCATAGCGGCGGCCGGGCGGATTGATCCCGTTTCGGCTCGGCCGGGATCGACACGGAGGGGGCAGTCGTGATCTGACCCACGTAGGAGGTGGGCATGCCGGCTGCGTACTCGATGGAC
>JBDLRJ010000388.1:0-4836 GCA_039800145.1 Pseudomonadota bacterium | reverse complement strand
GCTGTACCTGCTCGAGTCCGGTGCGGTGGAGGTGTCCCAGTCCGGGGGCGAGTCCCCCGTGCGGCTGGGGGCCGGCGAGCACGTGGGCGAGGTGGCGCTGCTGCGCGACGTGCCGCGCACCGCCACGGTGCGGGTGGTGGAGCCCGGGCGGGTCTGGGTCCTCGGGCGGGCCCCTTTCCTCGCGGCGCTCGCGGGGGATCTCTCCTGGGCAGCGCGGTTCGAGGCACATGCCGCCTCCCGGCTCGGGGAGGGCTCGCCATGGTGAAGCTCGTCCTCGCCCGGCTTCTCCCCGGGGCCCTCGCTGGAACGCTGCTCTGGAGCGCGCTCTCCCCCCTGCGGCCCGCGCTCGAGGGCTTTGCCCGGGCCGCCAACGCGCTCGCGGGAGAGCAGAACGCGGGGGGCGTGGACTTCCCCAGGGACCTGCCGGGCCCGGGGCCGTCGGCACCGTCCGCAGAGCGGGCGCGCGCGCTCCGGGAGATCGCCAGCGCCGTGGAAAAGCAGGCGAACGTCCCCGAGGCCGAGGCCCTGGGCTGGGAGGCCGGGGACCGCGCGGCCAGGCCGCTCGGGCCGAAGGGCAAGCGCTGAACGCGGGGCACGACGGAGAACGCGCGCCGAAGGTCATCTCGCGCTAGGCTCCCGGCACCCGCATGAACGCGCTCCGCTTCTTCCTGAACGACAAGTGGCTGGAACTCTCCGGCATTGCGCCCACGACGACGCTGCTGCGCTATCTCCGGGACAACCAGCGCATGACGGGCACCAAGGAGGGCTGTGCCGAGGGTGACTGCGGCGCGTGCACCGTGGTGGTGGTCGAGGAGGACGGGCAGGGGCGCCCGGCGTACCGCGCGGTGAACTCCTGCCTGCTGCTGCTCCCCATGCTGCAGGGCAAGCGCGTGTACACCGTGGAGGGGCTGCGCACCGGGGACGTGCTGCACCCGTCCCAGGCGGCGCTCATGGAGGCCTCCGGCAGCCAGTGCGGCTACTGCACGCCCGGCGTGGTGATGGCGCTGTTCGAGGCCTGCTACCGGGAGGATCTCCGGGAGCCCTGGCAGCTGGATGCCGCGCTGTGTGGCAACCTCTGCCGCTGCACCGGCTACCGGCCCATCCGCGAGGCGGGACAGAAGGTGGCGGGGAGCTGTCCGCAGGACCGCTTCGCCGCCGGACTCGCCGCCGCGGCCCCCGGTCCCATGGGGCTCGCCTATTCCGCGGGGCCCCAGCGCTTCGTGACGCCCAACTCTCTGTCGGAGCTGTGGGACGTGCTCGAGGCCAACCCGGCGGCGCGGTTGGTCGTGGGGGGGACGGATCTCTCCCTGGACATCACCAAGCGCTACGCCGAGCCGACGCTGCTCGTCTCGCTCGAGGGGCTGAAGGCCCTGCGCGGCATCCGCGACCTCGAGGACGGGACCACGTGGATCGGCGCCGGGACCTTCCTCACGGACGTCGAGTCCTGGTCCTGTGGACGCAACGCGCCGCTCGAGCGGATGCTCCGGTACTTCGGGGCGCGGCAGATCAAGAACCGGGCGACGGTGGGGGGGAACCTCTGCACGGCCTCCCCCATCGGGGATCTCGCGCCCGTGTTCCTCGCGCTCGGGGCGCGGTTCGTCCTCGCGAGCCGCGCAGGGGAGCGGCGCGTGCCGGCGGAGGAGTTCTTCCTCGCCTACCGCAAGACGGCGCTGGGGCCCCGCGAGGTGCTCGCCGCCGTGGAGTTGCCGAGGCTCCCGGCGGGCGCGCGCGTGGCCTCGTACAAGGTCAGCAAGCGGCGCGAGCTGGACATCAGCACGGTCTCCGCAGCGTTCTACGTGGAGCTGAACGACGCGGGCCGGGTGACGGCGGCGCGGCTCGCCTACGGCGGCATGGCCGCCACCCCGGCGCGGGCGCGCAGCGCCGAGGCGGCAATCCTCGGGCTGCCCTGGAACCTGGAGGCGGTGGCCGCGGCGGCGGACGAGCTGGGCCACGACTTCACGCCGCTGAGCGATCACCGCGGCTCGGCGGTGTACCGGTTGCTCGTGGCGCGCAACCTCCTGCGCGGCTTCCACGACGAGACGCAGGTCACCGCCGCGCCCCGGCTTCCCCATCCCCACACCGCCACCGCGCAGGTGGGCGGCGCGCAGGAGTCCTGACGCATGGCAGCCCCGGCCCCCTCTCCCGCGTCCCCGCTGCACGGTCCTGCGCTGCACGAGAGCGCCGAGCGGCACGTCACGGGCGAGGCGCTGTACGTGGATGATCTCCCCGCCCCGCCGCGGATGCTGCACGCGCAGGTGGTGACCTCCCCGGTGGCACACGGGCGCATCCGGCGGTTGGATCTCGAGCGCGCGCGGCAGGCCCCCGGCGTGTTGGCGGTCTTCTCCGCGGCGGACATCCCCGGCGAGAACAACGTGGGTCCGGTGGTGCACGACGAGCCGGTGCTCGCGGTGGACGGGCTCCACTTCCACGGCCAGTCGGTGGCGCTCGTGGTGGGGGACAGCCCGGCCTCCTGCCGGCGGGGCGCGGGCCTCGTGGACCTCGAGGTGGAGCCGCTCCCGGCGCTGCTGTCCATGGACGCTGCCATCGAGGCAGGGAGTTTCCTGGGCGCGCCGCACGAGATCTCCCGTGGCGAGGTGGACGGTGCGCTGGCGTTCGCCCCCCTGCGCTTCTCCGGCGAGGTGCGGAGCGGCGCGCAGGATCACTTCTACCTCGAGACCCAGGTGTCGCTCGCGGTCCCCGAGGAAGGGGCGGCGCTCAAGGTGTACTGCTCCACGCAGCACCCCACCGAGGTGCAGCACCTGGTGGCCGCGGCGCTCGGGTGGGGGAGTCACCAGGTGACGGTGGAAGTGCCCCGGATGGGGGGCGGCTTCGGCGGCAAGGAGACCCAGGCGGCGCCCTTCGCGGTGCTCGCGGGGCTCGCGGCCGTGAAGCTGGGCAGGCCGGTGAAGCTCTGGCTGAACCGGGACCAGGACATGGCGCAGACGGGCAAGCGCCACCCGTTCCTCGCCCGCTTCGACGCCGGGTTCGACCACGAGGGCCACCTGCTCGCGCTGGACGCGCGCCTGTACTCGGACGGCGGCTGGGCCACGGACCTCTCGCGCGCCATCATGGACCGCGCGCTCTTCCACCTCGACAACGCCTACTACGTCCCGGCCTGCCGCTTCGTGGGCCAGGTGTGCCGGACCAACCTCCCGTCCAACACGGCCTTCCGCGGCTTCGGCGGGCCGCAGGGGATGCTGGTGATGGAGGAGGTGCTGAACCGCGCGGCGGAGCGGCTGGGGCTGGATCCCGCGGAGGTGCGGGCGCGGAACTTCTACGCGGACGCGCCCCGGCACGAGACGCCGTACGGTCAGGTGGTGACGGACAACCGGCTCCCGCGGCTGCGCACGGAGCTGCTCGCGGAGTCCCGCTACGCCGAGCGCCGCGCCGCCATCGACGCGTGGAACCGCGCCTCCACGCACCTCAAGCGGGGAATCGGCTTCCAGCCGGTGAAGTTCGGCATCTCCTTCACCACGTCCTTCCTCAACCAGGCCGCGGCCCTGGTGCTCATGTACGCGGACGGCTCGGTGCAGCTGTCCCACGGCGGCACCGAGATGGGCCAGGGGCTGCACACGAAGATGCGCGTGCTGTGTGAGCACGAGCTCGGGGTGACTGCGGACCGGGTGCGGGTGATGAACACCGCCACGGACAAGGTGCCCAATACCTCCGCCACCGCCGCCTCCAGCGGCGCGGACCTCAACGGCCAGGCCGTGGTGGAGGCTTGTACGACCTTGCGCGAGCGGCTCCGGCCCGTGGCGGTGCAGCTCCTGGAGTTGCCCGCGGACGCTGCGGCAGAAGTGACGTTCCGCGCCAACGCCGCGCACGCCCGCGGCCGCTCCGTGCCCTTCACGCAGCTGGCCCGCGCCGCCTACCTGCGCCAGGTGCCGCTGTCCGCCCCGGGCTTCTACCGGACGCCGGGCATCCACTACGATCCGAAGGCAGGGCGCGGAAAGCCCTTTCACTACTTTGCCTACGGCGCTGCGGTGGTGGAGGTGGAGCTCTCCGGCCTCACCGGTGAACACCGCGTGACGGCGGTGGACATCCTCCACGACGCCGGCCGCTCGCTCGTGCCGAACCTGGATCGCGGGCAGGTGGAAGGGGCCTTCATCCAGGGACTCGGCTGGCTCACGGCCGAGGAGGTGCTCTTCGGTGCTGACGGCCGGCTGCTCACCCACTCGCCGGACACGTACAAGATCCCGTCGCTGGGGGATGCCCCGGAACACTTCCAGGTCCGCCTGCTCGAGAACGCGGCGCAAGAGGGCGTGGTGCACGGGAGCAAGGCGGTGGGCGAGCCGCCGTTCATGCTGGCGCTCGGGGTGGTGACGGCGCTGCGGCACGCGGTGGCGGCCTTCGGCCAGCCGGGGCGCGAGGTGCAGCTCGGCATTCCCTGTACGCCGGAGTCGGTGCTGCGCGCGGTGGTGGCAGCGCGGGTGCGGTGATGGAGCGGGTCGAGACGCTCATTGTCGGCGCAGGGGTCAGTGGCCTGGCCGCCGCGGCGGCGTTGAAAGGCAGGGACTTCCTGCTGCTCGAGGCCTCGGGCGAAGTGGGCGGCTACTGCAAGACCGTCCAACGGGACGGTTTCACCTGGGACTATTCGGGCCACTTCTTCCACTTCAAGAACCCGGAGGTGGAAGCGTGGCTGCGCGCGCGGATGCCGGGCCAGCGTGTGCGCACCGTCCAGAAACGCTCCTTCATCTCCTACGCTGGGCAGTGGTTGGACTTCCCCTTCCAGAAGAACATCCACCAGCTGCCGAAGGACGAGTTCATCGAGTGCCTGTCGGATCTCTACCTCGCGCGCGCACCGGGGACGCCGCCTGCCCCCGAGCGGAATTTCCA
>JBDLRJ010000387.1:0-6881 GCA_039800145.1 Pseudomonadota bacterium | reverse complement strand
GAGGCGTGGATGTACTTGATGACGATCTCCGGGTCCGCCTTCACCGGGATGCGGTAGTCCCCGTCCTCGCGGAACAGCCGCGCCGTGGAGCCCAGGTAGTCGTGCCAGCCCAGCGACGCGCCGGCGAAGTACGGGTACAGCGCGTCCATGATCTCGTGGGTCCGCAGGATGGCGCGCGGGTTCTCGAGCACCACGAGCAGCCGCACGCTCCCCTTCACGTAGGACGGGTGGGCCCCGGCCACCAGCGCCTCGGCCTCCTCCACCATGTCGTGGACGTAGCGGGCTTCCTCCTCGTTCTCGAGCTTGGGGACGTAGAACGCCAGCGCCGCGGGATCGCTCCAGTGGTGGAAGAGGTGGAGCGCAAAATCATACAAGTGCAGCGGCACGGGCCGGCCGTCCAGGAAGAGGAACGGGCTGGGCAAGGCCAGGCCGGGGAAGCGCTTGATGGGCTGGCTCAGGTGATCCGCCGCCAGGCGGTACACCTTTCCCGTGGCCGCGTCCGCCGTCTCCAGCGTCCGCTCGAAGCAGGCGGACAGGTTGACGCCGGCGTCCACGAGCGCGCCGTGGAGGGGCGTCTTGGAGTCCTCGTCGTCTGCGCCCCAGCGCGGCGGGTGGGACACCTCCGCGAGGAGCGTCTCCACCACCGGCGGCTCGCCCTTCAGCTTCCGGTGCCAGGCATTCATGGCGTTCACCGCCATGCGCGCGCTGTCGGGCGGACCGAACAGCGTGACGTGGGGCCCCTGCAGGTAGGCCGGAATGGGCGCCACATTCGCCCCCCCGCTGCGCGCGTAGTCCGGGCGGAGCGGTCCGACCACCACGCGCCCCTCCGAGTCCTCGAGCCCAATGACCGTGCGGTACGCGGGGTCCTTCACCCCCACGCCGTGGGCGCGGTTCCAGGCGTGGCACGCGCGCGTGCGCTCGTCCACGAACGCGCGGTCCTTCGCCCGCCGCTTCAGGATCTCACCGAGCCGCCCCTCGAGACGGCGGGACAGCTCCGCGAGAAACCGGAGCGCACCTCCGAGTTCCAGCCCTCGGGGCTCGCCCCGGAGCAGCATCCCCGGCACGCCCGGCACCGGCGCGAGCCGTGACTGGAGGTGGGACTGGTAGGCCTCCGAGAGGAAATCGGCGTAGCGGGGCATGGTGGTCAGCTCCCCCGGTAGGTGCTGAAGCCGTACGGGCTGAGCAGCAGCGGGACGTGGTACTTCCGGCCGGTGTCCGTCACCGAGAAGCTCACCGGGACGTCCAGGAAGAACGGCTCCTGGCCCCGCGCGCGGAAGTAGGCCTCCACGCCGAAGGTGAGCCGGTAGTTCCCCGGCAGCGGATCCACGCCGAACGAGATTCGCCCGTCCGCGTTGGTGAGTTCGTCCTTCAGCGGGCGTCCGTCCTTCTCGAGCGTCACGCGGACGCCCGCGGCCGGCAGGCCGGTCCCCAGGTCCAGGATGTGGGTGCTGATCATGAGGCGGCGCAGACTAGCCCAGCCCCCGCCCGGCCGCCCCGGTTCCGCGTCACGGCACGGGTTTCCCGGACTGCGTCCGGGACGGAAAAATCCAGCCTGGCCGTGACCGTGTGATACTCCCGGCTCGCCGTGAGCCCGCCCCGCGTTGCACTCCTGACGGATGACAAGGTCATCACCATGTTCGCCGCGCGGGCGCTGCAGGGCACGTTCGACGTCCAGGCGTTCCAGACCACGCAGGCCGACCTCGTGGACGCGGTGGCGGGTTACGCGCCGGCGGTGCTCCTCCTCCGCGGCGTGCTGGCGGGTGGAACGGCGCCCGAGGTGATGGACCAGCTGAAGGCACACGCGCGGCTCGCTTCCGTCCCCGTCGTGGTGATGACCAACGACGCAGACTCGGGAGAGAACCACCTCTCGGCCGGGGCGGTGGCGCTCGTCCCCATCCCCTTCACGTCCGAGCAGTTGCTCGAGGTGGTCCAGCGCGCGTCCCGGACGGCGCGGACCCTGCTGTACGTGGACGACAGCCGGGCCATGCACCAGGCCGTGGTGCCCGCGCTCCGGTCCGCCGGCTACGTGGTGCTCGAGGCCTTCGACGGGCGAGAGGCGCTGGAGGTGTTGGACTCCGGCCGCCGGGTGGACCTGGTGCTCTCGGACATCGAGATGCCCAACGTGGACGGGCTGCAACTGTGCCGCGCGGTGAAGGCCAACCTCCGGCTGCGCGACATCCCGTTCATGCTGCTCACCTCGCGGGACAGCGACGAGTCGGTGCACGCGGGGTTCGAGGCAGGCGCAGACGACTACCTCATGAAGCCGGTCAACACCGCGGAGATGGTGTCCCGCGTGGCCCGCTTCCTGGATGACTCCTCGGGCGAGCGGGACGAGCGCGTCCTGGTGGTGGACCCGGACCAGAACGCCGCGCGCATGCTGCAGCGCAGCCTCGCCACCCATTCGCTCGGGACGGATCTCGCGCCGGACGCCGCCACGGCGCGCCTGCTGCTGCAGTCCGAGCGCTACGCGCTGGCCATCCTGGACAGCCAGGGGGACGGCGCCACGCTGCTCCGCGAGATCCGCGAGGCGGCCTCCACGTCCGAGCTGCCCGTGATCATGACCAGCGCCACCGGCTCGCTCGGCGAGCAGGTGCGGGTCCGCTCGCTGGGGCTGCAGTCGTTCGTCGTCAAGCCCTTCCCACCCGAGCGGCTGCTCGCAGAGGTGGAGCGCACGCTCGCCAACGTCCGCCACCGTCGCCAGCTCGCCGCCATGCGTGGCTACCTCTCGGAGGGGGCCATCGAGGCCATCGAGCGGCGGTCCTCCGAGGGCTCCAGCGAGCCCCGCGCCGAGGCGACCTCGCGCTGCATCTTCTTCCTCGACATCGTCGGCTTCACCACGCTCTGCGAGACCCTGTCCCCGCTCGCGGTGGTGCGCTTCCTGAACACCTTCTTCGACGAGGTGGTAGGCATGCTCACCCGCCGTGGCGCGTCCATCGACAAGTTCATCGGCGATTGCGTGATGGCGCTCTTCCAGCGCGACCAGGGCGGGTGTGCCGCGGCGGTGGAGGCCTCGCTGGAGATCCTGGAGCGGCTCCCGGAGTTGCGCGCCCGCACCGGCGTGGACGTCCACGTCCGCATCGGCATCCACTCGGGGACGCTGGTGATGGGCGACATCGGCAGCACGCACCACCGGCGGGACTTCACCGTGATCGGTGACAACGTGAACCTCGCGGCCCGCCTGCAGACCAACGCGGAGGTCGACGAGATCCTCATCAGCGACTCGGTGGCCCGCATGCTCGGAACGGGCGTGGAACTCACCCCGCGGGGCGAGCTCACCGTGAAGGGACGCCGCGAGCCGGTGAAGGCCTGGTCCGCGAAGCGCAAGCCCGCGGGCTGACCTTCAGCGGTTCGCCCCGGCCAGGTCGATCCCGAGCCCCTCTTCGGCGAACCGGCCCATCCGCTCCAGCAGCCGCTCGAGCGCAGGCAGGGGGCTGGCGCCGCGCCGGTTCGCCTCGTCCTCGAGCCGCTGCTTGCAGCGCAGGTCGGAGCAGACGTGGACGCCGAGCACCTTCTTTGAGTTCAGCCGCGCCGTCAGCAGTCCCACCTGCGTGCCGGGCCCCGCGACGTGGCACCAGTCGCACATGTGCGGCACCAGGGGACCGTGCCCGTCGTGGTCGAACGCAATGCCGGTGGGCACCCCACCCTTCACGGCGAAGACCACGTACACGCGACCACCGGCCGGGTGCGTCCAGGCGAAGCAGTGCTGGACCGCGAGCGGGAAGCCGAGCCTCGGCGGCAGTTCCACGATCTTCCGGTCCCGAGGCCTGAAGGCGGCGAGCAGCGCCTGCTCCGACTCGAGCTTGAACACGGTTACTCCAGGGAGATGCCAGCCTGAAGGGCAATGCGGATGAGGTCCGCGCTGGTGCGGGCTCCCAGCAACTCCATCACCCGGTACTTGTGGAACTCCACCGTGCGCGTGACGATCCCCAACGTCTCGGCGATCTGCGGCGCGGTCAGTCCCTTCACGAACAGCTTCAGGACCTCCATCTGCCGCTCGGACAGCTTCCCGAGCACCCCGCGCTGGTCGTTGCCTCCAGCAACATCCGGCTGGAGCAGCGCGGACATGAGGGCGGGCGAGACGAAAACCTGGCCTGCCGCCGCGGCGCGGATGGCCACGGCGAGTTCGTCCGGCGCAGCGTGCTTCAGCACGTACCCCGCGGCCCCTGCGCCGAGCGAGCGGCGCACGTGCGCCACCTCTTCCCGCATGGAGAGGATCACCACGCGGACCGGCACCCCCGCGTCCTTCAACCGGCCCATGGCTGCAACGCCATCCAACTTCGGCATCCCCAGGTCCGCCACCACCACGTCCGGACGGAGCGACTCGGCGAGGTTCACCATCTCCTCGCCGTCCGCCGCGGTCCCGACCACGTCGAAGGCGCCGCTGAGCAACGCCTTCACCCCCTCGGACATGAGGCGGTGATCGTCTGCCACCAGGACGCGGATGTTGGCCATCTGTGCTCCCCTGCCCCCGACGAACTGCGCACGCAGGCGTGCCCGGGGAAACCTTGCCGTGATAACGCTGTCTGCCGTGGATCGCCACCCCCCACTGGTCGCCCTCGCCTGTGTCGCGGCCCTGCTCCTGGCCCTGCCCCTCCGGGCCGAGCAGCCCCGTCGCGAACAGCGGAGGACGGTGCTCGTCATCGACGCGTACGGCGGGAAATGGGGCATGACCAACCAGGTCATCACCGGGATCCAGCAGTCCCTGCGCTCGGGCCCATCGGGCCCGTTGGAGTTCGTCCAGGTGTCGCTCGAGGCCCAGCGCCGCGGTGCCGAGGCGCTCCAGTCCCCCCTGATCGACTACCTCGGGGCGCTGTTCTCGGACGAACCCCCTGGATTGGTGGTGGCCATCGGGTGGCCGGCCGCGGAGTTCCTCACCTCGCACCGGGAGCAACTCTTCCCCTCCACGCCCGCGCTCCTCACCGCGCTGGGGACCCGGCAGCTCGAGGGGCTGAAGCTCCGGGACTCGGACGCCTACGTCACCTACCCGTACGATCCCGCGTGGTCCATGCGCGAGGCCCAGGCGCTTTTTCCCGGCGTGAAGCGCGTCTTCGTCGTCGAGGGCTCCTCGCCGGAGGAGCGACGTACGCACGCGGCCATGGCGCCGTACCTCGCCACGAGCTTCCCTGGACTGGAGCAGGCCTGGTCTACCGGGATGAGCTTCGACCAGATGCTGGACGCCGTGGCCCGGCTCCCGGTGGACGGGCTCGTGATCTACGTCGCCTTCGAGCAGGACTCGGACGGGAAGCGGCTCCAGGACACGCTCGCGCTCCCGGAGGTGGTGCGCCGTGCCTCCGTCCCCGTGGTGGGCGCCTTCCAACACCACCTCGGTGAGGGCGTGGCCGCCACCGTGCACCTGGACATCCCGTCCCACACGCAGGAGGCGGCGCGGGCCGCTGCAGCCCTGCTCTCGGGCGAGAGACCTGCCGCGCACCGGAGGGCCTCTCCGGGCGTGATGGACGCTGCGTTCGACGCGTCCGCACTGGAGGCACGCGGACTGGACGTCCCGGACCGTCCCGGCGCGCGGGTGATCAACGCGCGGGTCAGCTTCTGGCAGGCCTACCGCGGATACCTGCTCGTCGGCCTGTCCGTGGCCGTGCTGCAGGCGTTCCTGATCGTGGTGCTGGTGGCAGGGCGCCGGCGGCTCCGGCAGGAGCAGGTGGTCAGCGCGGACCTCCGGCGGAAACTGGTCACCGCGCAGGACGACGAACAGCGGCGCGTGTCCCGCGAGCTGCACGACGACTTTGCCCAGCGGCTCGGCCGGCTCTCGCTGGACGCGGCGCGCCTGGCCCAGCCGGGGAGCGACGTCGCCAGCCTCTCGGCCGAGATGCGCGAGACGCTCGCTTCGCTCGCCGCGGACGTGAGCGCCATGTCCTACCGGCTCCACCCCGCGACCCTCGAAGATCTCGGGCTCGAAGAGGCCATCCGCCAGGAGTGTGCCTCCTTCGGACGGCGCGAGCGGCTGGAGATCCACTTCACCGGGAGCGTGGACCGCACGCGGGTGAGCCGTGATGTCGCACTCGCGCTGTACCGCGTGCTTCAGGAATCCCTCCGGAACGTCTCGCGCCACGCGAAGGCCAGCCACGTCCAGGTGACGCTCATGGCGGTGGGCGAGCGCGTGCAGCTCGCCGTGCGGGACGACGGGGAGGGTTTCGTCCTGGGCCACGCGGACTCGCCGGGACCGCACCTCGGGCTCGCGAGCATGCGGGAGCGCATGACGCTGGTAGGCGGCGAGGTCGCCGTGGAGTCCGAGCCGGGCGCGGGGACCTCCGTGGTGGCCTGGGCGGGCCTGGCGCAGTCCGGACCGCCCTTGCGCGCCACCGCCCGCGCGTGACAAGCGGGCGGGATGTTCTGGACGCCCCTGCTCGTTGCCCAACTTGCCCTCGCCCAGACCGGGACGGTCCAGGGAGAGATCGTCGTGGTGCCCGATCCGACCGGCTCGGGCCACGCCAACTCCAATTTCGTCGCGGGCGTGGGATCCACGCTGTGCGCCTTCGGCGCGCGCGGCCTCTACTCGGTCCGCCCGGACGCCTACGACGGCGTGGTGATCTTCACCACGAGTCCCATGTCCGGCGGGCTCACGGGCAACTCCGCCACGCCCAAGGGCACCCTGGTCCGGTCCACCTCCACGGGCAGCGGGTACGGGGCCCCGCTCGTCGTCCTGCCGGCGTCCAGCTACGGCAGCGCGGCGCAGCTGTCCCAGTGCGTCTTCATGGGGCCCGTCCAGAATCTCCCGGCCTCGCCCGACGAGGATTTCCGAACCGCGGGCTTCGGCGGCAGCACCACGCCGAGTGGACTCACCGGAATCGAGACGCTCGGGCACGAGTACGGGCACCACTGGCTCGTGCAGTCCGCCTACGACCAGGGGGCGGGGCTGGAGGTGC
>JBDLRJ010000386.1:0-5034 GCA_039800145.1 Pseudomonadota bacterium | reverse complement strand
ACGCGCGAGACGCTGGATGCCGCCATCGCCGCCGCGATGGAGCGCGTCACCTTGTCGGACCTGCTCGGCTGGTTCACCCACTGCGGCTACCGGGCTCAAGCAGCGTGATCCCCGCTATGACATTGGGGCATCGCGTGTGGGTTGAAGATCTCAGGTTGGAAGAGGGGAAGGTCTTCACGCTTCGGGCTCAACCAGGGGGTGGGAAGGTGCTGGGGATGGTGTCCATCAGTGGTGGAAGAGAAATACAGACATTTAAACTGGACATCACAGAAGTCACCGTTTCTGCTTATGCAGACTGCGTGAAGACCGGAAAGTGCAGCGAGCCAGAGTCCGGGTCCCTTCCGGACTTCTGTAATTGGCGCCAGCCGGGGAGGGAGCAGCACCCCATCAACTGCGTTACGTGGAAGCAGGCAGATGCGTATTGCACGTTCAAGGGTAAACGGTTGCCCACTGTCCAGGAGTGGTATTGGGCAGCGAGTAATGCTGCGACAACGGTATTTCCGTGGGGCAATGCTCCGCCCACAAATGACAGGGCGGCATGGAGTCCAGACTCGGCCTGGTTAGGAACGTCTGCAGTTGGAACCCACCCGTCGGGAGCCACTGTTGCTGGTGTGCAGGACATGGCTGGGAATGTCTGGGAGTGGCTTTCATCTGACGGTCTGTTTGAGTTTGGGCAGGGTAAAGAGGTGAGAGGAGGGTCGTGGCATACCGACAATCCAATCCGCCTTAGGGTCTCACATCGCAGTGGGCTGGATTCCCTGGAGTATGGGAGTTTTGTCGGCTTTCGTTGTGCGCAGTAGGCAAAAGTGCGCCGACCCAAGGTTCCCATTCCGATGGCCCAGCTTCTAAGTTCTTGGTTCCTGTCTTCCGAATCGTCGCGCCTTGGTGCGTGCCGCGGTGAAGCGAGGACGGGAGCATTCAGCATTCTCCGTTGTTCGCGCGGGCACATGACCTCGCGCGGGATACGCTGAAGGTGGTGGAGGCGTTCCCACGTCACCGCCGCGCCGTGCTCGGACCTCATCCCGCCAGGTAGGCCCGTCCCGGCGCTGGGTGAGCTTGCTGGCACATTGCGAGTGGACCACATTCTAATGAAAGTTAGTCCACTCCGGGGAGGCGGTCCTGGCTCGCAAGGTCAACGTCCACGAGGCGAAAACTCAGTTCTCCGCGCTGATCGACTGCGTGCTGGCAGGGGAGGAGATCATCATCGCTCGAGCGGGGAGGCCGGTTGCCCGCCTGACGGCTTTGCCCCAGGGCACCGCCGAGGCACGTGTTCCAGGCAGTCGCGCGGGGAAGATGAAGATGGCCCGGGACTTCGACGAGCCGCTCCCGGACGACCTCTTCCTGGACGACGGCGCATGAGGCTGCTGCTGGACACCCACGCGTTCCTCTTCTGGGTCTACGCCCACGAGGAGTTGGGGGAGACCGCGCGGAAGCTCATCTCGGACCGCCGCAACGAGGTGTTTTTCAGCGTTGCGAGTTCGTGGGAGATCGCCATCAAGGTCGGGCTCGGCAAGCTCAAGCTGGACGGCGCGCTGGACGAGGGGGAGTGTCCTGATTTCGGTGTACGGCTCGGGCAGCTCTACAAGGAGCAGCCATGCCAAAGCCGAAGACGAAGAAGTCCGTTGCTGACACCGCCACCTCCGCCAAGGGGGCCACGGTGGAACTGCCGAAGGAGCTCATCGACCAGCTGCTCGCCGCTGCTGGCGGAGGGGCCGGCCTCACCGGCCCCGACGGCCTGCTGAAGAAGCTGACCGCGGCACTGGTGAATCGCGCCCTGGACGCGGAGATGTCGGAGCACCTGGGCTACGACAGTGGCGAGCGACCGCCACCGGAGCAAGGCACCCGCCGCAATGGCCGCCGCACCAAGCAGCTGCGGACGGAGCGCGGGGGCATCGCCGTAGAGGTCCCCCGCGACAGGGCCGGGACATTCGAGCCGCGGCTGGTGGGCAAGCACCAGCGCTCCTTCGACGGCTTCGACGACAAAATCCTCTCCCTCTACGCCCGAGGGATGACGACGAGGGACATCCAGCGGCACCTCGAGGAGTTGTACGGGGTGGACGTCAGCCCGGACCTCATCAGCCGCGTGACGGACGCCGTCCTGGACGAGCTCAACGAGTGGCAGAGCCGCCCGCTCGAGTCCGTCTACCCCATCGTCTACATCGACGCGCTGGTGGTGAAGATTCGGGACCAGGGCAAAGTGGAGAACAAGGCCGTCCACATTGCCGTGGGCGTCGACGAGGACGGCACCCGTGACGTCCTGGGGCTGTGGCTGGAGCGCACCGAGGGGGCGCGCTTCTGGTCCTCCATCCTCGCGGAGCTGAAGCACCGGGGCGTGGACGACATCCTCGTCCTCTGCGCGGATGGGCTGTCAGGCCTGCCCGAGGCGGTGGAGGCGAACTTCCCCAAGACCATCTTCCAGACATGCATCGTGCACCTCATCCGCAGCAGCACCCGGTACGTCTCGTACAAGGACCTCAAGCCCGTCTGCGCGGACCTCCGGGCCGTGTACACCGCTGCCAACGCGGACGAGGCCGTGAGGGCCCTGTCCCAGGTGGAGGAGAAGTGGGGGGCCCGGTACGCCCACGTCACGAGGGCCTGGCGCACCAGAATGGACGAGTGGACGCCCTTCCTGGCCTTCCCCGTGGAGCTGCGGAGGGCCATCTACACGACCAACACCATCGAGGCGCTCAACCGCATCCTCCGCAAGTCGCTGAAGACTCGGGGGCCGCTGCCTACGGACGAGGCGGCCCTGAAGCTGCTCTTCCTTGCCGTCAGGAACGCGAAGGCCACCTGGGGCCGTGCCCACCGTGACTGGCTGACTGCGAGGATGCAGCTCGCCATCCACTTCGAGGGACGACTGGGATAAGACTCACACCGCCGCTCGCAGCGGCATCAACCCGCTGCTCGAGCCCGTACACCGAATCCCTGACACCCTTGGACGAGGTCATCCCCGAGGAGTTGCTGCGGAATGGGTTCTCCCTCCTACCCATCGAACACACACACGTTCTCTCCGTCTCGTCGCTCCCGCGCCGCCAAGGGGATCCGTTTGATCGCCTACTCATCTCCCAAGCACGGGCAGCCGGACTGACCCTGGTCACGCGGGATGCCAAGCTCAAGGGGTACGGCGTGCCGCTCGCCTGGTAGGCCGCTGGGCGCTTGTGTGTTGCTCGCGAACGGCGTCCTACGAATCGAGCCCCAGGTAGAGCTGGAGTCCCTGGTCAATCGCAGACATCTCTTCAGCAGAGACTCGTCCGAAGACACGCCGGATGCGCCGCTTATCGACCGAGCGGAGCTGGTCCACCATCGCGTAGGACCTCTTCATCAATCCGCTCTTGCCGGCCTGGAGTTGCGGATACAGCGAGCCTTCTCCGGGTGTCCCCGTCACCGGCACCACGGCGATGAGCGGAAACCGTTGGTCAGAGTTCACGTCCGGATCGCTCACGGTGACGCAGGGCCGAACCCCTCGCTCCTCGTGGCCCAGGGTGGGGTCGAGCTCCACCAGCACCAACGTGCCGCGGCTCAGCTTCATGCCGATTCCTCCACCCAGCCTTCACCCTCGACCCAGCGGACCGCCTTCCCCGCCGACCAGTCCACGAGCCCCTCCTCGGCTGCCGGGAGCCGTTCGGACCAATCGGCAAGGCCCGCCTCGGCCAGCTCGGCCGTCTCGGGGTGAGGATGCTGAAGTGACTTGCGGAGCCCCTCCCGCCGACGCCGCGCGAGCTCGCGTGCCACGGCCTCCGCAATGAAGCGACTGCGGTTCCGCTCCAGCTGGTCGATTCGCTCGAGCAGCTCGGCTGGGAGTGTGACGGTGACGCGCTCGGTGGATGCCATGGGTCGCTCCGTATGCGGAATAGTATGATCATACTGACGGTTCGCCGCAACCAGCGGACGTGAAGCGCGCCTGTCCGCTCGTGGCCTTCTGCACGCACAAGGCAGGCACCCGGAATGGCGGCACCCTGGGCGCACCCCTAGACTCACTCCTATGGCGTCCATCCACGAAGAAGGCTTCCCGGCGTCGCAGGGCATTCCCTCCACCGAGCGGCGTCCGCACGACGCCTCCGCCCCGGCCTCCACGCTCCCCGTCACCGAGGAGCTCCTCCGCGCGCTGCCCAAGTCGGACCTGCACTGCCACCTCGACGGTTCGCTGCGCCTGCAGACCATCCTCGAGCTCGCCGAGCAGCAGAAGGTGAAGCTCCCCGCCTCGGACACGGAGGGCCTCGCGCGCGCCATCCACATGGGCGAGCACTGCGGGAGCCTCGAGGAGTACCTCGTCGCCTTCGACGTGACGCTGTCCGTCCTCCAGACCTACGAGTCCCTCTACCGTGCCGCCTACGAGCTCGCCGTGGATGCCGCCGCGGAGAACGTCCGCTACCTGGAGGTCCGCTACAGCCCCGCGCTCCACCAGCAGCGCGGCCTCAAGATGACCACCGTCCTGGACGCCGTCCTGGAAGGACTCCGCGTCGCCAAGCGTGAGACGGGCATCAAGACCGGGGTCCTCATCTGCGGCATCCGCCACATCAACCCGCAGACCTCCATGCGGCTCGCGGAGCTCGCGGTGGCCTACAAGAACCGCGGCGTTACCGGGTTTGATCTCGCCGGCGCCGAGTACAACTTCCCGGCGAAGGATCACAAGGACGCCTTCCAGCTCATCCTCAAGAACAACGTCAACTGCACCGCCCACGCCGGCGAGGCCTACGGCCCCGAGAGCATCAGCCAGGCCATCCACTACCTCGGCGCCCACCGCATCGGGCACGGCGTCCGGCTGCGCGAGGACGGGGACCTGCTCAACTACGTCAACGATCACCGCATCCCCGTGGAGGTCTGCCTCTCCTCCAACCTCCAGACCGGCGCCGTGGAGGGCCTGCAGAGCCACCCGCTCAAGTTCTATTTCGACTACGGCCTGCGGGTGACCCTCAACACCGACAACCGGCTCATCACCGACACCACCGTCACGCGGGAGCTCATGCTCGCGCACAAGGAGTGCGGGCTGACGCTCGAGGACCTGACCACCGTCCTCGTCAGCGGCTTCAAGAG
>JBDLRJ010000385.1:0-5305 GCA_039800145.1 Pseudomonadota bacterium | reverse complement strand
CGTCCAGCGCAGCGGGCGCCACGTCCACCAGGTTCCGGAGCAGCTCGCGGTCGTAGCTGACCTCCGGGTTGCGCCCGGACGGCTCGAACACCTTCTCGCTCTTCTCGCGCACGCGCTTCTTCAGCGCCGCGAACCAGGCCGCGGTGTCCAGCTCCCGCGCGTAGAGCCCCTTGGTGCCCTTGACCTGCGTCTCGGTGTCCGTGAGGCGGCTCTGCAGCACGTCCGAGAGGGAGTGGGAAGGATCCGTGCTGATGAGCAGCACCGGCCCCTCCTTCTCCGTCAGCGTCACCGCCGCCGCGGCCGCGCACGAGCTCTTCCCCACCCCGCCCTGGCCCACGAAGAAGATGAGCCGCGTGGGGGGCAGCGGGGGCGCGGCAATGGGCGGCATGGACGGCGCGCGGACCATCACCGGCGGCCCCTCCGCCGCGGAGAACTGCAGCGCCTTCGTCTCCTTGCCGGAGGCCCACTCCTTCGCCAGCTTCTTCACGCCGTCCAGCCCACGCGGCGGGTTCTCCCGCAGCCCGAGCAGCGCCACCGGCACCGCGCGGTCGATGGACTGGTACTTCCGGACGTGCGGGACCTGCAGCCCCCGCCGGCCGAGGCACGTGGGACACCCCGTCCGCTCTTCGATCTGCGTGGCCACCACGGACGAAAGCGTCACGCCCTTGTCCTTGAGCTGCGGCAGGAGCGACCGGAAGGTCTGCGCCTCCGGCACCGGCTCTGCGAGCGCCGCCAGGTGGAAGGCGGTCTTCGCCGGGTCCTTCAGGACGGCGAGCAGCTTGTCGATCCGCGCGTTCACCTCGTCCAGCGCCGGGGAGGCCACCACCGCGTCCTTGCGCCGCACCGTCTGGGCACGCGCGAGCGCCATCACCCGCTTGATCTGCGCCGGCTGCTCGAGCAACCGGACCGCGTGCGGCGTGGCCGACAGGTCCACCACCACCCGGTCCCAGTCCTTCTCCTCGAGCCCCTCCACCACGTGGAGCAGCCCGCAGAACTCCTCCAGGCCCAGCAGCGAGGGCTCCAGGACCTTGCGGACGTCGTCCTCGGAGAGCCACGTTCCCTTCTGCGCCGCGGCCAGCAGCGCCGGCTTGTAGGCCTTGAGGAAGGGATCCAGAGACTGCTTCGGATCCAGCACCGCTCCGTACAGCCCCCCCTCCCCTTTCCCCGGTACCAGCTTCGCAGGCTTGCCCGTCAGCTTCTTCTTCACCAGGTCCGAGAGGCCGCCCGAGCCGTCCTGCGTCACCAGGAGCACGCGCTCTTTCGGGGCCCTCTCCGAGAGATTCACAGCGTGCGCGAGCGCCAGCGTGGACTTCCCGCTGCCGCCTTTGCCGCCGAAGAGGTGGAGAATGTGGCCGTCGGTCATGGAGGTATTCGCCCTTTTCTGGGGGGCGGAGAATCCCTCTTCCGACAGGTAAAAGTCAAGCCGTGACGCGGGTTTTCACGGACCGTCGGGGGCCACGGCAGCCCCCGAACCGGCCCCCTCCGCCCCCCCCGCGCGGGCCTCCGCGGCGTACCGGTGGAGCTTGTTGTACAGCGTCTTCTCGCTGACCCCGAGCCCCTCCGCGGTGCGCGCCTTGTTGTTCCCCAGCCGGGCGAGCGAGCCCTGGATGTAGGCTTTTTCCACGACGTCCAGCGTCAGCCCCCACGGCACCTGGAAGAGGGGGTGCGGCGCGGTCCCCGCCTGGAGTTCCGGGGGAAAGTGCTCGGGGAGCAGGTACTCGCCGTCGCACAGGATCACCGCGCGCTCCACCGCGTTGCGGAGCTCCCGGATGTTCCCCGGCCAGTCGTGCGCGCGCAGCAGCCCCATGGCAGACGGCTGCACCCCGGCCACCGGGCGCCCCGAGTCCCGGGCGAATTTCTCCACGAAGTGCTGCACCAGCAGCGGGATGTCCTCGCGCCGGTCGCGCAGGGGGGGCAGCTGCAGCTGGAAGACGTTGAGCCGGAAGTAGAGATCCTCCCGGAAGCGCTGGGCGCGGAGCTCCGCCTTGAGATCCCGGTTGGTGGCGCACAGCACGCGGACGTCCACCTCCGTCTCGCTCCGCCCACCGAGCCGCCGCAGCCGCCCCTCCTCGAGCACCCGCAGCAGCTTCGCCTGCAGTTCCACGGGGATCTCCCCCACCTCGTCCAGGAACAGCGTCCCGCCATGTGCCAGCTCGAACACGCCGGCCCGCCGCTGGTCCGCCCCCGTGAAGGCCCCGCGCTCGTGGCCGAACAGCTCGGACTCGATCAGCGTGGCCGGGATGGACGCGCAGTTGATCGCCACGAAGGGGCGCGGCTGCCTCGGAGAGAGCTGGTGAAGGGTCCGCGCCACCACCTCCTTGCCCGTGCCGGATTCTCCCAGGATGGCCACCGAGGCCCGGCTCGCCGCCACGCGCTGCATGAGCTCGAACAGCCGCCGCATGGCCACCGACTGCCCGATGAAGTCCCCCTGCCCGAGCTGCTTCAGCCGCCGCCGGAGGC
Organism: Pseudomonadota bacterium; assembly: GCA_039800145.1. Lineage (GTDB taxonomy): Bacteria > Myxococcota > Myxococcia > Myxococcales > Myxococcaceae > VGRA01. The sequence continues at coordinate 2,845 of JBDLRJ010000385.1, read as the reverse complement.
CCAGCACCTCCCGCTGCGCGGAGGGGCGCTCGAGCGCACGCTCCACGGCCCGCTTGAGGCGGAGGGGCTCCACCGGCTTCTCGATGAAGTCCCACGCCCCGTCCCGGAGGGCATCCACGGCCAACGGGATGGTGCCGCGCCCGGTCAGGAGGATGACCGGCGCGTCCGGGTGCAGCCCGCGCAGGTTCCGCAGCAGCATCAGGCCGTCCACGCCCGGCATGGAGAGATCCGAGAGCACCAGGTCCGGGCGCGTCTCGGCCGCGCGCGCCAGCGCCGCCTGGCCCTCGGCGAGCCCCTCGGCCTGGTAGCCCCAGCGCCCGAGCAGCGCCACGACCGCCTCGCGCGCCCCCGCCTCGTCGTCCACCACGAGGATCCGCGCCACGCTCACGCGCTCCTCCCCGCGGCGGGCAGGCGGATGCGCGCGCTGGCCCCGCGCACCTCCGCCGCGCCCGAAAGCCGCTCCGCCGCGGCCGCGAACGGCGCCCGGCGCCAGTCCCCGGCCGCCCCTGCGGCACACGTCACCTCGGCTTCGACGAGCCCCTCCCCGCCGGGCCCGGACCGCACGCGCACCTCCAGCGTCCCACCCGCCGGGCAGCGGCTGAGCGCGTGCCAGAGCACCTGGCCCACGAGGAACTCGAGGGACTCCCCGTCGTCGCTCGCCACCTCCGTGGGAAGGAGACGCGCGCGGCACGCCACCTCGCGGCGTTGCAGCGTCCAGCGCAGCAGCGCGAGCGCGCGCTCCACGCGCTCGTCGAGCCGGCACGCCGCGGATGCCCCCGGCAGCGCCGTGTCCCCGAGCGCGTCCAGGAGCAGCCGCAGCCGCTCGAGCTGCGCCTGCATCTCGTCCGTGCGGCGCGCGGGGACGCCGGGCGCGGCGCGGAGGATCTCCAGCTGGAGCATCAGCGCGTGGAGCGGGTTGCGCGCGTCGTGCACGAAGCCCTCCAGCGCCGGCCGCAGCGCCTGCCAGCGCGCTGCCGCCGTCTCACCGCTGGACTCCACTCCCTGCTGCTGACGCACCGGGCCCCTCCGTTCGCGCTGCTGCCGCTGCGCAGCGGAAGCGGAGATACGGACGGGCGAGCGGGCGGTCAAACGGCCCCTGCCGCCCAGCGTTCCAGGCCACACGCGGCGCCGCCGCCCCGGTCCGCGGCGAGACAGAGCGCTGCGTCCCTCAACCGGCTTGCGGCTCGGGGCCCGGCCCCACCAACTCGATCCCCAGCCGCTCCGCGTACTCGAAGACCCGGCGGTCCCGGTAGAACTCGCCGTAGACGATCCGGCGGCACCCCGCGTTGGCAATCATCTTGAAGCACGGCCAGCACGGGCTCGCGGTGATGTAGATGGTCGCCCCGTCTATCCCCACGCCGTTCTTCGCGGCCTGGATGATGGCATTCGCCTCGGCGTGCACCGTGGCCACGCAGTGGCCGTTCTCCATCATGTGCCCCTCGTCGTCGCAGTGGGGCAGCCCGCGGATGGAGCCGTTGTAGCCGGTGGAGAGGATGGTGCGGTCGCGGACCAGCAGCGCCCCCACGTGCTTGCGATCACACGTGGCGCGCGTGGCCACCTGCCGTGCAATCCCCATGAAGTACTCGTCCCAGGAGCTCCGGTGTCCCATGGGCCGGGCACTCTGCCACGGACCGGCCTACCCGGCGTACCGCCGTCTCACCAGCGCCAGGATCGCGTCCCGCGCGCAGGACTCGCAGTAACCGAACCGCGTGGCGAGCGTGGAGAGCGTCTCGCGCACCTGCTGCTGCTCCTTCGCGGACAGGCTGCCCCGCCCGTCCGAGAGGTACCCGAGGATGTTGGCCGCGTTGCGCTCGAGCACGCGCTTGCGCTCGTGGAAGAAGTGTTCGCGGAGCTTTCGGAAAGCGTCCGGGAAGATCCGCGCGTAGTCCATGGGGGCGTCCGGGTGATCCAGCCGGAAGGCGCCCACCTGCGTGATGAGGCCGCGCCGGAACGTGCCCGCGTCCTCCGAGCGGGGCATGAGGATGTCCTCCAGTTCCTTCATGCGCCCCTCGTCCGGCTTCTCCATTTCGCCGGTGACGCGGTTGCGCATCTTCTCCCCCTTCACCCAGTGGGAGACCGCCTGCACGTACCGGTCGAAGAGCTCCGCGTACTGCGCCTCGCGGATGAGCCCCATGGACTCGCGCACCTCCGCGTCCACCGTGTCCAGGTACTCCGCCTCCACCTCCCGCACGAACGCCTCGTGCGCGTGGTACCCGTCCACCACCTCCTGCTGCAGGAACTCGTACACGGTGTGATCCCGGCAGAGCGCCTCGAGCTCCTCGAGCACCGCGAGCGGGTGCAGGCACGCGTGCTTCGGGGACTGCGCCGCGTTGAAGAGCGCCGTCTTGATCTCCCGCGCGGAGGCGCCCGAGCGCCCCTCGTAGTGCGGGTAGGCGTCCGACTCCTCGTAGAGGGCCTGCACCAGCCCCTTGAGCTCGCGGGACTGCGCCACGGAGAGCCGGCCCGGCGTCTCCCCCTCCTCGTACAGGTGCAGCTTCTCCAGCGGCGCCAGCCCGTCCACCAGTTCGCGCCCCGCCTCCGGGTAGCGGTCCTGCAGCGGCTTCTTCAGCCGCGTGAGCACCGCCCACGCCGCGGCCACGCGGGTCGCGTGAGGCGCCACGTGCTTGCCCACGGACACGGAGGTGATCTCCGCGTCGTACACCTGCTGCTCGGCCCGGTAGCGGCGGAGGTACGGCACGCGCACCAGCTCCATCCGCCCCTTGAACGAGGCGAAGTCCGGCAGCTCCTTGAACGCCGCGAGGTGCTTCTCGTTGGAGGACGCGATCAGCACCTCGTCCAGCTGCAGCACCATGTGCTCGAGCGGCACCTCGCCCGTCTCGCTCAT
>JBDLRJ010000384.1:0-21975 GCA_039800145.1 Pseudomonadota bacterium | reverse complement strand
CGAACCCCTCGCTCGTCCGGGAGAGGTGCGGCGAGTAGGCCGGGTCGTCCTCCAGCAGCGCGCCCCAGCGCGCGCGCATCACCGCGTGCTCCTGCTCGAAGCGCGCCTTCTTCTCGGGCGTGTCCTCGTGGCCGCGCGTGACGGACTCGTGGTGCACGAGCTCCGCGTAGGGCGTCCACACGTTGCGGTACCCCGCCGCGCGGAGCCGCAGGCAGAAGTCCACGTCGTTGAACGCCACCGCGAGCGTTTCATCCAGCCCACCCACCTGCGCGTAGTGCGCCTTGCGCACCAGCAGGCAGGCCGCCGTCACCGCGCTGAACGACTGGTGCAGCACCGCCCGGCCGAAGTACCCGGGCCGCCCCCGCGGCAGGTACTTGTGCGCGTGGCCGGCCACCCCGCCCACCCCCAGCACCACGCCCCCGTGCTGCAGCCGCCCGTCCGGGTACCACAGCCGCGCCCCCACCGCGCCCACCCCCGGCTGCACCGCCCAGGACACCAGCTCCTCCAACCACCCCGGCGTCAGCACCTCGATGTCGTTGTTGAGCAGGCAGACGAACTCCCCGCGCGCCCGCGCCACCGCGCGGTTGTTCAGCGCCGAGTAGTTGAAGGGCGCGTCGTCGCGCACCACCTCGAACCTTGACCGGTCCAGGGACGCGAGCAGCGACAGCGCCTCGGGCTGCACCGTCCCGTTGTCCACCACGAGCGCATCCCACGACGGGTAACGCGTCTTCTGCACGAGCGACTCCACGCACGTGCGGAGCAGGTCCGCCCGGTCCCGCGTGGGAATGACCAGCGTCACGTGTGGCGCCGGCGAGGGCAGCTCGAACTTCACGCGGTTGAGCGCCGGCGCCTCGGATGCAGGCTCCACCGTCCCGCGCCGCCCCGTGCGCGCGAGGTGCTCCGCCACCACCTTCCGCCCCGCCACCGCCGCGTAGGACTTCTCCCCCGCGTCCAGCGCGGTGCTCCCCGGCAGCATCCGCCAGTGGTAGCGCACCCGCGGCAGGTGGTGGATGCCCTGCTCGCCCACGCGCTCGTACACGCGCAGCGCCAGGTCCCAATCCTGCGAACCCTCCGTACCCGCGCGGAACCCGCCCAGGGACCGCACCAGGTCCGCCCGGTACACCCCCAGGTGGCACACCATGTTCTGCGCCAGCGTCAGCTCCGGATTGAAGGCGCACTTGAAGTACGGGCTGCACCGCCGCCCGGAGACGTCCAGCTTGTCCTCGTCCGTGAAGACCAGCCCGAGTTCCGGCTGCTGTGCCAGCACCTCCGCCACGTCCAGCAGTGCGAGCGGGTGCAACCGGTCGTCGTGATCCAGGAGCGCCACGTGCGTGCCGCTCGCCATGCGGAGTGCGTCGTTGCTCGCCGACACGATGTGGCCATTGCGCGCACGGTGCTCCACCCGGATGCGCCCGTCCCGCTGTGCCCACTCCCCGAGCAGCCGCCGCACGTGCGGGGCCGTGGACGCGTCGTCCACCAGGCACAGCTCCCAGTGCGGGTACACCTGCTCTGCCACCGAGCGGATGGCCTCGTCCAGGAAGCGCTCCGGGGGGTTGTAGACAGGCACCAGCACGGAGATGAACGGCCGCGAAGGCCACTGCGCCACGCGGGATGCGAGCGACGGCCACTCGGCGCGCGGCGGCTCGGCCGCCTCGCACCACTCCGCGTAGGCGCCCACGTCCTCCACCAGGGACGACTCGTAGACTGCCGCCAGCGCCTCCAGCGGCTCCGGCTTCCCCATGCGCGCGAGAGCGGCTGCACGCCACGCCTCGCGCAGCAGCCCTCCCCGCGCCGCAGCGCCGCGCACCCGCTCGAGCATCTCCACCGCTGCGCGGCGGCTGCCCAGGATCTCCACCTGCACCCCCTCGAGTTCGAACGGGCCCGGGCTGGAGATGGGATCCAGCCGCGCCGTTCGCAGCCCCTCGGGGATCTTCACCACCCGCCCCACCGTGGGCGCGCCCGGGCGTGGCAGCGGCAGGCGCACCGCGCCCGCTTCCGACATCCCGTGGCCCGCGTCGAAGTAGAGGACGGGGGCGGAACCTCCGTTGGCGTGGCGCAGCGTCAGCGAGAGGCGGACCCACTGCCCGGCAAGGGCCTGGAGCCCCTCCAGCCGGAACTGGGGATCCTCGTCCGTGGCGGTCCACGGGGCGCCGCCTCCCCCGCCGGCGGACAGCCCGCGCGAGGGCAGGAGCCCCGGCCGGAGCGTGTCTCCCCGCCGGGGCACCACGCCGAGCACCACCCGCTCCAACGCCTGCGCGAGCGACGCCTGGACGTGCGCGCGCCGCCGCTTCTGCACGAGCGCGGGGAGCGCGGAGAGGCCGAGCCGCATGGTCTCCCGCGCCGGGCGGTGGGGCGCCACGGCTCCCGCGATCCACGCCGCGGCGGCCTTCCCGCCGAGGACCCGGCAGCGGGCTCCCAGGCGGGCCGGCCTCCCCAGCGGCGGGAGCACGAGCTCGGCGCGCAGGGTTCCCGGCGGGAGGCGCACCGGGACGTCGACCCCGGCCTCCGCCCCGAGCACGCAGGGAACGCGTTCCACGGTGGGCTGGTCGCGCCCCTCGCACCACGCCCGGAGCACCGGCACGGCCAGCTCGTTCCCGGCCCCGAGGCTCAGCGACAGCCGCAGCCATCCACCTCCGTGCGCCTCCGCGCCCACGACGCGAAGCGTGCACGGCTCGCCGGGCGGGACCTCGTACGTCCCGGGCGCAGCTTCCCGGGCACCGGACACCGGCTCGAACCCCAGGCGCGTTGCCATCAGCGGTGCCCCACCTCTCGCCCCCGCTCGCCCAGCACCCGGCACGCACGCACCTTCCCCGCCTCGGGGTCCGAAGGGGCGGGGCGCGAGCGGGCCGCACTCGCACCGTCCGGGACAGGCACTGGGATTGTCGAGCAGCGCACGGGACGGTGCTTATCAGGGCAGCGCAGGCCTGTCCGCGACCCACAACCAGAGGCGGGGCGTGCTGGCGCTGCCCGGCGGCTCACCTCTGCAGCTCCACAGGGCAACGGGATGGTGGACGGAGCCCGGTTGCCCCACCGCGTAGCGCACGATGCCGCCGGGCGGGACGACCACGGGGGCAGGCAACCGGATGGCCAGCGGGGCGTTGTCGACCGCCGCTGCGAGGGGCGCCTCTCCCGTGGCGCACGCGCCGGCGCACAGGGTGGCCCGCACGGCGCCATCCGCCCTGCCCCCGTACGTGCCCACGAGGAGCTCGAGGCCGACGAGCTCGTCCCCCGGCGTCGCCCGCAGCGTCCCTTCCACCTGCCCTCCCGCGGGGATGACCACGGCCTCCGCCCGCGCGCACGAGACGCCAGCAGGCAACCTCCGCCGGCCCTCCATCCCCGGCGGCCCCAGCCCGAACCAGCCGCGGACGGCTCGGGCGAAGCGGCGGGCCGGCCCCCCCAGCGGGCCTGCCTCCCCGCCGCGGCCCTCGGGTGGAAGCACGCCCCGGAGGGACGGGGTGTCGAGCAACTGCCTCAGCCGCTCTGCGTCCGGGTACGGGAGGTCGCCCCCTGCCTCCGCGAGCACCTGGAAGTCCCCTGTTCGGAGGTACTCCCGGACGACCGCCGCGTGGCGCTCTCCTGTCTGCCCGTACGTGCGCGCGGCGGCGAGATCTCCGGGCGCGTGCCGCACCAACCCCGCCGCGGCCACGAGCGACGTCCCGGCCAACGGGAGCCAGCTCCAGGTGCCTCTCGCCCCCTCCTCCCAGAGCCTCCAGGCGGCCCCCAGGTTGGCCACCACCCCGACCGCCAGCAGGTCCGTGTACCGGGAGGACACCTCCTGGAAGCCATGCCCGCGTGCGTAGGCCATCGCCGCCGCCTGGCCCAGCACCCACGCCGCCAGTCCGAGCACCCGCAGGGCGCCGTCCCCCGCGCGCCGCGAACGCCAACACCTCGCGCCCAGCAACAACACAGGCGCCCACATCAAGGCCCCCAGCCCCCACGGCCCCTCTGCCGGCCACGCCGCGGCACGACGGAACGCGAGCGCCCACTCTGCCGCGCTCGAGGCCTTGAGCGGCGCGTGTCCGGGAACGACGGGAACGAAGGCCCACGTCATCCACGCCGCGGCACCGAGTACCCCCACCCACGCCAGCGCGGTCCGGATCCTCAATGATCCCCACGCCACCCTCAGCGCGACGACGCCCGCCGCCGACACGCAACTGACGACGGAGGACGCCATCGTGAACGCCGAGACCGCGGCGACGAGCCCGAGGGCTGCACCGCCGCGAACGGGCCTGTCCTCCTGGCCCGCGGCCAGCCACGTGAGCGCGAGCGCGCCCAGCATGAGCAGGAAGAAATGGGTGTTGAACCCGAGGAGGGAATTCTCCCAGCCGAACGGGAGCCAGGACATCGCCAGCACCGTCACTGCCAACCCCACGCGCGACGCCGTCCCCAGTCCCCGCGCCACCGCCGCCCAGAGCCCTCCCCACAGCACCCCGGCCAGCCCGGCGTTGAAGAGCGCCGCGGGGAGGTTGTCCCATTGCCGTCCGTTCGCCTCGAACAGCCCGAGCACCGCCAGCCTCGTCCACAGCACGCGGTGTTCGTTGTGCGGGGCGAGCAGCGCGGAAGGCTCCCACGTGCCGTCGAGCCAGGGCTTCAGCAGGTGGGCGCCCTCTGCGTCCCACTGGTCCCAGTAGGGCAAGCCGCCGCCCAGCGCTGCCACGAACACCATCCGGCCCACCGCCGAGAGCACCACCACCCCGGCGAAGGGCAGCCCCAGGGCGGCGCCTGGCTTCGGGACGGCGGGCGTGGACATGCCGTGTGCCTCTATCACCTCCCCACCCCGGGCACCTCGGCGCCCACGGGTTGACGCAGGCCCTGCCCGTCGCGTACCCGTCTTGGACATTGTCTGCCCCCCTTCCAACCGCCCCCTCCCTGCCCTCCGCGTCGCTCATCCGGGGCACCCGGATGTCCGCCGAGGGCGAGGCGCCCAGCGAAGAGGCCCTCGTGGAGGCCCAGCGGGAGCTGCTCGCCCGCTCCCCCGCGGACGCGCACGTCCACGCCCGCACGCTCGCGCTGCTCGAGTCCCACCGCGACGCGAACGCACCGGCGCACGGCGGGCGCCCGGGCCTCCGGGCACGCGTGGAGAAGCTTCTCCTGCCGCGGTCGGCGCGCACGCCCGCCCCGCTCCCCGCGCACCTCGAGCGGCTGGAGGCGGCACGCTCGCTCGAGCCCTCCAGCGAGGTGCTCGCGCGCACCGCCGCGGGCCGCTTTACCCAAGGGCCGCTGCGGCACGTGACCTGGTTCATCCCCGCCTTCTCCCACCCGTTCGGCGGCGTGCACACGCTGCTCCGCTTCGGCCACCTGCTCCGGCAACGCCACGGCGTCCGCAGCCTGTTCGTGGCCTACACGCGCACCGACGAGACGGCGCGCGAGCTCGCGGCGCGCGCCGCCACGGTCTTCCCCGAGCCCCCCGGTGAGTTCCACGTGCTGCGGGACTGGGACGCGGTGGACCAGCTGCCGCCCACGGACCTCGCCGTGGCCACGCTGTGGACCAGCGCCTACCTCGTCCCCCGCCACCCGCACGCCCGCTCGCTCGCGTACTTCGTCCAGGACGACGAGTCGCTCTTCTACGCCGCGGGGACCTACGCGCTGCTCGCAGAGCACACGTACAGGCTCGGGCTGTACGGCATCTTCAACACGCGCGGGCTGCACGACGCCATCACCGCGCGCCACCCCATGCGGGGCTGCTGGTTCGAGCCCACCGTGGACTGGGACGTGTTCCACCCGCCGGAGCGGCCGCGCACGCAGGGCCGACCGCTGAGGGTCATCTTCTACGGCCGCCCCACCACGAACCGGAACGCCTTCGAGCTGGGGCTCGCGGCGCTGCGGCGGCTCAAGGCCCGTCACGGCGACGGCGTGGAGATCCTCTCCGCGGGCGAGGCCTGGAACCCGGCGGACCACGGCGTGCGCGGCGTGGTGCGGAACCTGGGCGTGCTCAGCTACGCGCGCACGGGCGCGCTCTACCGCGGCTGCGACGTGGGGCTGTGCTTCATGTTCAGCCGGCACCCGTCGTACCTGCCGCTGGAGTGGATGGCGAGCGGCGTGGGGCTCGTCACCAACGACAACCCGGACAACCGCTGGCTGCTCGAGCACGGGCGCAACTGCCTCCTCGCCCAGCCCACCGTGGAGCACGTGGAGGCGGCGCTGTCCCGCCTGGTGACGGACGCGGGGCTGAGGCAGGCGCTCGCGGCCGAGGGCGTGCAGCGGCTGCAGCGCACCAGCTGGGAGGCCGAGGTGGACCGCGTCCACGCGGCGCTGACCGGCGGGGGGACACCGTGAGCGCGCCGGCCGCGGGAGATCTCGCCGAGCAGCTCGCCGTCCACCGCGAGTGGGTGGAGCGCCTCGAGTCCTGCACCGGGGCGTGCGAGGAGCTCGAGGCACACCGCGCCATCCTCGAGCGGCTCGTGGAGGCCTTCCGCGCCTCCCTGCCGGCTCCCGTGCCGCAGCCCCCCACCCCGCTGCACGCCGCGCGCGAGATGGCGGACGTGCTGCGTTTCCGCGTGCAGCGCTCGCACCGCAAGGGCGTGGGCCCGCTCGTCACCGCGGCGAAGCAGCTGGCCGTGGAGCGCCTGGAGCCGCTCCACATCGAGCTCATGCGGCCGCAGGCGCGCTTCAACCTCGCGGCGGTGGAGGTCCTCGAGCGACTCGTCCGCCACGTCCCCGAGCCGGCCGGGGACTCCCCGGGCTGGGCGCGGCGCCGGCTCGAGCCGCTGTGCAACCCGCTGGAGTTCCAGCTCCGCTCCCACCGCAAGGGCCCCGGGGCCACCGTGGTCCGCACGGTGAAGCAGGGCTACCTGGCGCTGAGCGTGCCGCTGCTGCGCCCCGCGCTCCGGGCCCAGGCGGAGTTCAACGCCGCGCTCACGGATGCGCTGGACACCGCGAGCAGGCCCGGGGCCCCGGGGGCGGTCCTCGACACCGCCCTCGAGCAACTCCGCGCGCGGGTGGACCCGGTGGCAGGACTCGGGGGTGCCTCGCCCGTGCGCACGCTCCGCCCCCTCTGGCGCGAACTGTTCCGCCGGCAGGAGGGCTTCAACCGCGAGGCACTTTCCACGCTCGAGCAGCACGCGCGGCGGGCCCGCGCCCCCGTCGCCGAGCTCCCCGCGTTCGACTACGCCCGCCACGTGCGGGAGGTGGAGCGGCCCTTCGCCGAGCAGGTGATCCGGCGCGCCCGGACACTCTCCCGCCGCCCCCTCATCAGCGTGGTGACACCGGTGCACGACACGCCGGCGCAGCTGCTGGAAGAGGCCGTGGCCTCCGTCCGCGCCCAGGCGTGGAACGGGTGGGAGCTGCTGCTCGTGGACGACGGCTCCACGGCGCCCCACGTGCGCCCGCTGTTGAACCGGCTCGCGCGCAGGGACCGCCGCATCCGCGTGGTGCACCTGCCGCGGACCTCCGGCATCGCCGCGGCCACCAACGCGGGACTCGCGCGCGCGCGCGGCGAGTACGTGGCCTTCCTGGACCACGACGACACGCTCAACCGCCACGCGCTCGCGGCCGTGGCGTGCGCGCTCGCGGATCACCCCGGCGTGGACGTCCTGTACTCGGACGAGGACCGCCCGGACGAGCAGGGGAACCGGCAGCGCCCCTTCTTCAAGCCTGGCTTCTCCCCGGACCTGCTCCGCGCGGTGAACTACGTCTGCCACCTCCTCGTGGTGCGGCGCTCGCTGCTCGAGAAGCTGGGCGGCCTCTCGCTCGGCCTGGACGGCGCGCAGGACCACGACCTGGTGCTGCGGCTCTCCGAGCACACCTCGGCCATCCACCACGTCCCCTCGGTGCTGTACCACTGGCGTTACCGCCCCGCCTCTGCCTCGGGCTCCGCGGCCGCCTTCGACCGCGCCTCGCGCGCAGGCCAGCGCGCCGTCCAGGCGCACCTGGACCGCGTGGCCCCCGGGGCGCGCGTGGACCGGACGCCCGTGGGCTACCGCGTGCGCTACCCGGTGCAGGGTGAGCCGCTCGTCTCGCTCGTGGTCCCCTTCAAGGACCGCCCGGAGCTGCTCGGGCAGCTTTGGACGAGCTTGCAGCAGACGCGTTACCGCCGGTTCGAGCTGCTGCTGGTCTCCAACCAGAGCACCCACCCGGACACGCACGCGTTCCTCGAGGGGCTGGAGGACCCGCGCGTCCGCAAGCTCGAGTGGAACCACCCCTTCAACTACTCGGCCATCAACAACTTCGGCGCCCGGCACGCGCGGGGCGACCTGCTGGTGTTCCTGAACAACGACGTGGAGGTGGTGGACCCGGGGTGGCTGGACGAGCTCGTCTCCCAGGCCCAGCGCCCGGACGTGGGCGCGGTGGGACCGCTGCTGCTCTTCCCGGACGGCGCCATCCAGCACGCCGGCGTCGTCCTGGGGCTGCACGGCTTCGCGGGCCACCCGTTCTGGCGCTTCCCGGACCAGGCGCAGATGACGCCCTTCGGCCACGCCTACTGGGCGCGCAACCTGCTCGCCGTCACCGGGGCCTGCCTCGCCGTCCGCCGCCCCCTGTTCGACGCCGTGGGAGGCTTCGACGAGCGCTTCGAGGTGTGCGGGAGCGACGTGGAGCTCTGCCTGCGGTTGGGAGCAGGGGGCCGCCGCGTGGTGTACACGCCCCACGCGCGGCTGCTGCACCACGAGTCCGCGAGCCGCAGGCTGGATCCCATCCCGGACCAGGACCACTGGCGCTCCTTCGTGGCCTACCGGCCGTGGCTGCAGGCGGGAGACCCCTTCTACAACCCCAACCTCTCGCTGGCCGGCACGGACTGCTCGCTGCGCGTGGACGGCGCCCGCGGGGAAGCGCGCGCGCTCGAGGTCCTGCGCGGGCTCGTCGCCGAGGGCCGGGCGCCCACCGAGCCCCGGCGGGCGGCGAGGCAGCGACACCTCGTGGCGCACCTCGAGGCATTCCGAGCCCCCCCGGTCCCGCCCTCCACCCGCTTCCCGCCGCGCGTCCAGGCCCTCGGCGTGCTGCTGTCCGGCAACGACGCCGGGGAGCCCGAGCTGGATGCGCTGCTCTCGCGGCTGGAGGCGCTGGCCGCGCGCGGCGTGGGGCTCCGCTGGGCGGTGCAGGGGGCGAGCACCGCGGCCGCGCGCGCCTTCCGGGAGCGGCTCGGCGCGGCGCCCGCGGCCGTGGACTCCGCGGGGGCCCTCTCGCGGCTGGGCCCCGTGGACGCGTGGCTCGCCACCTCGTGGGACACCGCCTTCACCGTGGCCGGCGCCCCGGCCGGGACCGCCTGCGCGTACTGGGTCCGGGACGACGAGTCGCGGGCCTACCCGTCCGGCTCGCTCTCGGGGCTGTCGCGCGCAGCCCTGGGGCTGGGCCTTTACTGCCTCGTCGAGGGCCCGGGGCTCGAGCAGGCGCTTCGGCCGTTCCTCTCCGGCCCCGCGCACGTGCTCCTCCCGTTCGCGGCGCAGGCCCACCCGGTGCGAGGGGCGCCGGCAACCCGCCCCGCGGGCCCGTTCCGCGTGGGGGTGGAGTGCCGCGTCTCCCGCGGGGGCCCCTTCGAGCTCGCCGTGGCCGTGCTGGGGGCGCTCGGGGACGCGGGCGTGGAGAGGGTCCCGTTCGGAGAGCCCTTCGCTCCCGCCGAGTGGGGACTCCCCGCGGAGCTGCTGCCCCTCTCGGAAGGCGGCCCACGGGACCGCGCAAGGCTGTTCCACGGCCTGGACGCGGCGGTCGTGCTCACGGTCGGCCAGGCCCTCCCCGCGCGCGCGGCGGAGCTGGCCCGCGCCGGCGTCCCGGTCGTCACCAACATCAACCCCGCCACGGCCTGGGCGTGGGAGGACGGCGTCTCCGCGCTCGCCTGCCCGCCGCTCCCGGGCGCGCTCGCTGCCGCCGTGCGGAGGCTCGCCGGGTCCCCGGGGCTGGGGGCGAGGCTCGCCGCCGAGGCCTCCAACCGCCTGGGCGCCGTCTCCGCGGCGTCAGAGCTGGAGCGGCTCGAGCAGGCGTGGGGCACGCGGCTCGGCTGAGCCCGCGCCTCCCCGGCATCACACCGTCTCCGCGAACTCCTCGCGCCTGCGCTCGAACACGCCGGCGGCCACCCACAAGAGCCCGAGCGAGAGCGCGAGCAGCGCCCCGAGCGAGGCGAAGTCCGGCAGCGTCCGCTCGTAGAAGATGGCCTGGTAGGCCACCACCACGGTGCTCATGGGGTTGGCGTACCGGATGATCTCGCGCGCCCCGGTGGGCATGTCCGCGGCGCGGTACACGACCGGCGTCACGAAGAACCAAAGCGTCATCACGTTGCCGACGATGTACTGGAGATCCCGGAAGCCCACGTTGAACGCCGCGAGCAGGTAGGACACCGACAGCGTGAAGAGCAGCTGGACCGCCAGCACCACCGGGAAGAGCAGCACCGGCCACCCGAACGGCAGGTCCGAGAGCCACGAGGCCACCAGCAGCAGGGGGAGGCTGAGCAGGTAGTTGATGGCGTTGACCGAAACCACCGTCGCCGGCAGCACCTGCGCCGGGAAGCGGACCTTGGTGAGCAGGTCCCGGCGGTCACTCACCGAGCTGGTGCCACCCATCACGGACGTGGAGAAGCAGATCCACGGCAGCAGCCCCACGAACATGAAGTACGTGTAGTGCGGGAAGTCCGTGCGCCGGTTCACCGAGAACACCAGCGAGTACACCAGCATCAGCAGCGTGGGGTTCAGGAACGTCCAGAGGAACCCGAACACCGAGTTTCGGTAACGGGCCCTCAGCTCGCGCCCCACGAGGGCCGCCAACAGGGCTCGGTATTGGTAGAGCTCGCGCAGGTTCTGCAACATGGGCAAGGGCCCTCATAGCCGCTGGGCGAGGGGCCTCAAAGCCCCAGCTTGCGGGCAAACCGCGCGGCCAGCTCCCGCGGGGACCGCACCAGGGCGGCCCGCAGCGGGTTCAGCTGGTCCAGGGTGCGGGAGAGCGGCAGCAGGGCCGCCTCCTCCACCCCCGGCCGCGTCGCACCGGGAGGCCTGCGCCCCTCGAGGAGCTCCGAGAGCTCCCGCTCGCCCGCCACCGTCCGTTCGCGCAACGCCTCGTACACGCCCCGGTTCTGGAGCACCGCCTCCCGCCACTCGTCCCCGAGCGGAAGGGCGCCCCGCTCGAACTGCTCCACCGCCACCGTGCGGTACCCCAGCGCCTCGAAGTCCCCGAGCGACCGGCTCTCCACGATGGGCAGCACGCCGTGCGCCAGGTACTCCTGCAGCTTGGTGGGACAGGCCACGCGGTTGACCACGTGGTCGTCCCGCAGCACGAAGCCGAAGTGGGCCCGCGCGTACTCCGCCGGCATCTCCGCCGGCGCCACCGAGCGGACGGACAGCCGCCCCTCGAGTCCCGCTGCCTGGACGTCCTGGCGCAGCCGCTCCACGTCCGGCGTGAGGAACTCCACCTCGCACCCGCCGGGCTGCCGCTGCAGCGCCTCCAGCATCCGGGGCACCTTCTGCCAGGCGTGCGTGCCGCCCGCATAGAGCACCCGGGCCGGGCCCGGTGCCGGCTTGTCCAGCAGCGCAGGGGCCGGCAGGCGGGAGAGGTTGGGGAGCTCCAGCAGCCGGGCCGCGGTGCCCGGGTACTTCGCGCGCAGGTGCACCGCCATGGCGTCGCTCACGACCACGGTGGCCAGCCCGTGCTCGAGCACGAAGCGCTCCACCCGCTCCAGCTGCAGCGCCTCCTCCCCCTGCCCCACCATCCGCTGCTCCTCGGGCACCACGCCGTGGAGATCCGTCACCACGTGGCCGAGCAGGTACAGCGGCAGCACGTGCTGCGCCCAGTGCACCGAGTGGACGTAGACCGCGCGCGCCTGCCGCGCCAGGCCCACCATCCGCTCCACGTCCCCGCGGTTGAAGAGGTTGGGACGGCCCGCGCGCACGCCGGTCCCCGGCGCCTCCAGCTCGAACGGCGCCACCGAGAGCGGATCATGCCGCGGCGCCAGGTACACCCGCTCCTCGCCCGCGAGCAGCGCGTCCACCGCTGCAATGCGCTGCACCATCCCGTCCCGCGCGTTCTCCCGCGTGGGCACCTGGCCGATGACGAGGATCACGCCTTCTCCAGCACGTCCGCGATGGCGCGGCAGGACGTCCCGTCCCCGTACGGGTTCCGCGCCTGCGCCATCCGCTGGTACGCAGCCGGGTCCTCGAGCAGCCCCGTCACCCCGTCCACGATGCGCGCCCCGGACGTGCCCACCAGCCGGGCGCACCCCGCGGCGATGCCCTCCGGGCGCTCCGTCACCTCGCGCATCACCAGCACCGGCTTGCCGAGCGTGGGGGCCTCCTCCTGGATGCCGCCCGAGTCCGTGAGGACCAGGTGAGAGCGGCCGAGCAGCCACACCAGCTGCGGGTAGGCCACCGGCTCCACGAGGTGCACGTTGCCCCGCCCCGAGAGCAGCCGGTGCACGGGCTCGCGCACGTTCGGGTTCAGGTGCACGGGGTACAGCCAGTCCACGTCCGGGTAGCGCGCCGCCAGCGTCCCCAGCGCGCGGCAGATGTTCTCGAACGGCTCGCCGAAGTTCTCCCTCCGGTGCCCGGTCACCAGCACCAGCTTCCGGCCCGCCCGCAGCTGCGGGAACTCCGCCGAGAACGCCTCGTCGCGGCCCTGCACGCGCCTCCGCGCCTCGAGCAGCGCGTCGATGACGGTGTTGCCCACCACGTGCACGCCTCCGCGGATGCCCTCTGCCGCGAGGTGCGCCGCGGCCCCCTCCGTGGGGGCAAAGTGCAGGTCCGCCAAGCGCGAGACGAGCACCCGGTTGCCCTCCTCCGGGAAGGGCGAGTGCATGTCCCCGGTACGGAGCCCCGCCTCCACGTGGGCCACGCGCACCTTCTTGTAGAAGGCGGCCAGCGCCCCGGCGAGTGCCGTGGTGGTGTCCCCCTGCACCACCACCCACGCGGGCTGCACCTGGTCCAGCACCGCCTCCAGCCCCTTGAGCGCGCCGGCCGTGACGTCGAACAGCGTCTGGCCGGGCTTCATCAGCTGGAGATCGTGGTCCGGCGACAGGCCGAAGAACTGGAGGATGGGCTCCAGCATCTGCCGGTGCTGGCCGGTGACGCACAGCCGCACGTCGAACGTCCCGGGACGCCCCTGCAGCTCGCGGACGAGCGGGGCGAGCTTGATGCCCTCCGGGCGGGTGCCGAGCACGACGAGGATCTTCTGGGGGACGGGTGACACGCCGCCCGGCTCTTAGCCGTTAGAACGTGAGCCGGTCCAGCAGGCCGTGCCTCAGGGTGGAGGCCAGCCGCTCCCACGCCCGGACGGCCCTGAGCCCCGGGGGCAGCTGCCCCTCTGCCGCGTCCACCCACTCGCGTGCGCGCCACATCCCCGCGAGCGGCCGGTAGCCCCACTTCCGGGCCCCGCGCAGCAGCAGCGCGCGCCGCAGCCCCACCTCCCGCTCCAGCGGCCAGCCCGTCCAGCCGTCCCCGAAGCGGCGGTCCAGCACCGAGAAGAGCCGCGCGAGCCCCTCCTCCCGCGGCATGTCCCCGAGCCGCTGCACCTTGCCCAGCCAGGACAGCACGTGCCGGAGCGCGTAGGCCTCGAGCGGCGCGCGCCACGCATCCAGCGCCCCCCGCTGCTCGAAGTAGTCCACCATGTCGTCCAGCGAGGCCACCACGTCCAGCACCCGCGCGTTCGTCTGCTGGATGGACTGCCCGGGGCGCCCCACGTCGTAGTGGTAGGTGTCCACCGGCACGTAGTGCACGGCGCGCGCCGCCTGCAGCGTCTTGGGGACGAAGCCCACGTCGCCGAACAGGATGCCCGGCCGCATCCTCAGCGCCGGGTCGTCGAAGAGCGAGCGCAGGTACAGCCGGCCGCACGGCGTGGCGGCGCGCTCCAGCAGCCGCGCCCGCGCCGGCCCCTCGAGCAGCGTCTCGCCCGGCGCGTCCAGCGGGATGAACCGCTCGGGGTGGCCCGGGGCGCCCGCCTCGTACTTCAGGTTGCCCAGCACCAGCTCCGCCCCGCTGCGCCCCGCCGCCTCGAGCAGCGTGGAGAGCCCCGCCGCGGGCACGAAGTCGTCCCCGTCCACGAAGGCCACCCAGCGTCCCCGCGCCTCCGAGAGCCCGCGCGCCAGTGCCGCGCCGTAGCCACCGTTCGCCTGCCGCACCCAGCGGAACCGTGCGTCCGAGAGGAACGGCGCGGCAGCCGCCTCGCTGCCATCCGTGCTCCCGTCGTCCACCACCACCACCTCGAGGTCGCCGCAGGACTGGGCCTGCAGGGACGAGAGGCACCGGGCCACGTACCGCTCGAGGTTGTAGACGGCAACGATGACGCTGAGCGCCGGGGCCACGGGACGCCTCAGACGGACAACGCGGAGAACAGCCGGGACTTCACCCGCTGCTTCATTCCCTGCCACGCGGACAGGGGAGAGCCCAGCACGCGCTCCACGCGGTCATCCGCGGCGGCAATGCGTGACGGCAGCTCCCAGAGGGCCGGCAGGGGCCGGTAGTCCAGCGCCCGCGCGGCCCGGATGAGCAGCGCCTTGCGCCGGCCGGCGAAGGTCTCCAGCGGCTCGCCCGTCCAGCCGTCCCCGAAGTGATCATCCAGCACCGCCATCAACTCGCGCAGCGCCACGGTGCGGTCCATGTCCCCGAGCAACTTCACCCGCTCGAACCACGAGACGCAGTGGCGCACCGTGTACGTGCAGAGCTCGTCCCGCCAGGGCTCGAACGCCCCCTTCGCCCGGTAGAAGGCCAGCATGTCCCGCAGCGACGGCACCACGTTCATCACCCGCTTGTCCGTCTGCTTCATGGACTGGGTAGGGCGCGTGAGATCGTAGTTGTAGAGCGGCCGGGGCACGTAGTGGATGCGCTGCGCGGCCAGGTACGACTTGGGGCAGAAGTTCACGTCCGCGAAGATGATCCCCGGCAGGAAGCGGACCGCCGCGTCCTCGAACATCGTCCGCCGGTAGAGCCGCGCGTTGGGCGTTGCCCAGTTCCGGAACAGCTCGGACTTCCCGGCCCCGTCCAGCGTCTGCTCGGACTGCAGCGGCAGCGGGTTGTGGTGGTCCGTCCGCCCGTCCGCGAAGAAGTACTTCAGCTGCCCCATCACCAGGTCCGCGCCGGTCTGCTCCGCCCGCTCCACCATGAACGCGCAGGTGTCCGGCTCGAGCCAGTCGTCCCCGTCCACGAACACCACGTACTTCCCGCGCGCCTGCTCTATCCCCGCGTTGCACGCCGAGCCGTGCCCGCCGTTCACCTTGCGCACGTGCCGGACGCGCCCGTCCCGCGCGGCGAACTCGGCGATGAGCGCCGGGCTGTCGTCCGTGCTGCCGTCGTCCACGGCGAGGATCTCGATGTCCGCGAGCGTCTGGTCCACGAGCGACTGCAGGCACCGCTGCACGTACAGCTCGAGGTTGTAGACGGGCACCACCAGGGACAGGACGGGGTTCATGCCTTCACCACCTCGCGGATGGCCGCTTCCATCTGCTTCCCCACGGCGCGCGCCGTGTACGGCTCCAGCTGCGCGTAGTCCGGGCTCACCCGCCCGTCGATGCACCGCTTCATGAGCCACGCCACCTTGTCCGGCCGCGCGTCGCCGTGCAGGTGGCCCAGTGCCCCCAGCAGGTCGGCGCTGGGCCCCCGCGCCATCGTCACCCCCAGCACCGGCCGGCGCGCGCCGAGGTAGTCCAGCAGCTTGCCCGGCAGGAACGGGCTCGCCGCCACCCCGTCCTCCGCCTCGGTGAACATCCCGTCGATGAGCAGCAACGCGCCGGCCTGCTGCATCAGCCCCAGGCTGTCCAGGTACGGCACCGCCCCCTCGAACCGCACGTGGTCCCGGTGACGCATGGACCACCACGCCTGCAGGTCCGGCGCGGGCACCGCGCCGCCGTAGAAGATCACCTCGAACCGCCCCGCGTACGACGGGTACACGCTCAGCAGCCGCTCCACCGCCTGCAGCACCGGCTCGGCGCGCCGCTTCACCTGGTACAGCGTGCCGAGGTGCATGAAGGTGAATTTCCCGCTCCCGGAGATGGGCGGGGGCGCGGCCGGGTACAGCGCCGGCTCGAAGCAGTGGGGGATGACCCGCACCTTGTCCGCGAACCGCGCCAGCGCCCCGCTGCACATGGCGTCGCGCTGGTAGGTGTTGTTGCAGATGACCAGGTCCGCGTGCTCGAGCGTCAGCGCCTCCGTCTGGCAGTCCTCGTCGTTGAGCGGGTACTCCGGCAGGTGCCGGACGTACGGGTTCTTCGCCACCAGGTCCCCGAAGTACGCCACCCACGGCAGCTCAGGCGCGAGCCGCTTGCACGCCAGCGCCGCCGCGTGCGACGGCACCTCGTTGGAGTGGGACAGCAGGAAGTCGTACCCCGACGGCTGCGCCTGGAACCGCCCGATCACCGCGCGGTGGAAGTCGTCCCGCACCGTCCGCGTCCGGGGCTGGCGGTGGTCCGTCTCCACCTCGAACCGTTGGAACGTGGCCGCCCCCCGCAGCCCCAGCACGCGCGGATCCTTCGCCCCCTGGCGCACCTGCACCACGTCGAAGTCCAGCTCGGCGTGGAGCAGCCGCTTGTAGAGATCCATGTCCGCCGACCCCGCATACGGGGCGAAGAACCACGACGGGACGAAGCCGCGCAGCCGCCGGCTCACGGCGCGAGCCCCCACGCCTTCGCCACGCCCAGCCGCGAGGCCAGCGTGCGCGCCTCCACGATGTTGTCCTCGATGCTGCAGTACGTCCACCCGCCGTAGCGGCCGATGGCGTGCACGCCGTGGGCGGAGAGCTGCCCGGAGAGCCGCGAGAACTCCGAGAGCGAGCGCCGCGTGATGTGCACGTAGGCAGGGTTCATCAGCACGCTGTGCTGGGACACGAGCCGCTGGTCCGTCACCACCCCGGCCCGCGCGAGCCCCTCCAGCACCCGCGCGCGCGCCGCCTCCACGTCCACCTCCGCGTCCCGCGCGAAGCCCAGCTCCACGTAGAGGCTCATGCGGTCCGTGTCGAAGATGTTGTCGTAGAAGCCCACCCGGTAGAACGGCAGCGCGCGCTCCGGGTAGTAGATCCAGTGGACGTCCCGCGGCCCCTTGCGGTCAAAGCCCAGGTTGAACACCAGCACCTGGTTCCAGGTCCACGTGGCGTCGTCCACCGGCAGGCCGCACAGCCGCAACAGCACCGGGAAGGGCGCGCTCGAGACCAGGTGCCGGAACCGGATCTCCCGGCCCGCCGTGGTCCGCGCCACCTTCTTCTCCAGGTCCACCGCCGCGAGCCCCTCCGACAGCCGCAGGCTCCCCGGCGCCAGCTCCTGCTGCAGCGCCTTCACGTACTCGATGGCGCCCCCCTCGGGGTAGGTGAACGTCGCGTTGTAGCTCCCGTTGTCCGGGGCCTTCATGTTCCGGATGATGTCCGGCAGGTCCGCGTGCGGGAAGAAGCGCCCCATGGCGTCCCGGTCCAGCCGGTCCAGGTCCGTGGCGTAGAGCTTCTCGTTGTAGGGAATGAGGAAGCGCTCGGCGATCCCCTTCCCGAATCGCGCGTACAGCATCTGCTGGAAGCTGTCCTCGGGCGGCGGCGGCTGCTGCGTGCGCGCGAAGTAGAGATCGTGGAGGCAGTCCACGAAGTCCTCGCGCGGCAGCTGGTGGATGTTCTTCTGGAACGGGAAGTCCACGTACCCATCCTTGAACCGGATGGAGGATCTCTTCACCACCTTGCGGATGGACTGCCCCGCCATCCGCTCGCGCAGCCACTGCTCGATGTCCGGACGCTTGAAGTGGAAGAAGTGGCCCGAGTAGTCCCACGTGAAGCCATCCTGCCGGATGGTCTTGCAGTAGCCGCCCACCTCCGCGTCCCGCTCGAGGACGAGGAGATCTCCGCCGCGGCCAATCGCCGCCGCGGTGGCCAGCCCGCTGATGCCGGCACCCACGATGAGGGTTTCCACGGTTTCCATGGACCGTGCACCTAGCTGAGCCGCTACCGAATTCAAGCGCGCGGCGTCCCTGCCCCCCCGGCGCACAGCCCCGCGTGGAGGGACAACGGGCCCTCCGCCGGCGCCAGGACCGCGCGCTCGAACGCCACCGCCAACGGCGCCGCCGCCCCCCCGGCGTCCAGTGCGCAGGCGCGGACCGCCCCTGCCTCGGCCAGTGCCCGCCGGACCGCCGCGTCCTGCGCCAACCTCGCCATCTGCTCGGACAGCGCCGGCGCTCCCCACCCGGAGGTCCAGGCGGCCCCGTCCCCGAGCAGTTCCGGGAGGCACCCGGCCCGCGGGGCAATGACCGCCGTCCCCGCCGCCGCGGCCGCCAGCGCCTCGGCCGGCCACGCCCAGGTGGGCACCGGCGCGAGGAACCCCAGCGCGCCTCGCACCGGCACCGCGCCCGCTGCACGCTGGACGCCCGCGACGCGCTCCGCCCCCTCCGAGGCGCCGCCCACGAGCAGCCCCGGGGCCTCGCCCGGCCCGGACCAGCGCGCCCGGAACAGCGCGTAGGCCTGCAACAGCAGCTCCAGTTCCCCGCGCCCGTCCCCCTGCACCGCCGCCACGAAACGTCCCCCGGCCTCCCCGGCCGGTGCCCCGGGACATGCCCCCGGCACCCGCAGCCACGCGCCCGGCAGGTGCAGCCCGAGCCGCTGCAGCTCCACCTCAGCGGCGTCCGTGGAGACCGTCACCGCCTGCGCCGCGCCCGCGAGCGCGCGCGTGAGCCGCCGCGCCTCCGCGCTCCCCCGCTCCGCCTCCAGCACCGCCTCGCCACGGACGAAGAGGTGCCCCGCCCGGAGCACCCGCCGGAAGGTGTCCCCGTCCGTCACCGGGCGCCCCACGAGGCACGCGTGCGGCCAGGGCCCGGTCGCGGGAGGAAGACCGGCGTTCGCCTCCAACCCGCGCCCCCGCAGCGCCTCCACCAGCGCAGGAGGCTCGCCGAGGAGCCACGCGCGCCGGGGCCGGCCCAGCAGCCACGCCGCCCTCAGCGCCGCCACGTGCGCCGCGGGCCCTTCCGCGAACGCGCGGTTGGCCTCGAGGTAGTCCGGGTACCGCCGCACGAGCCGCTCCGCGTTGAAGCGGTCCAGCGCCACGCGCTCGGCGCCGAACGACACCGAGCCCACGTGGTACACCAGCGCCCGGTTCGCGCGGAGAATGGACAGCCCGCGCCCCCGCGCCCGCGCGCACCAGTCGTTCTCCTCGTGGTAGCCGCGCCCGTAGGCCGGGTCCAGCGGCCCGAGCAGCTCCAGCGCCCGGCGGGCCAGGTACAGGCAGAAGCCCACGCCGGTGGGCAACTCGGTCACCCGCGGCTCCGCCTCCTGCAGCCGCAGCGCCTCCACCGGCACCTCCTCGGGCCGCGCGTCGCCGCAGAACTCCGGCACCGCGCACAGGGTCGCGTTGTTGGACAGCGGCACCACCGCCGCCACCCGCTCGGACAGCCCCGCCACGGCTGCAAGTTCGTCCAACCACCCCGGCGTCACCCTCGTGTCGGAGTTGAGCAGCACCACGTCCCCGCGCGAGAGCGAGAGGCCCCGGTTCGCCGTCCGCACGAAGCCCAGGTTCCGGGCGTTGCGGAACACCTCCACCCGCGCCTCGCTGGCCGAGAGCCCTGCCAGCGCCTCCGCCATGCCCGGCTCGGGGGAGGCGTCGTCCAGGAGCAGCACGCGCCCCAGCCGCGGACCGCCGTGGGCCAGCACCGAGCGCGCGCACGCCACCGTCATGGCAACGTCCCGGTAGACCGGGACGACCACGTCCACCGTCACGGCGCGCCGTCCCGGCCCAGCACCCGCCGCAGCACGCCGAGCGAGGCCTTCACCCGGACGTGCACCGCGTCCACGAGCACGTAGCGGAGGGGCGGCGCGCCCGGCGTGGTCCCCGCGGGGTACGCCGGCACCTCCTCGTGCCCCCGCCCGGCCAGCGCGCGGCGCAGCGCGTCCACTTCCTCCCGCGCTTCCACCAGCGCCGCGGTCCGCTCCGAGAGGGCCCGCTCCATCCCCGCGCACCTCGCGCACCCTTCCCCGCTCATGACGCGCGTGCCCCCGCCGCGGGCTCCACGCTCCATCGCCCGGAGAGCGCCACCACCGAGGCTGCCGGGGCGCCGGTCACGGACCAGCCACCCTTCAGCTCCTCCGCCGCCAGCGTCTCCCCGCCGGCCACCACGCTGACCCGCAGGCCATACCTCCCCGGGAGGAGCGGGAGCGCCTCCAGGGTCCACCGCACGTGAGACCGGCCGGGCCCCGGCGCAGGCGCGCGGGCCTCGGAGAGCACCTGGCCCGAGCGCAGCACGGAGATCACCAGCTCCGCCTTCTCCACGCCCTCCCGGATGGTCACCTCCGCAGACACCGCCACGGGCCCGCCGGGCGCCACCTCGCCAGCGCCTTCCCCGCTGAGGACCAGCTGCTCCACGGCAGCCCGCGGTGGCGCCGGCGGGGGCAGCTCCGGCAGCGGGATCCCGGGGGCGGAGAGCGCCGATTGGCCCGTCTGCTCGGACTGCGCCTCCGCCAGCTGGATGGCCGCGCGGTAGTTGCGCACCACGCCCGCCGGCGCGCCCTGCTCGCGGATGCGCCCACCGTCGATCCACACCGCGTGGTCACACCACTCCTGGACGGTGTTCAGGTCGTGCGTCACCAGGACGATGGTCCGCCCGGACGCCTTGAACTCCTTCATGCGCCCCAGGGACTTCTTGTTGAAGTGCGCGTCCCCCACCGCGAGGATCTCGTCCACGATGAGGATCTCCGGCTCCACGTGCGTCGCCACGGAGAAGGCGAGCCGCATGAACATCCCGCTCGAGTAGGTCCGCACCGGCTGGTCGATGAAGTCCCCCAGCTCCGAGAAGGCGATGATGTCGTCGACCCGCTGCTTCACCTCCGCCCGCGACATCCCGAGGATGATGGCGTTGATGAAGATGTTCTCCCGCCCCGTGAAGTCCGGGTGGAACCCCGCGCCGAGGTCCAGCAGCGCCGACACGCGCCCGCGCACGGACACCTTGCCGCGGGTGGGGGAATAGATCCCCGTCATCAGCTTCAAGAGCGTGCTCTTGCCGGAGCCGTTGCGCCCCACCAGCCCCACCGTCCGGCCCCGCGGGATCTCGAGGTCCACGTCCCGGAGCACCGAGAGCACCGTGGACGGGTTGTCCGGCTGCTTCTCGCGCCGCAGCCACCGGACGAACTCGGACTTGAGCGTCGTGTACTCGCGGCGAACCGCCTGCTTGCGGAAGCTCTTGCTGACCCCCACCAGGGAGATTGCGGAATCGGACATGCGAGCCGCGCTCCTACCTCACCCCGCCCGCCGGTTCCAACGGCCGGGGGAAATATGCGACGGTGCGCTCCCCGTTTCTCCCCGTCCGCACCGCCATGGCCTCCCCTGCCCACGCCCCCTCCGCTGCCCCTGCCTTCACCCCCGGCATTCCCGGCTTCACGCTCGAAGATCTCTACAGCCCCCACGGGCTCGCCCGGCTGACCGGGCGTTTCTTCGCCCAGGTGCAGGCAGACGAGCCCGCCCTGCACCAGGCCTGGTCCGCGTGGACCGCCGCCGGCGGCCAGGGACTCACCGGCCCGGCAGAGAGCGAACTGCTCATCCGGCTCGCGGCCCACGTCTCCACCTTCCTGCAGCGGCTCTTCGGCGTGGAGCAGGAGGCCGCGGCGCTGGCCCGCGCGCTGACGGCCGAGCTGCCGCTCGCCGAGTTCAAGCGCGAGTTCATCACCCGCCGCGTCTACAAGAAGGGCGCCCCGGACCGGCCCACCGCCGCCGAGTTCCCCTCCCTGGACGCCCGCGCCCGGGCGCTCTTCCGCCTGGGCTTCGGCGGCGAGGGCGTGGCGGACGACGAGGCGGGGCTCGCCCACGCCGTCCTCTCCCTGCTCGAGTGCGAGCGCGTCTATGCCAACCCGGCCGAGGAGACTGCCGAGAACGCCGCGCGCCGCGCCGCCGCGCGCGCCCGTTGGACGAACTTGCGCGAGCGGCTCTCCGCCTCCCCGGAAGGCCAGGACGCCTTCGGCGCCACCCTCGTCCCGAGGGGCACGGACGCGGACGAACTCAAGGCCATCCGCGGGCTGCTGCAACTGCTGGACCGCTGGACCTTCGCCCGCGCGCTGCACCCGGAGGCAGCCCGGGCGCTGAAACACTGGGTGACGCACCGGCTGCCCGCCCCGCTCGTGCCGGAGAGG
>JBDLRJ010000383.1:0-4853 GCA_039800145.1 Pseudomonadota bacterium | reverse complement strand
TCCACGGCCCCTCCGGCTTCGAGGCGCTCTTCGCGGCGGTGGGACGCGGCGTGCCGTTCGAGGAGGCTTTCATCGAGGCGTTCCACGAGTCGCTCGGGACGGCGTGGCACGAGTGGAGCGCCACCCTCCCCCGCCGCTACGCGTGGACCCCGCTGCTCGCCGGGAGCACCACCCTGCTCGCGGTGGCGGCGTGGATCACGGTGATCGGTTGGATGTTCCGGAGGCGGCGCTACGCGCGCGCGCTGGAGCAGATGGCACTGCGGGAGCAGGCCGAGGAGGCGGCCCGGAGGATCCTCGAGGCGGAGGAACTTGCACGCGCGGCGGCAGCGTTCGCCGAGCAGTACCCCGGGGACCCGGACGAGGAGACCGGGGGGCAGCGCGAGCCCGGCGAGGACGAGGGACCACCGCCGGGAACGCTGCTGCACTGAGCCCAGCGTTCAGTGCGCCGCGCCCCAGTGCGGTCCGTGCCCCACGTCCACGCGGAGGGGCACCTTCAGCTCCGCCACCCCCGACATGCATGCGCGCGCCAGCGCCTCCACGGCGGCCACCTCGTCCAGCGGTGACTCGAAGAGCAGCTCGTCGTGCACCTGCAGGAGCATCCGGCTGCGAAGGCCCGCCTGCGCGAGCTGCGCGTCCACGCGGATCATGGCCAGCTTCACCAGGTCCGCGGCCGTCCCCTGGATGGGCATGTTGATGGCGGCGCGCTCCGCGGCCTGGGCGGCGGCGCGGTTGCGGC
The DNA here is from genome assembly GCA_039800145.1 of Pseudomonadota bacterium. Taxonomy (GTDB): domain Bacteria; phylum Myxococcota; class Myxococcia; order Myxococcales; family Myxococcaceae; genus VGRA01. The sequence continues at coordinate 4,117 of JBDLRJ010000383.1, read as the reverse complement.
TGGTGATCTCGGGCATGTACCGGCGCCGGCCGAACAGCGTCTCCACGTAGCCGTCCCGGCGGGCCTTCTCCACCGTCTCGTCCAGGTACCTCCGGATGCCGCCGTACCGCTGGAAGTAGCGGTCAATGATGCCTGCCGCCTCCTCCCGCCCTATCCCGAGCCGCGCCGCGAGCCCGTGCGCCGACAGGCCGTAGGCGATGCCGAAGTTCACCATCTTGGCGGCGCTGCGCTGCTCCCGGGTCACCTCCGCCTCGGGCACGCCGAAGACCTCGGCCGCGGTGCGCGCGTGGACGTCCGCGTCCTCGCGGAATGCGGTGATGAGCCCCTCGTCACCGGAGACGTGCGCGAGCAGGCGGAGCTCGACCTGGCTGTAGTCCGCGGACACCAGCGCGTGTCCTTCCGGTGCCACGAAGGCGCGCCGGATCTCCGCCCCCAGCGGCGTGCGGATGGGGATGTTCTGGAGGTTCGGATCCGAGGAGGAGAGGCGCCCCGTGGCGGTTCCCGCCTGGTGGAAGCTGGTGTGGAGCCGTCCGTCTGCGCCCAGCAGCAGCGGCAACGTGTCCAGGTAGGTCGTCTTCAGCTTCTGCACCGCGCGGTACTCGATCACCTCGCGCGGCAGCGGGTGCAGCTCGGCGAGCTTCTCCAGCACCTCCTGGTCCGTGGAGGGGCCGGTCTTGCCTCGCTTCACCACCGGCAGCCCGAGCTCCTCGAAGAGGAGTGCCGCGAGCTGCGGCGGGCTGTTCACGTTCACCGGGTGGCCGGCGAGCGACTCGATCTTCGCGAGCCTGCCCGCGCACTCCGCCTCCACGCGCACCGCAACCCCGGACAGCGCCTCGCGGTCCAGCGAGATGCCCGCCTGCTCCATCCGGGCGAGGATGGGGACGAGCGGCAGTTCCAGCGTGCGCGCGAGGCCCGCCACGCCGGTACGCTCGAGTTCAGGCCAGAGCACGTCCACCAACTGCAGCGCCGCCGCGGCGCAACCGCCGTACAGGGGCGAGGCCTCCTCGAGCGGGAGATCGCCGGGCAGCCGGTCCTTCTTCGCCGGGCTGCTGCCCCCGGGAACGTGCGGGAGCTCGCGCTGGAGCCGCTCGCGCGCGAGATCCGTCAGCGCGTGCTCTCGCCGGGAGGGGTTCAAGAGGTACGAGAGGAGCTCAGCGTCCCCCGTCCCTCCCGCCAGCCGGATGCCGGCACCGGAGAGCAGCAGCGTGAGGGACTTGAGGTCGTGGCCGGCCTTCTCCACGGCCGGGTCCGCCAGAACGGGGCCGAGCAGCTCCCGCAGCGTGTCTTCGCCGAGCTGGCGGGGGACGCCGAGGTAGGCATGGCGGAGCGGCACGTAGTGCGTGGCCCCACCGGGGAGTGCCACGCCGAGCCCCACCAGGGGTGACGTGAGCGGCAGCCCCGCGTACGCGGCGTAGAGCCCCACGCGCCCCGACTCCCGGACGGCTGCCGCCACGGCCTGCAGCTGTGCCCGTTCCAGCACAAGCTGCGTGGGCGAGGCGGGTGCGACCGCGGCGGAGACGGGCGCCCCGGCCGCGGCGCCGGTGTCCCCGCCCTCCGCCGGCATCTCCTGCAAAAGCCGGAAGAACTCCAGTTCCCCGAAGAGGGCGCGTGCCTCCGCCTGCCGGATGGGGCGCCGCGCCAGCGCCTTCACCTCCACGTCGAGCGGGAGATCCAGGCGGAAGGACACCAGCTGCAGCGCGCGCTGCAGCTGCTCCGCGTGGGAGCGGATCGCCTCGCGCAGCTTCGGCTTCTGCACCTCGTCCACCCGCGCGATCAGCCCGGCCACGCTGCCGAACTGCTTGAGCAGCTCCACCGCGGTCTTGGGCCCCACGCCCGGGACCTTGGCCACGTTGTCCACCGCGTCGCCGACGAGCGCGAGGTAATCCCGCATCTGCGAGGGAGGGATGCCGTAGCGGGCCTCGGCCTCCGCCGGGCCGGTGTGCCGGTCGTGCATGGGATCGTACAGGCGGACCCCCTCGTCCAGCAGCTGTACGAAGTCCTTGTCCCCGGTGATGACGAAGACGTCGAAGCCCGCCTCGCGCGCGCGGTGCGCCACGGTCCCGATGACGTCGTCCGCCTCCCAGCCCTCGAACTCCAGCACCGGGAGATCCAGCACCTCCACCACGCGGCGGATCAGCGCGAACTGGGGAACCAGGTCCTCGGGCGGCGCCTCGCGGTGCGCCTTGTACGTGGGGTCGATGGCCTGGCGGCCCTTGCGGCTCTCCTTGTCGAAGGCCAGCGCCACGTGCGTGGGATCGAACTCGCGCAGCGCCTTCAGCAGCATGCGCGTGAACCCGTACACCGCGTTCGTGGGCACGCCGCGGGACGTGGAGAGGTGCTGGATGGCGTGGTACGCCCGGAAGATGAAGCCGGACGCGTCGATCAGCGTCAGCACCGGCCGGCCGCTGGAGTGCCCGGGAGAGCCCATGGGTTACTTGCAGCCCAGCTCGGCCTTGCGTGCCGCGATCTTCTCCTTGTTCCCGTCCCCGTCCATGGCAATGGCCTCGGCGAGCTCCAGCTGCTCGCAGTCGCCCGTGTTCCGGAGGATACCGGACCGCTCGGAACAGCGGGCGGCCATGGTGAGGAGATCCAGCTCCGACTTGGAGTACTTCATCCCGAGCCGGAACAGCTGGCACGCGCGCCGCTCGTCCTGCCGCTGGTTGGCGAGCATGCGGCCTGCCTGCATGGCCGCGAGCGCCATGTCCTTCTGGATGTTGACCCGGAAGGACGACGGCCGCTTCAGGGTCATCTCCTGCATGATCCGCTGGTCCAACTCCAGGGCCTCGGTGAACACGACGTCCGCGTCCTGGACGTTCAGCTTCTGCAGGGCCGTCCCGCCCGTCTTGTACAGGTTGGCGACGTTCTCCACGTCCTTCCGGAGCGCGTCTGCCTCCGCGTGCAGCAGGGCCTTGTCCCGGTTCTCGCGGAGCTTCTGCAGCTTCACCACCGCCTCGCCCGCGTTCCCCTTCCAGTAGGACACGAGCGCGTCCTGGAAGGTCTTCTCGGAATAACGGCGCCGGGCGTACTCCATGACTTCTTGCCGCGGGTCGGCCAGCTTCTGCTCGTACGAGCAGAAGATGCGGGAACCACCGCAGGCGTAGATGGGGCTCTCGGACGGGCGGTCGTGCAGCTTCGCACGCATGTAGGCCGTGTAGACCTTCCCCTCGTAGACGGAAGTGCTCGGGCGCCACGCGTTCCGCCCGCCGCCGTCCAGTGCCACCTTCGAGCCCGGCGGAGGCGTCAGGAATTCCTCGCCGAGATCGCAGCAGGTGAACTGCATGAAGAGCTCGCACCGGGGGAGTGCCGAGGACAGCGCCCGGTCACGCACCTTCGCCATGCAGTCGTCGCCGAGCGACTTCTTCAGCTTGTCGATGGTCTCGCGGACCCGCGGGCGCGCCTTCCGGTAGTACCCGGAGTCCGACGGGAGCGTACCGAAGCGCACCAACGCGTCCTCCTCGCGCCCCAGTCGGAGTTCCTTCTCCGCCTGCCGGTAGATCTCCACCGCGTCTTTCTCGATCCGGATCCGCTTCGCGAGCGAGAGCGCCTCCGCGTGGATGGGCTCCTGTTCGAGCACCTTCGCACAGGCCTTCTCGGCGCGCGCCCAGTTGGGCTCCACCACGCTGTCCAGCGCCGAGTACGTGCGGCACTCGGACAGCAGGGCGCTCAGATCCTGGGCCACGGGCTCCTCCCCCCCCCCGGTCCCGGCGTTGGCCTGCAGCGTGGGTTGGGCAGGAGGGGCGTCCTCCCCGGACGAGGCCTTGATCACCACGCCCACGAGCAGCAGCGCGACCACGGCCCCACCGGCGATCACGAGCTTCTTCTTCCGCCCGTCCATTCCGCCGCCGGCCGAACCCCGCTGCGGAGGCGCCCGCCCCCCGCCCGCAGGCCCGAGGGACTTCCCACCCCGTGCACCCGCCGGCGCGAGCGCTGCCTGCTCGCCCGCATCAAACACCAGCTCCACCACGCCGAACTGGATGCTGTCCCCGGACTGGAGGGGTGCCGGCTCGTTGGGGGCGAGCGGCTCACCGTTCAGGTGGGTGCCGTTGGCGCTCCCGAGATCGGTGACGGTGTAGTTGTTGCCCACGCGGGCGACCTCGGCGTGCCTCCGGCTCACCGA
>JBDLRJ010000382.1:0-15545 GCA_039800145.1 Pseudomonadota bacterium | reverse complement strand
GTCCCCACGGGGCCACACGCCGCTGGGTCTCCGGATACGACCGGGTTGTTGGAGCACAGGACGAAGAGCGGCCCCGGCGCTTCGCGTCCCGTCGCACCGCGGTAGACCGAGCGGAAGAGCTCGTCGTACTGCCGCCCCACCTCGAGTGCAGCGCCCTTGAGATCTTCCGGGAAGTTCTCGGTCAGGTGGTACGCGATGATGCGCGGCCCGAGATCCCGGCTCTGCGGGTTGCCGGGATCTTCCAGGTTTCGCACCGCGTAGGGCAGCGAGCAGAGGCCAGATTGCGCGCCGACCTGCGCATCAAAGGGCGCCGCGGGGTGCTCGCGCACGCACCGCACGCCCGGTTGGGCGGGGCCGCAGTCCAGGTCCTGAACGCAGACCGTGTCCGACATCGACTTCCGCCAGATGTCGTGGCGGTTGAGGAGCCGAACCCGCCCGCTCTCGGTGAGTCCGTACTGGCGGTTGTAGGACTTGCGCTCGGTGGTGAAGAAGCCGAAGCGCTCCATGTCCTTGTCCGAGTAGGCACGCGGCTCGTATTCGCGGGGCGTGGCGCGCAGGAAGCTGTTGCGCACGCGGATCTCCTGTGCGCTGCAGTCAGCCGTGGCGTACTCGAGGAAGCAGATGGGCCAGCGGCTGCCGTCCTCGAACGTCACCATCTCGGGGCTCGCGGCGATCTTCTGCGTCACCTCGAGGTAGTCCGCCGGCGCGTCTTCTGAGGGGCGCTCCACGCGGAAGGCGTCCGGGTCCTTCGGATCGCTCACGTAGTACGGCGTAGGCTCCTGCCGGAGCGTCTGCACGCCGTCGCCGCTCCAGTCCGCGAGGAACTGGAAGCTGCCCACCAGGTTCTGGCTCCAGTCCACGCGGAGGAAGCGCCGGTCGAACCACTTGCGCTCCTGGCTCTCGATGACCTTGTCGTACTCCTCGCCGGTGGACGGGTTGTACTCGCGGACGATGTCGAAGTGGCTCTTCACCTTGAACGCCGCCACCGGTGCTCCGAGGTACTCGCCCGCGGCGTTGCGCTCTCCCTCCGGGCTGCCTGACTCGGTGCCGCGCACCGTCTCGTACGCGCGCCGGGCCACCAGGAACTCCTCCTGGATGTCCCAGCGGATCTTCTCGAGCTCCCCGTCCCCCTGCTCGCCCACGAAGGTGAAGCCCGCCTGGAACGGCACGCCCACCACGGTCTGGCGGAAGTACCAGGTGCCGGAGAGATCCTCCTTCGCGAGCGCGTCCGCCTGCACGGTGCTTCGCGGGGCGACGGGCGCTGCGCACGCGGCGGCAAGCAGCAACAGCAAGAGCGCGGGGAGTCGGGGTGTCATCATGGCGTGGGGCCCTTCGAACGGAGCGCCCCGGCGAGTCCCTCGGCCGTGGCGTGGAAGCTGACGTAGACGGTGGTGCCGTTGCTGCGGTCCATGGCGAAGAACGGCTGCTGCGGCTTGCCGTCCTCGCCGAGCCACGGGCGGTCCGTGGAGAGCCCGAGCGAGAGCGACCAGAACGACGGGGACCAGTCCACCGAGGCGAGGAACCACTGGTCGGAGTGCAGCGCGCCGGGACGAACATCCCCCAGCGCTGCCCCGTCCGCGCACACGTTGGAGAGCGGCACGCCCGGCACGCCGCAGCCGGACAGCGGCTCGGGCGCGGTGTGGAACAGGAAGTACATGAGGCCGAGCGAGAGATCGTGCGGCAGCGTCCAGCCCGCGGACAGGCCGTGGAAGATGGCCCAGGACGGGTTGGGCGTCCCCGTGGACTCGGGACGCCACGTGGGCTCGGGCTTGCCGTTGACGACCACCGTCCCGGTGCTCCCGTTGATGGGCGCGCTCGCAAGGACGTTCAAGTACTTCACCCCGCGGAGCGCGTAGCCGACGGTGAACGGGCCGAACTCCCAGTCCGCGAAGGCGCCGAGCGAGGGGGCGGCCACCAGCGTCGCGTTGCGGCTCGCGGCCGAGGTGGGGAGCACGAGGCGGAGGCTCGCCCCCACGTCCGTGCCGAGCAGGTGCAGCACCTTCGGGTGGACGAGCGAGAGCCAGGCGTCAGAGAGGAGCCACGGCTGCCTCGCGGCCCCTTCAACCTGTCCGAAGGGAACGGCCGAGGGCTGGGTGGCTGCGCGCATCGGTACCTGCTCGGGGGCGGAGAGCAGGGAGGAGCTTGCCACGCCGGTCCCGCGGAACCGCGCGTCGTTGCCGAGCAACTCGAACTCGAGCGGGAGGCGCAGCACGAGTGACAGCGGCTCCGCCCACGTCCCACCGAGGTGGCGCTTGCCGAGCGCGTAGGACGGCTCGAGCCAGAGCGTGAAGCTGTTCGTGTAGCCCTCGGGGCCGAAGTAGACGCCCGAGGAGTTGAAGACGGTGAGCCCCAGGTCGAAGCCCGCGAAGGTGGGCTCGGCGTCGCCGCTCCCCCCGGCCTCGATGAAGCGCCCCACGCCCTGCGCGGCGGCGGGCGAAGCGGCGAGCAGTGCGAACGTGAGGGACAGGGCGCGCAACGGGAGAGGGATTAGAGCCCGGCCCGAGGGAGAGATCCACGCGGCGGCGCGTGATGGATCTTGCCCGCGACGGGGCTGCTCCTAGCCTGTAGCGCCATGGACAAGACCTTCCTGCTGCGACAGCTCGGCGAGCGCCTCCGCGCCGCCCTCCAGTCCACCCACGCCGCGTCCCGCGAGGCGAGCGAGGACGCCCGGAGCGGCGCTGCCCGAGCCGTGAACCTGGCGCGTGGCCAACAGCAGCGCAGTGAAGCGGTCCGGGCGCAGCTGGACGCGTTGGACGCGTTCCATCCCCGGCCGCACGTGAAGGGCCAGCCCATCGGCCTCGGGGCGCTCGTGGAGGTGGAGGACGGCGAGACAGGGAAGACGCTGTTCCTCGCGCCGGTGTGCGGGGGCGAGGAGCTCACCGGCCCAGACGGGGACGGCATCATCCAGGTGGTGACACCGGTGTCCCCTTTCGGCCGCGCGCTGATGGGGAAGAAGGTGGGCGCCACCGTGGAGGTGCCACTCGGTGGGGACACCACCGAGTGGACCATCACCTGGGCGGGCTAACAGAAGGCTCCTACAGGTTCACCGAGCCGTCCCCGTTGCACCAGGTCTGTGCCTGGTCACAGCCGGAGGCAGCACTGGTCGGCCCGGTGCCCGCAGCGTTCTTGAGGATGACTTTGTATTGGTAGGTCTTGTTGGAGGTGTCCGAGAGGTTGTTCGTGGTCACCCTCGTGAGCCCGTTGACGGTGGAGTACGTGACTGTCGGCTGCGTGGAAAGCTGCACATACGCTGCGGCGTCCTCGCTGAACTGGACGATGAACTGGGCGGCATCGAAACCGCCCGTTCCCGTCGCGGGCAGGTCAAAGAAGATGTAGGCGTTGTCGTTCGACGGTCTGACGGCAGTCAAGTTCAGTACCGTCGCGGACGGGACACTCCAGGGCTTCAGTGTCGCCGAACCCTCGATGCCGTCACCACGGGTGTTGGAAGGCACGACCTTGACCGTGTAGGCGGTCCCGTCGACGAGCCCCGTCAGATTGCAGCTGGTGGTCGTGGTCTGACAGAAGGTGCCCTGTTCCACGAGGTTCGGCGCCGTGCCCGTATAAGCCCGGACGGTGTAGGTGATGGTGCCGCCGCCGTTGGTCGAGGCTGAAGCCGTCCACGACACACCGAGCTGACCCTCCACCGTGTTTCCCGCAACGCCCGCGGCTTGCACATTGCTGGGTCCCGTGGGAGCACCTGCCTTCATGCTGACGGTCGCCGAGTAGGCTCCGAATCCCTGCGTGTTCTGTGCATAGACGCGGAAATAATAGAGAGTACCAGCCACCAAGCTTGAGTGCGTCTGGCTCAAAGAGTTGGCGTTCACCGTGGATGCTCCCGACGTGAAGGTGGGATTGGTCGCGCGCTCCACGTAGTACCTCGTGACCGTCGAAGCGCTGTACGCGGGAGCCGTGTAGCTGACCGTGATGGCGGTAGAGGTAACTCCTGTGATCGCAACATTCCTCGGTGCCCCCGGTGATCCCGACGGGTAGTTGACGGTGACGGTGCTCCACGCGCTGCAGGCATTCTGGTTACCAGCCACGTTGCTGGCACACACCCGGTAGTAGTTGGCCGTCGCCAACGTTGCCGGGACGGTCGCAGTGCAGGAGTTCGTCGTCGTGTTGCACGACGCCGCGAACCCGCTACCCGTCGCGTTGCTCCGCTGCACAAAGTAGTTGGTCACGGCTTTTCCGCCGTCGGACGTCGGGGCCGTCCAGGTCACGACCTGGGCCGTGGCGCTCGTGATATCCGACACGAACACGTTCGTGGGGGCGCCGGGGAACGTGAACGGCGTCTCGGTCACGCCCGAGGACACCGAGGTGACGTTGTCCGTCCCGGCCGCGTTGGTGGCCTGGATCTTCACCGTGTAATTCGTCCCGTCCGTCAGGCCGGAGATCGTGCAGCTGGTCGTGCTCACTCCCGAGCAACCGGTGGTCGTCACCGTCGCACCCGATGACGTGTTGGTCACGATGGCGGTGTAGGTCAGGTTCGCCGCGGTGAAGCCAAGCCCAGGCGCGCTCGGCGCGGTCCAGGAAGCCGCGAGCTTCCCGCTGCCCGGCCCCGTGTGCGGACTGGCAGGCCCAGCCGTGAGCGTCAGGGCGGTCGGCGCGTTGGGATACGTGCCGGCGACCTTGGACTGCGCAGGGCTCGAGGCGTTCCCCGTGCCCGCGTTGTTCGCCGCGGCAACCGTCACGGAGTAGCTGGTCCCGTTGACTGCGTTGTTCACCGAGCAGCTGGTCCCGGTCGACGTGCAGGTGATCGTCGTGCCGGAGGTGGGAACGAAGGTCGCGGTGTAGGTGATGGTTCCGCCGCCGTTCCCGCCGCTCCCGCCCGTCCAGTTCGCCGTGAGCGTCTGGCTCGTCCCATTTGCGACGGAGTTCAGCGTCGGTGCGGCGGGGAAGGTTCCCGCGAACTTCGAGAGGGAGCCGGAGTCAGGGCCGTCCCCGACCGCGTTGGTCGCTTTCACGGACACCGTGTACTGCGTCCCGTTGACGGCGTTGGTCACCGAGCAGCTCGTCCCGGCCGAGGTGCAGGTCAGCGTCGTCCCCGAAGTGGGCACGAACGTGGCCGTGTAGCCCGTCGTCGCCCCGCCGCTCCCGGCCGTGCCCGCGGTCCAGTTCGCCGTGAGCGTCTGGCTGGTGCCGTTGCCCACCGAGTTCAGCGTGGGAGCGCCGGGGACGGTGCCCACGCGCTTCGTCACCGAGTCGGACGCAGCGCCATCTCCCGCCGCGTTGGTTGCCACCACGGTGACCGCCTGGTCCGTGCCATTCGAGAGACCGCTGATGACGCAGCTCGTGCCGGCCGAGGTGCAGGTCTTGTTTCCCGGAGAGGCCGTCGCCGTGTACTGCGTGATGGCGTTGAAGCCGTCCGACGCGGGCGCAGTCCAGCTGACCGTCAACTCGCCACCCACGCCGTTGGTGACCACCACGGCGAGGGGCTTGGTCGGGACCGTGTAGGGGATGACGGGCGAGGCAAACGCCGTATAGCTGCCGGTGCCCGCACCGTTGACGGCTGCAACCTTGAACTCGTAACTGGCCCCGGGCTCCAGCCCGGTGACGGTCGCGGTGTTCTGGGTAGAGACGCCGTCTGCGTAGACCTGCTCAGCGCCACCGTTCTTCTTGAAGACGATGGTGAAGTCCGTGAGCGCCGAACCGCCGTTGTTGAACGGGGCGGCGATGGACCACGAAAGCTGGGCCGAGCTGGAGCCTGCCGAGGCGGAGAGAGAAAGGGGGGCGTCCGGCGTCCTCCGCGGCGTCGCCGTCACCGAGGTGGAGCGCAGGTTGCCCGCGCCCAGGCCGGTCGGGTTCGCAGCGTTCCGGGCAAACACCCTGAAGGAGTAAGAAGTCCCGTTGGTCAGGCCCGTCAGCTTGTAGGTGAGCCCCACCGGCACTCCACCCGTCGACACCGGCGTGTAGCTGGCGAAGTTGTCGGTGGAGTACTCGAGGATGTACGTGGTGATCTCGCTCCCGCCGTTGTCGCTGGGCGCCTGCCAGGTGAGCTGCACCTCGCCACCCACGGCCGTGCTGCCCGCCTCGCCCATGACCGCAGCGGTCAGGCCAGTGGGCGCGGACGGCACCGTCCGAGGCGTCGCAGTCACTGCGGGATCCGTGTAGCCACCCGTTCCTGCAACGTTCACGGCCGCCACGCGGAAGTCGTAGAGGGTGCCGTTCACGAGGCCAGTGACCTTGACGGCGGTCGCCGTCGACACCGCGTCCGTGAAGGTCGTCCAGTTGGCCGCACCGTCGACGCGGTACTGGATAATGTAGTCGGTGATGGGGGCGCCACCGCTGTCCGGCGCGCTCCAACTGAGTTCCACCTCACCGGACACCGGCGCAAGGGTGGTGCCCGTGTCGCCGCGGACCTTCGTCGTCACGGGGGTGGGTGCCTGGGGCACCGTCCGCGGGGTAACCGCAGCCGAGGCCGTGGACGGGTTGCCGTTGACGCCTGGATTGACCGCCTGCTCGGCAACCAGCAGCGCGTTGTCGTTGGCAGGGTTTACGCCCGTGACGCGGAAGACGTAGGGGGTCCCATTTGCCAGGCCCGAGAGCGTGGCGGAGAGGCTCGCTGCCGCCGGGTTGGCGAGCGCAGTCCGGGTCACCGTGCTCCCCGAGACCTTGGCAGTGGCCCACGTGCTTCCGCTGTCGCTGCTGTACTGCACCAGGTAGTCCGTGATGGCTTCACCCCCGTTGGACGCCGGGGCGTCCCAGGTGAGTACCACCTGCTGATTGCCAGGCGTCCCGGTCAGCTGGCCCGGCGTGCCGGGGAAGGTCCGCGGGGTGTACGCCGAAGACTGATCGGACGGCTGGCCCTTGGAAGGCGTGGCCGCGTTCACCGGGTTCACCGCCGTCACGCGGAAACGGTACGCCGTTCCGTTGGCAAGGCCCGTGACGTCCGTGGTCAGGGTCGTCGAGAGCGGGTCGGCGATTCCGGTCGTGGTCGCAGCCGCCCAGGTGGCACCATCATCGCTGGACTGCTCCACCGTGTAGCCGGTGATGGCCGAGCCGTTGTTGGTGTTGGGCGCGTTCCAGTTGAGCGTGACCACCTGGTTGCCCGGAGTACCCGTGGGCGTGCCCGGCTTGCTGGGCGAGTAGGTGGCCGCCACCGCGGACGACGCGGCGGACGGATCGCTCCAGTTCGTCACGCCCACGCCGTTGGCCGCCTCGACGAAGAACTCGTAGCTGACGCCGTTGTTCGCCACCGTCACGTCAAGCGGGGTGGTGCCGGTGAAGGTGCCGATCACCGCCCCGCCCCCCGCGGGCCGGTACGACACGCGGTACGACGTGATGGCCGAGCAGGCGGTGCTGGCATCCGAGCAGCTGGGACTCGGCGCGCTCCAGGTGACGCGGATCTTCTTGTCGTTCTCCAAGTCCACGACGGTCGGCGCAGACGGAGCCGCCGGGTTGATGTCCGGCGTGCAGGAGGAAGCGGCCTGCTTGAACGGCCCCAGCCCCGCCCCGTTCCGGCCCGCCATGCGGAACAGGTAGGTCGTTCCGTTGGTGAGCTGGGTGGAGGGGGCATCGTCCACCGTGTAGGTGGCGCCGACCATCGGCGAGACGGGCGCAAGGATCTCCGGCGAGTAGTCCGTCCAGGTGGCGCCGTTGTCCGACGAGAACTGGATCAGGTAGTGCGTGATGGAGTTGCCGGGGTCCTGCGTGGCGTCATCCCACGTCAGCGGGACCTTGCCGTCCTGGTTGCCCTGGCAGGTGAGGACCGTGGGCGGGAGCGGCGTGCCGACCTTGAGGCTCTCGGAGAGCCCGGAGTAGGCCCCGACTCCCATGTCGTTGTGGGCGCGGACCCGGAAGACGTAGCTGTTCCCGGCCGCGAGGTTGTTCACGTCCGCGGAGGTCCCGGCAGCGACGAGGACCTTCTGCGAGCTGGCAACCTGGCGCCAGCCGCCGTTGTTGTCATACGTGTCCCGCAGCCGCTCCCCGGTGTCCGTGGTGCCGCCGAACACGACTGGGACGTTGCCGGGAGCCGCGGCAGCCGCCAGGGACCGGGCCGGCAGCGTGGTGCTGCCTGCAGGGATGGACCAGAAGGCTCCATCCCACTGGTGCGTAGACCCGGTACGAAGCCCGGTTCCGAGCAGACCTCCGAAGAGCAGGACGCCGCCTCCCGTGGACACCATGGAGTGCGCACTGCGCGCGTCGGGACGGGAAGCAACCGGGATGAGGGTCCAGTCGGTACCGTCCCACTCGTACATGCCGTTGTCCGCAGCCCCGCCGACGAGGCCGCCGAACAGCAGCGTCTTGGTAACGCTGGCATGGGTGTAGGTGGCCAGGGCGTGCAGGCGCCGCGCGGGCGGCACTGTTCCCGGCGTCCTCTTCGTCCAGGCGTTGGCCGTCGTGTCGTAGGTCCACGTGTCGTCCAGGTCGTTGGTCCCGTCCGTGCCGCCGAACAGGACGAGATTGTTGTTGAACTCGACCATGGCGTGGTCGGATCGCGCCACGGGGAGGCCGTGGACGGGATCCGGGTTGGCCGTGACCTGGCTCCAGCCGGTGGCGCTCCACTTGTAGAGGTCTCCCTTGAGCGACGAGCCCTCGGCGCCGCCAAACAGGTAGGCCTCGCTCCCTACCCCGGCCATCGCGGCTCCGGAGCGTGCCGTCGGCGCGTTGGGGTCAGCTGCGAGCTGCGTCCAGGTGAGCGTGTTCTTGTTGTACTCCCAGGTGTCCCCCAACGTGGACGTCCCGTCGTGGCCGCCAAACAAGAGCGCGGAGAGGCCCACGGTCGCCATGGCCGCCCCCGAGCGCGCAGGAGGGGAGGCGGTGCCCGAGGCAGCGAGGGAGGCCTCGAGCTCGTAGTAGTCGACAGGGCTGAAGTCCGAGCCGGCGGGGGCCGTCCAGCTGACGGTGGCGTAGAAGTTGCCGGGAGCGCGGCGGGCCAACGCGGAGGGGGTGCCGGGAGCCGGCGGGACCTTGTCCGGCTTCGCGGTGACGCCGGCCGGCGACTGCGGCGAGTCACCCGCCACGTTCGTCGCGACCACCCGAACTTCGTAGGTGACGGCGTTGACCAGGTTGAGCACCGAGCACGAGGTGGCGGGCGTGGCGGGGGCAACGGAGGTCGTGGTGCAGGTGCGGGTCTGCTGGCCCGCGGCCGTGGCCGTCACGGTGTACGCCGTGATGGCGGCACTGCCGTCGCTGGTGGGGGCGCTCCAGCTCACGTCGGTCTTCTTGTCCTGACCGCTGGTGGCAACCACGTTCTGTGGCGCGGTGGGAACCGTGCGCGGCGTGGCAACCGCCGGATCGGACGGCGTGGTGGTCCCGTTCAGGTTCGTGGCAGACACGCGGAACGCGTACTCCTGGCCGTTGGTCAGGTCCGTCACCGCGTAGCTGGTGGCGGCGCTGGTCCCGTCGTTGACGACGGTCCAGTTCGCCCCGTTGTCGCTCGAGCGCTCGATGACGTAGTCGGTGATCGTCGCCCCGCCGTTGTCCGTCACGGCCCAGGCGAGCTGCACCTGGCCGTTGCCGGGCGTGGCCGCGGAGATGCTCGGGACGTCTGGCAGCCGGGACGGCGTCGCCGTCACTCCGGCGCTGTCCGCCCCCGTGCCCGCGGCGTTCGTCGCAGAGACCTTGAAGGTGTACGTGACGCCGTTGACGAGGTTGGTCACGGTGCAGAACTTGTTCGGCGTGGCAGGGGCCACGGACGTCGTGGTGCAGGTCCGCGTGGTCTGGCCGGTCGCAGTGGCCGTGACCGTGTAGCCGGTGATGGTGGCGCCGCCGTCGCTGGCAGGTGCATCCCAGTCCACGGCAACCTCGGTGTCGCCGTGGACGGTGCTGGTGATGCTGGGCGCGTCCGGCACCTTGAACGGCGTGAACGTCGCCGCGGCGGTCGCCGCACTCGTCAGCCCGGCCGCGTTGGTGGCGGTCAGGGTCACCGTGTACTCGGTGCCGTTGTTGAGGCTGCCGATGGTGCAGGTGAAGGTACTTCCGTTCACACTGCAGGTGCCGGCGGTGTTGCTGCTGCCGTCCTTCACCACCGCGTCATAGGAGGTGATGGAGGCGCCTCCCGTGTTGGTGGGCGCAGCCCAGGTGAGCACCACCTGGCCGTTGGCCCCGGACGGAGCAGACACGTTCGTGGGAGCGTTGGGCGTGGTACCCGGCACCTTCGTAACGGCCACGGACTCGGGCCCATCGAGGCCGGCTGCATTCGTGGCCATCACCGTCACGGTGTAACTCTCGCCATCGGTGAGCGAATCGATGTTGCAGGACAGGCTCGAGGTCGTGCAGGAGCCGACCGTGGTTCCAACCTGGCGGGCATACGCGGTGTAGGAGAGCGAGGAGCCACCGGCGCTGGACGGGGCGGTCCAGGTGGGCGTCAGGCGCCCGCTCGTGCCCGAGGCCACGGACGTGATGGCCGGGGCCGTGGGCGCGGTGCCCGGGATCTTGTTGATGCTGTTGGAGACAACGCCCTCGATGCCGGCCTGGTTCGTGGCGGTCACAGTGACCGTGTAGGTCTGGCCATCCGCCAGGTTGTCGATGTTGCACGTCAGTGTGCTGCCATTGGGCGTGTTGCAGAGCTGGATGGTGGTGGACCCCTGCTTGGCGTACGCCGTGTAGAAGCTGACGGACGATCCACCGGTGTTGGCGGGAGCAGTCCAGGTGGGCACGAGCCGCTGGGAAGTCCCGTTGGTCACCGTGGTGAGGCTCGGTGCGCCGGGCTGCGTGCCGGTCATCTTGGAGAGGCTGTTGGACTCCACGCTCGTCAGGCCTGCGGCGCTCGTCGCGGTGACCGTCACGGCGTAGGTCTCGCCGTCCAGCAGGCCGCCGATGTCGCACGTCAACGTGGTTCCGTTCGGGGTGGTGCAGCTGCCCTTCTGGACGCCCCCTTGCTTCGCGTACGCGGTGTAGGAGCTGATGCTCGAGCCACCCGTGGAGGACGGGGCGTTCCAGTTCGCCGTCAGCTTCAGGCTCGTGCCGTTCGTGACGCTCGTCAGGGTGGGCGCGGTCGGGCCCGAGGCGGGGATCTTCGCGACCGAGTTGGACGGATCGCTCGCGTACCCCTCGGCGTTGGTGGCGATGACCGTGACATCGTAAGACTCACCGTCCACGAGCGGCGTGATGTTGCAGGTGAGCGTGGTGCCGTCCGGCGTGGTGCAGCTCCCCTTCTCCACCCCGCCCTGCTTCGCGTAGGCGGTAAACGACAAGAGCGCGGGGCCTCCGGTGTTGGCGCTGGCAGTCCACGACGGGGAGAGCGTCAGGCTGGTACCGTTGCCCACCGTGTTGAGCGTGGGCGCGCCCGGCTTGGTCGCCACCACCTTCGTCACAGCCGCGGAGGTCGCCCCCACCTTCGACTGGACGTTGGTGGCAACCACCGTGACGTCGTAAGACTGGCCGTTGGTGAGCCCGGTGATGTTGCAGTTGAGCGTCGGCGTGGACGGCGCGGTGGAGGTGGTGAAGCACGTACCCCTTTGGACTCCACCCTGCTTCGCGTAGGCGTCGTAGCGGGTGATGGTGGCACCGCCGTTGTCGGTGGGCGCCTGCCAGGTCACGGCGAGCTGGGCGCTGGTGCCGCTGGTCACGGAGACGTTCAGCGGCGCAGAGGGTGGGCCGAACGGCGTCGGGGTCAAGGGGGAGGAGCTGTTGCCCGTCCCGGCCGCGTTGGTCGCGGTCACGGTCACCGTGTACGGGGTGCCGTTGGTCAGCCCGCTGATGGTGCAGCTCAGCGCCGGGGTCGCTGGGGGCGTTGCCGTGGTGTCGCAGAAGAAGGTGTTGTTCGAGGCGTCCTTCGCCGTGGCCTTGTAGGAGGTGATGGCGTTGCCACCGTTGCTCGGCGCCGTCCAGGTCACGGTGACCGCCTGGTCCGATCCGCTCGGGGCACTGGAGATGGTGGGCGCCCCCGGCACGGTGCGTGGGATAGCCGTCGTGGAGATGGAATCCACCGAGGTGCCGTACACGTTCGTTGCCGTCACGGTGAGGGTGTAGGTCGTGCCGTTTGCCAGGCCGGAGATGACGCAGTTCAAGGCAGGGGTTGCCGGGGGCGTCGCCGAGGTCGAGCACGAGAAGGTGTTGGTGCCGTCCGTCGCCGAGGCGGAGTAGCTCGTGACGACAGCGCCGCCGGACTGGTTGGCCGGCACCGCGCTCCAAGCCACGCGGACCTGGCCGTTGAGATCATCCCCCGGTGTGCTGACCGTGCCGAGGACATTCTCCGGCGGGGCGGGCGGCCCCGCGCAGATCTTACTGCCAGAGACGATCTGACAGGTGGAGCCGTAGCGGCAGTCGTTGTTGGAGAAGCAGCCGGTGTTGCTCGGGCAGTCGCGACCCGTACCGCTGGCCATGCCGGTCACGCTGAAGTCCGTCGGTGGCGTGGTGCCGGACAGCTGGATCAGCTGGTTGCCCTGGATCCCGGCAGTATCGTGCGTCAGCGTGATGAAGCTGGGCGAGGCGTTGGTGGCAGTGGCCGCCGTGATGGCAACGGCCGTCCCGTTGATGGCAGCCACGATCTTGTCGCCGATCTTCTTGGCCGAGGTGTCACCACCGGCGAGGGTGATGGGGGTTCGACCGGCGGTCACGCTCGAGTTGGTGTCGAACTCGAACACGTACGGGGCAGCCGCAATGCCGTCCCGGATGGTCATGACCACGCCGTCGTAGACGGTGTTGCCGGTGACACTCGAGTACGTGACCTTGATCTGCCCCGTGGACGCCGTCAGCGTGTTCGTCCCGGTGCAGCTGCTGTTGCAAGCACCGCACGTGTCGGTGTTCCCGTCGTCGCAGGCCTCGGAGAAGGTGGTGCCGTCCAGCTTGACCTTGTTCAGGTCCTGCACACCGTCGCCACAGACGTTGAGCCCAAGCGTCGCCTCCGTGAGGGTGCCCGTGCAGGTGGCGTTGCAGCGGATACACGCCGTCTCGCCGTACGGGCACACGGACTCGTTGGTGGTGTTGCCGTCGTCGCACGTCTCCAGGCCGCCGCCCGCGAACAGGTTCACGAAGCCGTCGCCGCAAGCCGAGTTGGCGCAGGTGTTGGTGCAGCTGTCGAAGTTGGACTGGTTGCCGTCGTCGCACTGCTCGGAGGTGGCGGTGTTGCGGTAGCCGTCGCCGCAGACCGGAGTGCGGCAGCCCACGTTCCCGCCGGTGGCCGCGCTGGTGGCGCTGGCGCGGTTGCAGATGGAGGTGTCCGAGCCAGTGCCCAGGTCGCAGACCTCGCCGAACGCGGTGTCCGTGATGCCGTCGCCGCAGGCGGCGTTCTGGCAGGTGGCCGAGCAGCCGTTGGACGGGAGCGGCAGCGGAACACCACTCCCATTGAGCAGTGCGTCACAGCCTTCTCCCGCCTCTGCGTTCACGTAGCCGTCACCACAGCGCGCGACCTTGCAGGCCGCCGTGCCGCCGTCGCCGTAGAGGACGGTCCCGCCGTCTGCGCCGTTGCAGTAGAAGAGATCCAGGCCGCCGCCGTCCGGCTTCTGGCCCGGGTCACACTGCTCGTTGGCCACCGGGTTGACGAACTGGTCGCCGCAGAAGGACAGCTTGCAGATGGACGTGCAGGTCGTGGAGTTCACGCCGACCTGGCCCGGGTCGCACTGCTCCACGCGCGACTGGGTGGCGGGGCTGATGGCCTCGTTGGTGTAGGCATCCCCGCACAGCTGGTACTTGCACTTGCGGCCGCCGGCGTTGATGCCGTTGCAGGTGGGGCTGTCGCCGAGCGGACCGGGGTCGCACTCTTCGGTGGGGTTGTTCGGGTCCTGGCCGGGGTCGAGCTGTCCGTTGCCGCAGGCCGTCCCGTTGCAGTTGTTGTCGCAACCGTCACCCTGGATGGTGTTGCCGTCGTCGCACTGCTCGCCGGGGTCCAGGATGCCGTTGCCGCAGATCTCGAAGCGGCACGAGGGGCCGCAGCCGGGCGGGATGGTGGTCAGGGTCGCCGGATCCACGGGCTCCGTGCCGCCGTCCGCGAGCACGGTGTAGTAGGTGTTTGTCGGCAGGTCATAGATCGCCCGGACGCCGGTGCTGCTCGTGTAGAAGCGGTCGAGCGTGGGCTCGTAGAAGGCGCGCGAGCCGCTGGGGGTGGCCACGGTGTTGCCGTCGTCACACTGCTCGCGGAACCCTCCGCTGAGCAGCGTGTCGATGTCGAGGAACCCGTTGCCGCACTCCTCGCGCTGGCAGATGGCGCTGCAGCCGTCTCCGCCCTGGGGCGTAGAGCCCACGAGGAAGTCACCGTCGTCGCAGTTCTCCTTGTTCCGGCGCCAGCCACCGTCGGACGTGGCCACGCCAGCTCCGCCGTCGAAGGTGCCGGGCGGGAAGTCGAACGGCGCCGCGTCGTCCACGATGCCGTTGCCGCAGACCTCCTGCGAGCGGCAGTTGGCGCTGCATAGGTCGCCACCGGTGGTGTTGCCGTCGTCGCAGGCCTCGAAACCGCCGTCGAGGAGGTTGCTGTCGAGATAGCTGTTGCCGCAGAGCTCGACCCGGCAGATGACGCTGCAGCCATCTGCAGGGGTGGTGTTGTTGTCGTCGCACTCCTCGGCCACCTGGACAGGGCTCAACGCGTCGTTGACGTTGGTCAGCCTGGAGCCGTCACCGCAGCGGTTCCAGCTGCAGTTGTTGCGGCAGGAATCGGTCTCGATGGTGTTCCCGTCGTCGCAGTCCTCCACCCCTGCCTGGACCACGCCGTCACCGCAGGTGGCGAGCTCGCAGCGGTTGAGACAACCGTCGTTGTTGTTGGTGTTGCCGTCGTCACACTGCTCCAGGATCAGGTTGAAGCTCTTGTCGCGTCCCGTGAGCGCCAGCGGGTTGTGGAAGCCATCGCCGCAAGTGGGGAGCCTGCAGCCCACCGGCTGGCCGGTGGAGGCATTCACCGCGTCGGAGCGGTTGCAGCTCGCCGTGTTGGGCAGCGCGCCGAGATCACAGTCCTCGCGGCCGCCGTCCAGGAGGACCACGTTGTCGGTGATGCCGTTGCCGCAGGCCTCCACCCAGCACTTGGCGCTGCAGCCGTCGCCGGCCACGGTGTTGCCGTCATCGCACTGCTCGAACGGGGTGGTACCGCCGTCCGCCACCTGGCCACCGAGCGAGTAGACGCTGTCCAGGAGGGTGTTGCCGCACTGCTCCGTCCAGCACGAGGCACCGCAGCCGTCACCGGGGGTGCGGTTGCCGTCGTCGCACTGCTCGAACGGCACCCCGCCGTCCCGGTTGTAACCGCCGTCCGAGTAGATGTTGTCCAGGACTCCGTTGCCGCACTGCTCGAGCCAGCAGATGTTGCCGCAGCCGTCGCCCTTCGTGGTGTTTCCGTCGTCGCACTGCTCGAAGCCGCCGTCGGCAAGCACCAGGTCCACCACGCCGTTGCCGCAGGCCTCAAGGCGACAGTTGGCGCTGCACCCGTCACCGCTGGCCAGGTTGCCGTCGTCGCACTGCTCGCGGACGCCGCCGTCCGGGAAGAGATCCACGTCCAGGTACTTGTTGCCGCACTCTTCGCGCCAGCAGACCGCGGAGCAACCGTCTCCCCCCACGATGTTCCAGTCGTCGCACTGCTCGTGCAGAAGGCCACCATCGTTCGAGAAGCCGCCGGTGGACCGCACCGAGTCGACGTACCCGTTCCCGCACACCTCGCTCCAGCAGTTGGGGCCGCAGCC
>JBDLRJ010000381.1:0-10739 GCA_039800145.1 Pseudomonadota bacterium | reverse complement strand
CCTGGCTGCCCGTCCCGGCTACTCCAACCACCAGATGGGGCTGTCGGTGGACCTGGGCGGCATCGGCGGCTACGGGACGCGCGCCTACAACTGGCTCAAGCAGAACGCGTCCCGCTACGGCTTCGTGAACGACGTGGGCGGCGAGTTCTGGCACTGGACGTACAAGCGCTGATCGCGCTCCGCGCAACTGCTGCACGGCTGCTGCCGACAACCCGGGTGGACGTTCTCTTCGAAAGGATCCCCCGGTCATGCCCGTCAGCGCAGCCCATGCCACCACCCGCAACACCCACCGCTCCACCGCCACCCCCACGCTCGGCGTGAGGTCGCGCGGTCCGTCCGTGATGCGCCTGCAGCAGCTGCTGCGCGAGAACGGCCACGCCGTGGGCGTGGACGGCCGGTTCGGCAGCAGGACGGCCTCCGCGGTGCGCGCCTTCCAGGCGAGTCGCGGGCTGCCGGCGGATGGACGCGTGGGGCCCCGCACGTGGGAGGCGCTCGGGACGCGCACCCCGGACGTGGGGAGCAGTGCCGGGAGCACCTCGAACGCGGGTGGTGCGGGCCCCGCGCGCAACACGGACCGCTTCGAGGACGCGGGTGGCAGCATCATCGGGGCCGGGTACCAGGCCGGCCGCCGCGTGGGCGTGCGGCTCACGCCGGTGGGCGGTGGCCGGTACCTCAATGCGCGCGCGGCGCCGTCGTACAAGGCCATGCAGGAGGCCGCCCGGCGTGACGGGGTGAATCTCCCGCTGCTCAGCGCCTTCCGCTCCATGGAGCAGCAGCAGCGCCTGTACAACCTCTACCGCAGCGGCCGCGGCAACAAGGCGGCTCGGCCCGGCTACTCCAACCACCAGATGGGCCTGTCCGTGGACCTGGGCAACACCGGCGGCTACGGCGGGCGCAACTACCGGTGGCTCAAGCAGAACGCGCACCGCTTCGGCTTCGTGAACGACGTCCGCGGCGAGCCCTGGCACTGGACGTACAAGCGCTGACACCGGGCCCCGGGCGGGTAAGGTCCGTCTCCGCCCGTGTCCACCCCCGCGAAGAGAGAAGCCCGTGTCGTCTTCGCCGTGGCGGCGGTGCAGTTCGTCAACGTCCTGGACTTCGTGATGGTGACGCCGCTCGGCCCCTTCTTCGGGCCGGGGCTCGGCATCCCGGCGGACCACCTGGGGTACGTCTCCGCGAGCTACACCGCGGCGGCGTCCGTGGCAGGGCTCGGCGGGGCGCTGGTGTTGGACCGCTTCGACCGGCGCCGCGCCCTGGCCGTCTGCATGGCGGGGCTGTCGCTGGCAACGGCACTCGGCGGGGCGGCCACGGGGCACGGGAGCCTGCTCGCCGCGCGCGTGCTCGCGGGGCTGTTCGGCGGGCCGGCCACCTCGCTCGCCTACGCCATCGTCGCGGACGCCGTGCCGGGGGAGCGGCGCGGCCGTGCCCTCGGCGTGGTGATGAGCGCCTTCAGCGTGGCCTCCGTGGTGGGCATCCCAGCAGGGCTGTACGCGGCGGAGCTCGGCGGGTGGCGCGCGCCGTTCCTCGCGCTGGGCGCGCTGGGGCTCTGCGTGACGGCGGCGGTGGTGCTGCTGCTCCCGCCGCTGCGCGCACACCTGGAGGGAGGTCCGCTGCCGCCCTCGCTCGCCGGGGTGGCGGGGCTCGTGCGCAAGCCGGTTGCACGCTGGAGCTGGACGCTCACCGCCACCGTGATGCTGGCCGGCTTCTCCGTCATCCCCAACCTCCCGGCGTACCTGGTGGGCAATCTCGGGGTGCCGCAGGCGGACGTGAAGCTCTTCTACGCGGCGGGCGGGGTGGCGAGCTTCCTCGTGCTGCGGCTCGGCGGGCGCTGGGTGGACCGGGCAGGCAGTCTCCGCGTGATGGCCGTGGCGGCCCCGGTGCTGGTGGCGGTGCTGGTGCCCTTCGTGGTCTGGCCGGTGCGGGCCGTGCCGCCCGCGGCCTTCTTCGTGGCCTTCCTCTTCGCGCTGGGGCTGCGCAACGTGGCGCACGGCACGGTGACGTCCCGCGTCGCCGAGCCCTCGGAACGCGCGGGCTTCCAGTCCATCCAGTCCGCGGTGCAGCACGCCGCCTCCGCGGGCGGGGCGCTGCTGTCCGCCTCGCTGCTTGCCACGGACGCGGAGGGGCACCTCCTGGGCATGGCCCGCGTGGGGGCCTTCTCCGCGGTGCTGACGCTGCTGCTGCCGCTGCTGGTCGCCCGGGTGCAGCGGGGGCTGCCGGCCGCGCATTGAACCTGCGCGGCGGTTTGGGTAGACCGCCCCGCACCATGCGCGCACTGCTCCTCCCTGCGTTCACCGCCGCCCTGCTGTTCTCCCACGCCGCCGCCGCGGACGACGAGGTCTCCGCGGACATCGCCGCGCCGAAGTCCTCCGTCCGGGGCGAGGCCACCGCGGGGAGCCGCCGCCCCATCACCGCCAAGGACAAGGCGGACGCCGAGGCGAAGCTGAAGGCCGAGGAGGAGGCGCGCGTGAAGGCGGCCGAGGAGGCGAAGCGCAAGGCCGAGGAGGAGGCGCTCGCGGCGAAGAAGGCCGAGGAGGACCGCGCGAAGGCCGAGGCCGAGGCGAAGGCCAACCCGAAGCCGCCCGAGGGCGAGGCCGAGGGCAAGGGCAAGAAGGGGAAGAAGGGGAAGGGCGAGAAGGCCGACAAGGCGAAGCCCGAGAAGTCCGACAAGGCCTCGAAGAAGGGGAAGCGGGCCAGCAAGTAGCCGCATGTTCAACATCGGCGCAGGGGAGATGGTGCTCATCCTCGTGGCCGCGCTGCTCGTGCTGGGCCCGAGCCGCCTGCCCGAGATGGCGCGCGCCATCGGGAAGTTCATGCGCGAGTTCCGCCGGCAGACGGACGACGTGCGCGTGATGGTGGAGCGCGAGTTCTACCGGATGGACGAGGAGGAGCTGCGGAAGCCCGCGGCCCCTGCGCACGTGCCGCTCCCGGCGGAGAGCGCTCCCGGCGCACCCGTCCACGCCGCGCCGGTGGACGAGCCGGTCCCGGTGCTGCTGCCGGCCCCGCACGCGGTGGCCCGCGGCACCGTCGTCGAGGCACCCGAGCCTGCGCAGCCCGCGGCTGCCGGCCCCGTCCAGCCCCCGCGCGAAGGGGAGGCGTAGGCGCACATGGGCGAGCCGCAGCAGGCCGCAGACGACGGGCGGATGTCGCTCTTCGAGCACCTGGCCGAGCTGCGCGCGCGGTTGGTGCGCGTGACGTGGGCGGTGCTGGTGCTGGGCGGCGTCTCGCTCGCGTACGCCAAGCCCCTGTTCGGGCTGCTGATGCGCCCGGTGCTGGACGCGCTCCCCGCGGACGGGCGCGCGCTCGTCTTCACCTCCGGCATCGAGGAGATCAACGTCCTCATGAAGGTGGGGATGTACGCCGGCATCTTCCTCACCACGCCGGTCATCCTCTGGCAGCTGTGGTCCTTCGTGTCCCCGGGGCTGTACGCGGAGGAGCGGCGGATGGCGGGCCCCTTCGTGGTGCTGGGGACGCTCGCCTTCGTGGCGGGGGCGGCCTTCTGCTACCTCGTGGTGCTTCCGCCCATGTTCCAGTTCCTCCTGCGCGAGGGGGACAGCGCGGCGCTCGAGCAGCGGCTGTCCCGGGCGCGGCGGGACGAGGCAGACGCGCTGCGGTTGCTCGGGATGGGGGAGCTGGGCGCGGCGTCCGAGCGGGCGAAGGCGGCGCGGCAGCGGCTCACCGCGGCGGGCGACGGGCAGGGGACCCAGGGCTCGCTGGCGGCGTCCGAGGGGCTGCAGGTGGAGGCGAAGCTGGACGGACTGGGGCGGCTGCTGGACGCGGCGCGGCTGGGGCTGCCTGCTTCCGCGAAGCCGGTGCTCCGGGCCGTGGTGGACGCGCGGGGGGAGGCGGTGGACGCGCACGCGCGCGGGGACGTGCGGGCGGCAGCGGCGGCGGTGGACCGCGGCGCGGCACAGCTCGCGGGCACCGTGCCGCAAGAGGCCTCGCAGTGGGGCGAGCTGTGGAGGCTCGAGGAGGCGCTGGCGGTGGGGGCGGCGCGCTACGAGGCGCTCAACTGGACGCGTCCCATGCTGACCATGCGGGAGCAGCTGTCGCTCGTGCTCCTGATGGAGCTCTCGTTCGGCATCATCTTCGAGCTCCCGCTGGTGATGGCGCTGCTGGGGCTGGTGGGCTTCCTGAAGTTCGACTTCCTCATGCGCTACCAGCGCCACGCGTTCATCGTCTGCCTCGTCGCCGCGGCGATCATCACCCCCACCGGTGACGCCATCAACCTGGCGCTCATGGCGGGGCCCATGCTGATGTGCTTCGAGCTGGGCGTGCTCGCGGTGTGGTTCACCGAGCGGCGGCGCAAGGGGCAGGTGGAGCCCGGGGCCGCCGCGTGACGGCCGCGCGGCTGCCGGCCCGGCGCAGGAAATGGGGGGCGCACCTCCGCTACCTGCGCGCGCTCGCGGTCCGCTTCCGCCTGACGCTGCTGCTCGCGGCCGTGCTGTTCCTCGCGGCCCCCGCGCTGTTCGTCCTGCACTGGGTGGGGCCCAACGGCGAGCGTGTGCACTACCTCCAGGCGCTCCACCACGTGTACTTCCTGCTCTTCGGCCAGCCGTCGCTGCCGTACGTGGACCACGCGGGCTGGGAGGCGCTCAACCTGCTCATCCCGCCGGTGGGGCTGGCCACGGTCGTGGACGGCGCGGTGCGCTTTGCCTACCTGTTCTTCGCGCGCCACGCCGGCGACAAGGAGTGGATAGAGGTGATGACCGAGACGCTGCGGGGCCACGTGGTGGTGTGCGGGGCGGGCCGGGTGGGGTACCGGGTGGTGGAGCAGCTGCTCGCGCTGGGGCAGGAGGTGGCGGTGGTGGACAAGCGCGAGGACGCCGCGTTCGTGGCCACGCTCCGGGATCTCCACGTGCCGGTGCTGGTGGACGACCTGCGCAGTCCCGCCACGCTCGAGCGGCTCAACGTGCGCGGGGCCTCCGCCATCGTCTGCGCCACGGACGACGATCTCGCGAACCTCAACTCCGCCCTGGACGCGCGCCGCCAGAACCCGCGCATCCGGGTGGTGATGCGCCTGTTCGACGACGACCTCGTGGCCAAGGTGCGGGACGCCTTCCAGGCCGAGGCGCTCAGCAGCTCCGCGGTGGCCGCCCCGGCCATGGCGCTCGCGGCGTTGGATCCCCGCGTGGAGCACAGCTTCCAGGTGGGCGTGCACCGGATGGTGGTGTCCCGCTTCACCGCGGGAGCACCGCTCGCGGGCAAGACCCTCTCCTCGCTGCGGGACGACTTCGGCGCGCTGGCGCTGTCGCTCACGCGGGGGGCCGAGGACACCTTGCACCCGCGCGGCAGCACGGAGGTCCAGGTGGGGGACGTCCTGGTCCTGCAGGCCTCGTGGGACGACTACCGGAGGCTCCGCGCCCACGCGGGCGAGGCAGAGCCTCCCGTGTCGCGGCCGCACTGACGGGAACGGGGCCCACGCCCCCGGCTGCTGCGTTCACGTCCCTGCAAGATTCTACAAGACCGGGGGAAGCCCCGGCCGGGCAGGGCCGCATCAGTGGAGGTGCGCCGGCCGAAGCGCCGAGGCGAGCGTGTCGAGCCGGCCCGCAGCCGCTGGGGCCGTGGCGAGCCACGCCTGCACGCCTCCCCAGCCCGCGCGGGCAGCCGCGTCCAACAGCCGGAGCTCCCACGCGAGCGACGTCCCCTCGCTGCCGAGCACCGCGAGCGGGACGCCGAGCTCCTCCGCGAGGAGGCAGAGCACGCGGGGAGGGGACGCCGGGGGGGGCGCGTCGCCCGCGCACCAGGCCACGGGGTGACCTTCCTGCAGTGCAGCCCACGCCAGCCGGAACGTGCGGGAGGTTGCCCCCGGCGCGCGCCCGAGCAGCCTCGCCGCGCAGCCGCCCGTGGGGGCACGCAGCGAGTCCTCCCCCGGGGCGCAGCCCAGCAGCACCACCGCGCGCGGACACCGGGAGGCCGCGCCGAGCGCGCGGAGCCCGCGCCGCAGCGAGGGGACGCCCCGGCCGTCCTCTCCCGGTGCGGCCAGCGGCACGAGCACGTCCGGCAGCTCGAGCAGCTGCTCCCAGTCCGCGCGCCCTGCCGCTGCGCCCTGCGCCTCGAGCAGGGCGCCCGGCACACCGCCGGACGCGTCCACCCACACTCCCAGCCTCGCTCCGCCCATGGAGGGGAAGGGAATGGCCACGCGCCGGCCGCCCGGCAAGCCGTCCCGGCGTCCGCGCTTGTCGTCCGGCGCAGGGCTCGGGCATGGTGCCGCCCCCCATGACGCCCGCATCCACGCACGACGACATCTGGTTTCTCTCCGGCAAGCGCACCGCGTTCGGCACCTTCGGCGGGGCGCTGAAGGATCTCTCCGCCACGGACCTCGCGGTGGAATCCGCGCGCGCCGCGCTCGCGCAGTCGGGCGTGTCCCCGGCGGACGTGGAGCACGTGGTCTACGGCAACGTGGTGCAGACCTCCCCGGACGCCATCTACCTGCCGCGCCACGTGGGGCTGAAGACGGGGGTGCCGGTCCCCGTGCCCGCGCTCGGCGTCAACCGGCTGTGTGGCTCCGGCTTCCAGGCCTTCGTGAGCGCGGCGCAGGCCATGCTGCTGGGCGAGGCGAACGTGGTGCTCGCCGGGGGCACCGAGTCCATGAGCCAGGCGCCCCACGTGGTGCGTGGGGCCCGCTGGGGCATCCCGCTGGGCAAGGGCAACCTCGAGGACATGCTCTGGACGGCGTTGACGGACTCGTACACCGGCCAGCCCATGGCCATCACGGCGGAGAACCTGGCCGAGCAGTACGGCCTCACGCAGGACGACGTGGACGCCTACGCGGTGCTCACCCAGCAGCGGTTCGCCGCGGCGCAGGCGGCGGGCCGGCTCGCGGACGAGATTGCCCCCGTGGAGCTCAAGGGGCGCAAGGGCACGGTGGTGTTCGACAAGGACGAGCACAACCGCCCGGAGACGACGGTGGAGGGGCTCAAGAAGCTGCCCAGGGTGTTCAAGAAGGACGGCGTGGTTCACGCAGGCGCGGCGTCCGGCATCTGCGACGGCGCGGCCTCGGCGGTGATGGCCACGCGCAGCTGGGCAGAGAAGAAGGGACTCCGGCCGCTCGGGCGCCTGGTCAACTGGGGCATCTCCGGGTGCGATCCGAAGGTGATGGGCATTGGACCCGCGCCGGCCATCCGCAACCTGCTGCAGCGCACCGGGCTGAAGCTCTCGGACGTGGACCTGTTCGAGGTGAACGAGGCCTTCGCCCCGCAGTACCTGGCGGTGGAGAAGGAGCTGGGGCTGCCGAGGGACCGCACCAACGTGAACGGCGGGGCCATTGCCGTGGGCCATCCCCTCGGGGCGTCCGGTGCGCGCATCACGCTGCACCTGCTGTACGAGCTGCGGCGGCGCGGTGGCCGCCTGGGCATCGGCTCGGCCTGCATCGGCGGTGGGCAGGGCATTGCAGTCCTCGTGGAAGCCCTCTAGAGACGGAGCCCATGATGAACGAGGACGCGAAGGTGGCCCGCGAGCGGGCGAAGGCCATTGCCGAGGCGCGCCGCGCGGAGCGCCGAAACCGCAAGCGCAAGTGCGTGGTGTGCAGCGTGGAGGAGTCCGAGCGTTCGCCGCTCAACGCGCACCCGGACGGGATTGGGCCCGCCTGCCGCAGCTGCCTGGAGCAGAAGGCCGCGCTGCGCTGACGGGACGCGCACGGGCGCCCGGTTGCCGCTCTGCCGGGGGCTCGGTTATGTCCCCTGCACCTGCTGGAGGTTTCCATGTCCGCTGTCCCCGCCTTCCATGGCGTCAAGGTCTTCTCCACCACGCTTGCCCGGGACCGGGAGCAGATGGGCGAGTCCATCACGCGGTGGATCCGGGAGAACCCGGGCGTGGAGATCGTGGACAAGGTGGTGACCCAGTCCTCGGACAAGGAGTTCCACTGCCTGTCCATCACGCTCTTCTACCGGAGCCGCCCGGCCTGACCGGCGTTAGCTTCACCGCATGAGAGCGCTGCGCAGCCAATCCGCCGGGGTCGTGCTCGCCGTGGCACTGGTGGCGGGCTTCGTCCTGGACCAACTCCTGTCGCGCGCGGCGGGTGGGAACGTGCTCGCGCTGTCGACGGGCGCGGTCCGCGGCGGCTGGGCCTGGCAGCCCTTCACCTACGTGGTGCTGGAGAACAACCCCTTCGCCGTGCTGCTCGGGGCGCTGGTGGCCTGGAGCATGGGCCGGGTGCTGGAGATGACGTGGGGCACGCGGCGCGTGGTGCTGTTCGCGCTCGGCGTGACCGCGCTGTCCGGGGTGCTGACCGTCCTGGCGAGCCTGGCGTGGCGCGGGCTGGACCGCTGGGCGTACCACGGCGGCGGGGTGCTCACGTCCGTGCTGTGGCTCGCGTACGGCTGGAGCTGGGGTCGCCGCCAGACGAACTTCTGGGGCCTGCCGCTGTCCGGGAACATGCTCGCCGGCATCGGCCTGCTGTTCGTGGCGCTCAACATCCTGCAGGCCTTCTCGGTGGCGCCGTTCCTGCCGCACGTGCTCGCCGCGGGGCTCACGTGGCTCTACGTCCGCTACGGCAGTCCGCTGTCCTGGTGGGACCGCGTCCGGGCGTGGCAGCTGCAGCGCCGGCTGCGCGCGCGCTCGTCCCACCTGCGCGTGGTGGAGCGAGACCGGAACGTGGGCGGCGGCTCGGACCGCTACCTGCACTGAGGAAGCCTCGGCGCGCCTGTTGCGCGGTTGGAACACCGTTTTGCGGCCGTTGCGGCTGCGCAACACGGGGCCACCGCGTTATCACCCCGCCGTCTCAACAACCGGTCACCCCATCTCGGGGTGGTACCTGCACCAGGAGCACCCACATGAAGCGCACCCTCGCCGCCGTTGCCGCCGCCACCCTGCTCTCCCCCGCCTTCGCGCTCGCCAGCACGTGGAACGTGGACGCCTCCCACTCCACCGCCGGCTTCGCCGTCCGTCACATGATGATCAGCAAGACGCGCGGCCAGTTCAACAAGGTCACCGGCAAGGTGAACCTGGACGACAAGGACGTCACCAGGTCCACCGTGGAGGCGACCGTGGACGTGGCCTCCGTGGACACCAACGAGCCGAAGCGCGACGAGCACCTCCGCAGCCCGGACTTCTTCGACGTGGCGAAGTTCCCCAACATGACCTTCAAGTCCACCAAGGTGGAGAAGGCCGGTGCCGGCCTGAAGGTCACCGGGGATCTCTCCATGCACGGGGTGACCAAGCCGGTCATCTTCGAGACGTCCGTCACGGAGCCCACCAAGAACCCGTGGGGCATGACCATCCGCGGCGTGGAGGCGAAGACGAAGATCAGCCGCAAGGACTTCGGCCTGACCTGGAACAAGGCGCTGGAGACCGGCGGCGTGGTGGTGGGTGACGAGGTGGAGATCACCCTGGACGTGGAGCTGATCCAGGAGCAGGCCGCCCCCGCCGCGAAGAAGTAACGAAGGGCCTGTCGCTGGAAACACGAAGGGCCGCGGGAATCCCTCCCCCGCGGCCCTTGGTGCACCTGGGGTGCTGCGCCGTCTACCCGCGCGCCACGCCGGACAAGCCGTTGCGGAACACGTACAGCCGCGCCGCGTCCGTCTGGGGGCTGGGCGGGAGCAGCGAGAAGCCGGGCTCGGCGTTCTCGATGTCCTCGTCCGTGAAGCCGCCCAGCTGGCGGCCGTCCATGAACGTCACCGTGCAGTACTCACCGCGCAGCTCCGGGCGCCCCTCGCCGGGCCGCACCAGGAAGACGATGAGCTTCATGTCCGCGGTGTAGAGGGACTCCTCCACGCCGTCGGCGTCCACCATGGCCACCGACTCCGCGGTGAGGTTGGGATCCCTGAGCGCGCCGCGCTTCACGGTGCCGTCCAGCAGCTGCAGCACCACGGGGTGATCTCCCACGAGCGAACCCGGCGAGAGCTCGGCCGCGGGCGCCGCGGGGATGGGCTCCATGGGCGGGAGCGACTCCGCGAGCGACTCGAGCGGGAGGGCGTCCGACAGCCCGGCATCCAGCCCCGCCTCGAGCGGCGCGTCCAGAGGCGGCAGGTCCGTGCCGAGGCCGTCCAGCGCCGGCAGCGCCTCGGCCAGCGACTCGACCGGGGGCAGGGACTCGTCTGCGGGCGCGGGCAGTACGGCCGTGCCGTCCTGCGAGGGGAGGGCGCCCACCGCGGTGGCATCTGCCGCCGCGGCGAAGGGCTCCGGCAACGGCTCCAGCTCGGCGAGCGGCTCGGGGGCTGCCTCGGCCGCGGGCTCCGCCTCCAGCTCCGCCTCGGGCTCCTCTTCCTCCACGGGGCCGAGCGAGAACATCGTCTTGTTGTCGTCGTCGTCCGCGGGGGCAGCGGCCGGCTCTGCCTCCAGCTCCACCTCGGCGTCGGCTTCGGCTTCGGCTTCGGCCACGACTTCAGCCTCAGCCTCAGCCTCGGCCTCGAGCTCGACAGGCTCGTCCGTGGGGCCGAGCGAGAACATCGTCTTGTTGTCGTCGTCCGACGACGGGGACTCGCCGACGGTGGTGGAGTCAGGCGCAGCGGCCTCGAGCGCCCCGTCGGACTCGCCCATGTCGACTTCCACCTCGTCGGAGGACGGGGCCTCGCCGACGGTGGTGGAGTCGGGCGCGGCGGCCTCGAGCGCCCCGTCGGACTCGCCCATGTCGACTTCCACCTCGTCGGAGGCGTCGTCCGTGGGGCCGAGCGAGAACATCGTCTTGTTGTCGTCGTCCGACGACGGGGTCTCGCCGACGGTGGTGGAGTCAGGCGCAGCGGCCTCGAGCGCCCCGTCGGACTCGCCCATGTCGACTTCCACCTCGTCGGAGGAAGGGGCTT
>JBDLRJ010000380.1:0-8274 GCA_039800145.1 Pseudomonadota bacterium | reverse complement strand
ACCTCGCCCGTCTCGCTCATCCCCAGCAAGTACTTGAACGTCTCGAGCGGCCGCTTGAGGAGATCTGCGTACTCGAGCAGCCCGCGGTTGGCGGACACCAGCGGACCGTGGGGCTCGAACAGCACCAGGTTCTGCAGCGCCGGCGGGAGGTGCTGCTGGCTCCGGTCCGCCGTCACCTGGTGGTAGCCCGCGTCCACGCTCACCTGCGGCTCCACCGTGAACGCCCCCACCTGGTACCGCCGCGAGATCTCGTACCGCTCCACCTGCACGTACCGCGTCACCTGGAGCCAGTCCCCGCCGTGGACCGCGAGCAGCGCCTGCGAGATCCGCTTGCACTTGAGGCACGGCTCGCCGTCCAGCAGCGCGTCCCCGGCCACCGCGCCCGGCGCCCGGTCCTGCAGCGCGGACGCCAGCAGCGCCCGGCGCTCGTCCCTCGGCACGAGCAGCAGCGGGTGGTCCTTCATCTCGCAGGTGAGGCGCACCGCCACCTGCTCTGCCGCGAGGTGTGCGTAGCTCCCAGCCGGTGCCCCGTCCTTGCGCGGCTCCCCGAACCCGATGCTCCCCCGCACCAGCTTCTCGGACGGGAAGATCCAGTTCACCCGGTAGAGCGCCCCCTGCGCGGCGCGCGAGTACACCTCCATGGCCTCGTGCAGGGCGCGGACGAACGAGGACTTCGCGCTGCCGTTGGGGCCGTGCAGGAGCACGACCTTGTTCACCGCGCCTGCGCGCACGAAGTTGCCCAGCACGCGGTAGACCGCGTTCTGCACCTCCTCCTGCCCTGCCACGCGGGTGCTGCGCGGGCCCTCCACGCCGTCGAACAGGCGGAAGCGGCGGATGCGGCCGCGCGGGTGTGGCACCTCCTCGGTGCCGAAGTGATCCATCACGTCCCGCAGGTACTGGGCCGCCGTCCGGGACTGCCCGCGGGGATCCGCCAGGAAGAGCGCGAGGTACTCCTCGAACGACAGGAGCGTCCGCCCCTTCACGTACCCACCGGACACCGCGCTGCCCACCCGCTCGAGGATCCGCGACGCTTCCACGGCGCACGCCCTTTCTGCTTGAGTCAGGATCTCCCCGGAACCTAGCCAGCCGAGGCACAAAAGGCGATGCCGCGCTCCCTCCTCCTGCTCACCGTCCTCGCGCTCGCTTGCCCGTGGATCGCCGGCTGTTCCACCGCCAACGCCCCGGCGTGCGAAACGGACGCGGACTGCGGCGAGGGGGCCCGGTGCCGCTTCGGCGGGTGCGGCCCCACCTGCATCGCGGACGAGGACTGCGGCACCGAGCAGGTGTGCAGCGGCGGAAGGTGCGTGGCCCCGCCCGAGTGCGCGAAGGACGGAGACTGCGCGGAGGGTTTCACCTGCCGTGCCGGCGCGTGCGCCTGCAGCGGCGACTCCGCCTGCGCCGCCAACCAGGCCTGCGTGGAGGGGCGCTGCAACGCCCGCGAGCGCTGCACCTCGGACGAGCCCTGCCTGCCGCTCGGGCGGCGGTGCGAGCTGACGCAGGGGCTCTGCGTCCCGCCGTGCGCGTTGCCCACGGACTGCGCCCCCGGCGTCGACGGGCGCGTGGCCACGGCCCTCTTCGCCTGCCAGTCCGGCAGCTGCATCCGCCGCTGCCTCGGTGACGCGTCGTGCGGCACGGGGCTCATCTGCGACGAGGGCTTCTGCCGCGCCGCGGCGTGCAAGACGTACGCGGACTGCCCGGCGGGCAACTACTGCACCTCTGCCACGGCGGGACGCTGTGCGCCGGAGGTCCGCTGCAGCTCGGACGCCGCGTGCGGCCCCAACGAGCGCTGCCGAACCTTCGAGGAGGACACCTGCCCGCCGGGGTTTCCTTGCGAGCGCGCCATCTGCCAGGAGCTCCCGCGGTGCCTCTCGGACGCGGACTGCGCCGGGCTGCTCCCCGGCTTCACCTCGTCCACGCTCGCCTACTGCCAGGACCAGCACTGTCAGCCCACCACCGGCTGCAGCGGTCCGGGGACGTGCGCGGCGGGCCTTGCGTGCGTGGGCGGGGCCTGTGTCCCGGGCCCCTGCCGCGGAGACTCGGATTGCGCAGCGGCCGGCGCGGCCCCGGCCAGGTGCGTGGATGCCGTGTGCACCCCCGTGCCCTCTGCCTCGGAGACGGCCTCGCTCCAGCTCCACCCCGCGCGCGCCTGGATGGTGGCCGGTGACCGCCTCGCCTTCCACGCCGTGGCATACACCGCGGGAGGACAGGCCGTCCCGCTCCCGCAGGCCACCTTCGAGCTGCTGGATCCTTCCGGCGCCCCCTCGACGCTGGGCAGCATCGGGGCGGACGGCGTGCTGCAGGCAGCCGCGGCGGGGGAGCTGGTCGTCCGCGCGAGCCACTCGCCGCAGCCCGGCAGCGGGGCCCTTCCCCGGGAGGCGCGCGTCACCGTCGTGGCTCCGCCCGGCTCGGGAAAAACCGTCTACGTCCTGGATGTGCAGCAGGCGCCCGTGGAGGGGGCGGACGTGGTGGGCTGTGATGCCCCGCCCGCCGCGGCCACCTGCGCCAGTCCGGTCACGGTGCGCACGGACGCCGCGGGCAGCGCCCACTTTCCCTCGTTCTCCGGCAGCACGGCCTCGTTCACGGTGAGCCCGCCGGCTGCGCTGGACGGCGGGGCACGGCTGCTCGAGCGGACCTCGGTCGTGGAGGCGCCGGGGGCGCTCGTCTTCATCCCGCTCGGCGGGGAGCGCGAAACGGGCGCCGCCCCTTTCCGGGGGACCACCTCGTTCACGTCCGTCCACGGCACCGGGACGCTCTGGGCAGGGCTCACGCTGCTCTCCACCTCGGACCCCGCGGACCTCGAGCTCACGGACGTCGTGGGCGAGCCGTTCCAGGCACAGGTCCCCGGACTCGGGCAGTCGGTCCCCGTGCCCTCCAACGTCGTGGCCTACACCTCGGCCGCGTTCGGGATCCCCACCAAGGTGAAGGACACGGCGTACGGCACCGGCCGCCCCGGGCGCCGCGCGGCGGTGGCCTTCGCGGGGAAGACGGACGGTGCACAACTGCTGACCTTGCGCACGGTGGATCTCCTCGCGGCACTCGGCGGACTGGACGTGGGGCTGCAGGGGACGGTGGCGGTGCCGCACCTGCCGAAGATCCCGGACCTGTCCGACGTGGACGGAGACGGCCGCTGCGAGCAGGTCCAGGACTGCCCGGCCGGGAGCGAGCTCGTCGCGGACCACGCCAACGGGGCGCAGCTGTCCCTCGCACCGTCGCGCCTGCAGACGCTCCGCACCGAGGTGCTGCCGCCGCCCCTCCCCGCGGGCGTGGACACGGCCCTGGTGATCGCCGCGCGCGAGCACCCGGAGGCCGGGCTCATCCCTCTGGGCATGGGGAGCCGAACCGGCGGCCAGCCCGCGTCCGATGGCACCCGCCTCCTCCAGCCGCTGGTGCTCCGCTCCGCGTCCCCCTGGGGCGTGGCGGCGCTCGGTCGCCCGGCGATCTGGGTGCACGCGCTGTCGGTCAACGCGCAGGGGGCCCAGGTGGGACGGGGCGCCACCGGCACGCTGTGGGTGGAGCGCAGCGCCCCGTCGCCCCGCCTGCCGGAGTCGGTGACGCCCGCGCCATTCCTGGCGCTGCCCTCCGGTGGCGCCTTGTCTGCCGGCATCTTCGCGGCGGGCGGCACGGGCTGGGGTTCAGCCCACGCGGCCGGCGTGCGGCTCGCGCGGATCACCGTGCAGGGGGCCACCGGGCGCCACGTGTACTGGCTGCCCGTCACCGCGGGCAGGACGGCGTGGCCGCTGCTCCCGGGGGATGCCGCGGATCCGCTGCTGGATGCCTCCCGGACGGTCGAGGTCCAGTGGCTGGCGCTCGAGCCCGGCCTGGACGGCGCCGCGCTCCTGGATGCCCCTGCCCCCTCGCTGCTGGACCTGCCGCGGGTGCTTCGGGCTTATTCGCGGTCCCAGCAGTGACGGTGTAGCCTTTCGCCCGGCCATGTTCAGGAACGACCCCATCATCGGGATTGATCTCGGCACCACCAACTGCAGCGTCGCCGTGGTGCAGGGCGACGGGCAGGTGAAGATCATCCCCTGGAAGGGCGTGGACACGGCCGTGCCGTCCGTCTTCGCCATCGACGACAAGGGGAACGAGCTCATCGGCCACGACGCAAAGCGCCAGTGGCAGCTCAACCCGCGCAACACCATCTACGGCGCCAAGCGGCTCGTGGGACGCACGTACGGGAGCGACGTGGTGTCGTCCATGTCGCGCGTGGTCCAGTACCCCATCAAGCCCGGCGTCCAGAACGACGTCACGGTGGGCGCCGCGGGGAAGGATTTCTCGCTGCAGCAGCTCAGCAGCAAGCTGCTCGCGCGGCTTCGCGAGATCGCCTCGGACTACCTCCGCTGCCCGGTGAAGCGCGCCGTGGTGACGGTCCCCGCCTACTTCAACGACCGGCAGCGCCAGGCGGTGAAGGACGCCGGCAAGCTCATCGACCTCGAGGTCGTCCGGATCATCAACGAGCCCACCGCCGCGGCGCTCGCCTACGGCGTGGGCAGGGGGCTGCACGAGAAGGTCGTCGTCTACGACCTGGGCGGCGGCACGTTCGACGTCTCCATCATCGAGATCCGCGACCGCGTGTTCGAGGTGAAGGCCACCGGCGGCGACATCTTCCTCGGGGGGATCGACTTCGACAACGCGATGATCCACCACGTGATCGACCGCTTCCGCGCCGAGAAGGGCGTGGACCTGTCCGGGGATCCCGTGGCCATGCAGCGGATCAAGGATCTCTGCGAGCGCACCAAGATCGACCTCTCGTCCCGAGACGCGGTGCCCTTCAGCGTCCCCTTCGTGGCCATGACGGCGGACTACCAGCCGCTCAACATCGACATGACGTTCACGCGCGGGCTGATGGAGGAGCTGACCCGCGAGCTCGTGGACAAGTCCATGGCCATCGTCACCCGGGTGCTGAACGACTCCGGGGTGTCCATCAAGGACATCGACGAGATCATGCTCGTGGGCGGACAGACGCGCATGCCGCTCGTCCAGCGGCGGCTGACCGAGTACTTCGGAAAGGCCCCGAGCAAGGGGGTCCACCCGGACGAGGCGGTGGCCGTGGGCGCGGCGCTGTACGCCCACTCGCTCGAGGACGACACCAACCTCCGCCTGCAGCTGCTGGACGTGATTCCCATGGCCATTGGCCTCGAGAAGGCGGGGGGGAAGTTCCACGTCGTCTTCCCCCGCAACGCCGCCATTCCCAACGCCCGGCAGCTGCTCGCCACCACCAGCTTCGACCAGCAGACCGAGCTGGCCATGCGCATCTACCAGGGGGACCAGGAGCTCGCGGAGCGCAACGATCTGCTCGGCGAGTTCACCTTCTCCGGCATCCGCCCCGCCGCCGCGGGGGAAGCCCAGGTGGAGATCACCTTCGACGTGAACGTGGAAGGCATCCTGACCCTGCGCGCGCGGGACCCGGATACCGGGGCCCACATGGAGACCACGGTCCGCGTCACGCAGAGCTGACCGGCGGAGGCCGCCCGGAACTCAGGCGGACTTCTTCTCCTTGTCCACCACGAGCACCGGCGGCTCGCGGTGCAGGATCACGCCGTCGGTGATCTTGCACTCCTTGACGCCCTCGCGGAACGGCACGTCGTACATGATCTCGAGCATGGCGTCCTCCATGATGGCACGCAGGCCGCGCGCCCCCGAGGACCGCCGCATGGCCTCGCGGGCAATGGCCCGGAGCGCCTCGCGGGTGAAGGTGAGCTTCACCTTCTCCATCTCGAACATCTTCTGGTACTGCTTGGTGAGCGCGTTCTTCGGCGCCGAGAGGATGGTGACCAGGTCTTCCTCGCGCAGATCGTTGAGCGTGGCCACCACCGGCAGGCGGCCGATGAACTCGGGGATCATCCCGAACTTCATGAGATCCTCGGGCTCGGTGAGCTTGAGCAGCTCCCCCACGCTCCGCTCGAGCTTGCCCTGGATCTTCGCCCCGAACCCCAGCCCCTTCTCCCCCACCCGGCGCTGGATCACCTGCTCGATCCCGTGGAACGCCCCGCCGCAGATGAAGAGGATGTTCGAGGTGTCGACCTGGATGTACTCCTGCTGGTTGTACTTCTTGCCGCCGCGCGGCGTGACGTTCGCCCGCGTGCCTTCGATGATCTTGAGCAGCGCCTGCTGCACGCCCTCGCCGCCCACGTCGCGCGTGGCAGAGGGGCTGTCCCCCTTGCGGGCAATCTTGTCGATCTCGTCGATGTAGACGATCCCGCGGCTCGCCTTCTCCACGTCGTAGTCCGCGTTGTGGAGCAGGTTCTGGATGATGTTCTCCACGTCCTCGCCCACGTAGCCCGCCTCGGTGAGCGACGTGGCATCCGCGATGGTGAACGGGACGTTGAGGAACCGCGCCAGGGACTGCGCGAGCAGCGTCTTGCCCGAGCCCGTGGGACCGATGAGCAGGATGTTGCTCTTCGAGAGCTCCACTTCCTCGGCGCCCGCGGGGGCCTTCACGCCCGGCCGCGGCTTCTGGGTGGGCTTGCGCTGGTAGATGCGCTTGTAGTGGTTGTACACCGCCACGGCGAGCACCTTCTTCGCCGTGTCCTGGCCAATGACGTAGTCGTCCAGGAAGACCTTGATCTCCGCCGGCGTGGGGAGCGCCACCTGGGGCTTGGTCTCCTCCCGCTCGGCCTCCTCGACCATGATGTCGTTGCAGAGCTTGATGCACTCGTCGCAGATGTAGACGGTGGGCCCGGCAATCAGCTTGCGGACCTCCCGCTGCGACTTCCCGCAGAACGAGCAGGAGAGATTGACGTGGTGCTCCTTCTTCACTGCGACGCCTCCAGGCCGACCCGGCCTACATGCACCCGACTTCGAGACTCACCCTAGCAGCCCCCGCGCCCCTTCTCACCTTCTCGCCAGAGTAGGTGCCCACCTTCGGCCGCGGAAGCCCTCGCCCGGTGTATGGGGATGAACAGTTGGACCGCGCTCAGCCCTTCACTTTCGCCGCGGCCGCGATCGCCTCGAGCTCCTCGGCGAGGGCGGCCGCACGGTCTGCCACCGCGCGGGGGATGGAGGGGTGGCCGGAGAGCTCGGACGCCAGCTTGCGGGCCGTGGAGGCGTGGCGCCGGAGGGTGAGATCCTCGGGCGGCGGCGGCTTCGGGAACCGCTCCACCAGCTCCCGCTTGAGCTCGGACGTGGGTCTCTGGGGATCCCAGATGCTGTCCCGCACCGAGCTGTACTCCGCCTCTGTCAGCTGCCCCCGCTGCTCCGCCTCGGCCAGCACCTCCACCACCTCGAACGCCGGGACCCGCTCCTGGAAGTCCTCGGCCTGCACCACCTTCGGCTCGTGGCGGGCGAGGAAGCTGAACGACCGCGTGAGCTTCTCCACCGTCGCCTTGCGGATGTGGAGCTCCTTCGAGCAGTAGCTCTCGAAGCTGTCGTATCCCCACCCCTCCCACGCGGCCTCGTCGCGCACGCGGATGAGCAGCTTGCCCATCTCGGCCCAGCTCGCCTTGAAGCGGCGGGAGGCCTGGAGCACCTCGTGGCGGAGGGAACCGGGGGTGACGGACGGAGGGGAGAGGGCGGCGGCTTCGGCGGGAGACATGGCGCGGAGCCTTTTCGCCCGCCGCTAGCCCTGCTGTCCAATCTTGAATGCGAGGCTCACCGTGGCCTGCTCCCCGGGGTACGGCTTGAAGGGCCACTTCTTCAGCTCCCGGAGGAGACAGTCCGGGAGGGAGCCGGACTGGAAGCTCGGGTGGTCCACCCAGACCCGCGCCACCCGGCCGTCGTTCCCGATCACGAACTCGATGGGGATCTTCGCCACCAGGCCCGGCCGCTTCTCCGCCTCGACCACGAGGCACGAGTGCAGCGTCTTCTTGTGCGCGGCGACGACCAGGTTGATGGAGTTCCGGTCGAACTGTCCCGTCTGGAGTCCATCCGAGTCGGGACCGTCCTCGGTTCGCCGGGCCGGGGCGCGTCCGGTTGGCACCGCGGGTGCGGGCGGGAGCTGGGGACGGGCCACCACGGGGGCAGGGGCCACCGGCTGTTCCGGGGACGCGGAAGGCTCGGCTGGCTTCTCCACCGGGCGGCGCCCCGGGGGCGGGGCCACGTACGGCGAGTCCACCATGTCCCCGAGTGCGTCCTGAGGGCGGGCGGTCTCCACCCGCACGCCCACGAGGCTCACCTCGAGGCCGGCGTAGGCCGCGCGCTCGGGCCGCTTGAACGGGTTGTCCACCGCGAGCCGGTACCCGGCCAGACCGGCCACCAGCATCCCCGCCGCGGTGAGCCCCAGTCCCACGCTCCACCTTCGGACGCGGTGCTTGGCGCGGGCCTCGGCCTCGGCGGCGA
>JBDLRJ010000379.1:0-6025 GCA_039800145.1 Pseudomonadota bacterium | reverse complement strand
GTGGGGGACCGCTTCGGCTCAGGGGTGGCGCTCTCGGGGCAGAAGCTCATCGTGGGGGCGCCGGGGCGGACGGTGACGGATGGAAACGGGGACCCGGTGCCCGGGGCCGGGGCCGTGTACGTCTACGAGCGGGACGCCGCCGGGGCCTGGCAGGTGATGAAGGTGCTCACGACCGATCTCCCGGCCCAGAACCAGGTCCTGCACCCGGGGGGCGGTTTCGGCACCTCCATCAAGGCGAACTGGCCGCTGGTGCTCACGCATGCCCCCGGCGCCTGGACCGGCCGCGGGATGTTCTATTCCTTTTGGTACAACGCGTTTGACCAGCGCTGGGACGTCTTCATGGCGGACTCGGGGCCGTTCCCGTCGGTCCTCAGCTGGGGCGCGCAGTCCGCGGGGGACACCGTTCACCAGCGCGTGGCGGCCTCGGGCTCGGACACGATGGTGGTGCGGTCGTACCAGAACGCCTGGCCGAGCCCGCCCATCACGCAGGACCTGACGTGGATGGACGCCCCGGGGGCCCAGCCCTCGAGCCACTTCGGCAGCGCGCTGGACATGTCCATCGACGACACGCTCGTGGTGGGCGCGGCGCAACCGGGCGCGCAGGGCGGTCCCGGCGCGGCGTACCTCTTCTCGTGGACGGCGCAGAACACCTGGGTCTTCCGCCAGGCGCTCCTGCCCTCGCAGGCCGGCGCACCGTTCGTCCTCACGCACGGGTATGGCACGGCGGTGGCGCGGGCAGGGGCACGCATCGTCGTCAGCGATCCGCCCGCGGACGGCGAGGCCGGGGCGCTCTACACGTTCACGCAGGACGCCTCGGGGACGTGGGCCTTCGAGCAGCGCCTCCAGTCTCCGCTCTGCCTCCCGCCGTGCGGCCCGGCCCGTCTCGGCTCGGTCATCAGCCTCTTCCCCGGCCGGCTGCTCGTGGGGGCGCCGATGATGCCTGGCACCGTGACGGGGGGGGCTCCGCGCATGGGTGCGGCGCTGCTGTTCCGGTAGCCCCGGCCCGGGTACGCGCCGGGGATGCCTGCTGAACGCCCTGTCCGCCGGGGCTGCTGCCGCGGTCTCCCTTGCTGCGGGCGGTTCCGCGCCGCACCTTCCCGAATCGGGGGCGCATGGGGGCGGACGGGGAGCAGGGGGCGGTGGACGCGGGGCGTTACCTCGCGCTGAAGGACCTGGGGCGGCTGGTGCCGGGCAACCGCGTGGCGCTGTTGCGCGACGGGTTGGACGCCTTCCCGGAGATGCTCTCGGCCATCCGCGCTGCACGTTCGCGTGTGCGGCTCGAGACCTACATCTTCAGCGACGACGCCGTGGGGCGCGCCTTCTCCCAGGCACTGGGGGATGCCGCCGCGCGCGGGGTCCGCGTGACGGTGCTGTACGACGCGGTGGGGAGTCTCTGGACGCCGCGCGCCTTCTTCCGCCGCCTGCGCGCGTCCGGCGTGGACGTGCACGCGTTCCGACCCATTGGGCGGCACACCTCGCTACGGCGGCTCATCCGGAGGGATCACCGCAAGCTCCTGGTGGTGGACAGCCGCGTGGCCTTCGTGGGCGGCATCAACATCGCGGTGCAGTGGGCGCCGCGGGGCGTACCGCGCGGGGGCGGGTGGCGGGACGACGCGCTGCGCATCGAGGGGCCGGCGGCCGCCGCGCTCGAGCGGCGCTTCTTCGCCAGTTGGCGCGTGGCGGTGCGCGAGCGCCTGCGCGCGTGGCGCAGCAAGCCGCCGCTCCCGGACGGTCCGCCCGCGGGCTCACTGGGGCTCGCCATCCTTTCCAGCCGGCGCGCCATCCACCGCGCGTACCTCCACGCGCTGGAGGCCGCCGAGCGCAGCGTGCTGGTGG
Organism: Pseudomonadota bacterium; assembly: GCA_039800145.1. GTDB lineage: Bacteria > Myxococcota > Myxococcia > Myxococcales > Myxococcaceae > VGRA01. Next base: position 4,189 of record JBDLRJ010000379.1, on the reverse strand, counting down.
CCGCGGGCTACTTCGTCCCGGACGTGCGGGTGCTGCACGCGCTCGAGCAGGCGGCGGCGCGCGGCGTGGAGGTCAAGCTGCTGCTCGCCGGCCGCAGTGATCACGCCGTCATGACCTGGGCGGCGCGCGGCTTCTACCGGCGGCTGCTGCGCGCGGGCGTGCGCGTCTTCGAGTGGAGCGAGGGGGTGCTCCACGCCAAGACGGCCGTGGTGGATGGGCGCTGGGCCACCGTGGGCAGCTTCAACCTCGAGGCCTTCAGCCTGCTCTACAACCACGAGGTGAACGTGGCGCTCGTGGAGCCCGCGTTCGCCTCCCAGGTGGAGGCGTCCCTCCGGAGGGATCTCTCCGCTTGCCGCGAGGTGACGCTCGAGTCCCTCCGCCGCCGCCCGAGGTGGCGCCGCGCGCTCGAGGCAGCCACCTGGATGCTCCGGAAGCTTCTCTAGGAGATGGACCTGCCATGCCAACCCACCCAGACACGTTCCACGCCCGCGCGCACCTCCCCGTCGGGGGCTCGCAGTTCGACTTCTTCAGCCTCGCCGCACTCGCACGGCGCTTCCCGCGCGTGGCCCGCCTGCCGTTCAGCCTGAAGGTGCTGCTCGAGAACCTGCTTCGGCACGAGGATGGCCGCGTGGTGACGGCCCGCCACGTCGAGGCGCTCGCGAACTGGGAGCCGGCCGCCGTCCCCGACACCGAGATCTCCTTCACCGTGGCGCGGGTGCTCCTGCAGGACTTCACCGGCGTCCCGGCGGTGGTGGACCTGGCTGCCATGCGGGAGGCGCTCGCGGCCATGGGCGGTGACCCGGCCCGCATCAACCCGCTGCGCCCGGCGGACCTGGTCATCGACCACTCGGTGATGGTGGACCACTTCGGCACCGCGTCCGCGTTCGACCAGAACGTGGAGCGCGAGTACGGGCGCAACCGCGAGCGGTACCAGTTCCTCCGCTGGGGGGCGCAGTCGCTTCGGAACTTCCGCGTGGTGCCGCCGGGCACGGGCATCTGCCACCAGGTCAACCTCGAGCACCTGGCGCACGTCGTCTTCCGCGAGCCCTCGGGCCTCGTCTACCCGGACACGCTCGTGGGGACGGACTCGCACACCACCATGGTGAACGCGCTCGGCGTGGTGGGCTGGGGCGTGGGGGGCATCGAGGCAGAGGCGTCGCTGCTCGGCCAGCCCGTCACGCTGCTCATCCCGCAGGTGGTGGGCGTGCGGTTGACCGGTGCGCTCCCGGCAGGGGCCACCGCCACGGACGCGGTGCTGACGGTGACGGAGCTGCTCCGCAAGAAGGGCGTGGTGGGGAAGTTCGTGGAGTTCTACGGCCCCGGCGTGTCGGCCCTCTCGCTCCCGGACCGCGCAACATTGTCCAACATGGCCCCGGAGTACGGCGCCACGGTGGGCGTCTTCCCCGTGGACGCCGAGACGCTCGTGTACCTGCGCTTCACCGGGCGGCCGGAGGGGCAGGTGGCGCTCGTGGAGGCCTATTGCCGCGCGCAGGGGCTGTGGCACGACGCGCAGTCCCCCGAGCCGGTGTTCAGCGACACGGTGGAGCTGGACCTGGGCCACGTCGTCCCCTCGCTCGCGGGGCCGAAGCGGCCGCAGGACCGCGTGCCGCTCGTGGAGGCGAAGGCCGCGGTGCGCAAGTCGCTCGCGCCGCTGAAGGAGTTGCGGCACGGGAAGCCCGTCACCGTGGCGTACGGCCAGGGCCAGTACGAGCTGGACCACGCGGCCGTGGTCATCGCCGCCATCACCTCGTGCACCAACACCTCCAACCCGTCCGTGCTGCTGGGGGCAGGGCTGCTCGCGAAGAAGGCGGTGGAGCGCGGGCTCGCCACGCGGCCGTGGGTGAAGACGTCACTGGCCCCCGGCAGCCAGGTGGTGACGGATTACCTCCGCGAGGCGGGGCTCACGCCGTTCCTCGAGGCGCTCGGCTTCCACCTCGTGGGCTACGGCTGCACCACCTGCATCGGGAACTCGGGGCCGCTGCCGCCGCCGGTGTCCGGGGCGGTGACGCAGGGGGAACTCGTGGTGGCCGCGGTGCTGTCGGGCAACCGCAACTTCGAGGGGCGCATCAGCCCGCAGGTGCAGATGAACTTCCTCGCCTCGCCGCCCCTGGTGGTGGCCTACGCGCTCGCGGGCTCCATGGACGTGGACCTCGCCACCGAGCCGCTCGGCCACGACAAGAGGGGAAAGCCCGTCTTCCTCGGGGACATCTGGCCCACGCAGGAGGAGCTGCGCGAGGCGATGAAGGCGGTCCGCCCCGAGCAGTTCCGCGCCCGCTATGCGCACGTGTGGGAAGGGGACGCCCGCTGGCAAGCCCTCCCGTCCGGTGACGGCAGCGGCACGGCGAACTGGGACCCGGCCTCCACGTACGTCCGCCGCCCGCCGTTCTTCGACGACATCCCGCCCGTGCCACGCCCGCTCTCGGACGTTCGCGGCGCGCGCGTGCTCGCGCTGCTCGGGGATTCCATCACCACGGACCACATCTCTCCGGCGGGGGACATCAGCAAGAAGGGGCCGGCCGCGGACTACCTGCGCGCGCACGGCGTGCCGGACGCGGAGTTCAACTCCTACGGCGCCCGGCGCGGCAACCACGAGGTGATGGTCCGCGGAACGTTTGCCAACACGCGGCTGCGCAACCTGCTCGTCCCGGGCGTGGAAGGGGGCGTCACGCTGCACGACGGCCAGCAGCTGTCCATCTACGACGCCGCCACGCGGTACCAGGCCGCGGGCGTGCCGCTCGTAGTGGTGGCCGGTGCGGAGTACGGCACGGGCAGCTCGCGCGACTGGGCGGCCAAGGGCACGGCCCTGCTCGGGGTGCGCGCGGTGCTGGCGAAGTCCTTCGAGCGCATCCACCGCTCGAACCTCGTGGGCATGGGCGTGCTGCCCTTGCAGTTCGCAGAGGGCGAGGACGCGCAGTCGCTCGGGCTCACGGGGCACGAGTCGTTCGACATCACCGGCGTCGCGGAAGGACTCGCGCCGGGCAAGCAGCTCCAGGTGCAGGCGGGGGAGAAGCGCTTCACGGTGACGTGCCGGATCGACACGCCCAACGAGCTCGACTACTTCCGCCACGGCGGCATCCTGCACTTCGTGCTGCGCCAGCTCGCGAAGGGGTGACGGACAGGCGCCCGCGGCGAAGCGCGACCGTCGACCGCCCAGCGGCACGCACCCCTGGGGCCTGACACGGATTGCACCCCGGACCCACGCCCCGGGTGCAATCCATTGCAAGCGCGCAGGGACCGCTCCCCGGCAGGCTCAATCCCAGCCGCGCCGGTCCTGCTTCTTCTTCGCGTGGTGCGCCTTGGACTCGAGCCTTCGCTTCTGCGAGCCGCGCGTGGGACGGGTGGGGCGGCGCTTCTTCGGGACGAAGGTGAGGGCCCGCAGCCCCTCCTTCAGGCGCTCGAGCGCCACGCCACGGTTCTGGAGCTGGCTGCGCCGCTCGGTGGCGGTGACGGTCAGCTCCGTGCGCGCGTGCGTGAGGCGAACGCCGGACTCCGTGGTGTTGCGGTGCTGGCCACCGGGACCCGAGGCAATGAAGAACTCCTCCGTGCACTCGGCGAGCAGCTGCTCGTCCGAGAGCTTCAGGGCACGCTGCGCCTCTGCGCGGCGCTCGGGGGACACGGGAGGTGCGGACGTCATGGCGCGAAAGACTAGCGCGTCCGGCCGTGGCCCCGCGTGCGCCGATTGCGTGGCGAAGTCACGGGCGCGGGGCCGGTCTCCCGGCTTTGCAAGAAGTTGCACCCACGAGGGCCCCTCCTGGGTGCAACTCTTGTCCGGGGCGTGGGAGGTCAGGTCGGCCGGTGCGCTCTGCCCGCTCCGAGCGGAGGGCGCGACGGCCCCGCGGTCAAGGTATGATCTCTCACCATGAGTGCTCGCCTTCTCCTTGTTGCTGCAGCCGTGCTGCTGGCCGGTTGTGGTGCACCGGACTTCGAGTTGGACGGGGGGAAGATCAACTACCCGGACTCGGGAGAAGAGGACGCCGGCACTTCGCCCATCGACCTGGAGGATGGCGGCACCGGTGGTGGAACCGGGGGCGGTGAGGGAGGCGGGACCGGTGGCGGAACGGGCGGAGGGACCGGCGGTGGCGCTGGTGGCGGCACGGGCGGAGGGACCGGTGGTGGCACCGGTGGCGGAACGGGTGGAGGAACCGGTGGTGTGATCGGACGAGCGTCGTGTGGGGCAAGCGGGTCTCGA
>JBDLRJ010000378.1:0-15349 GCA_039800145.1 Pseudomonadota bacterium | reverse complement strand
GGAGGTGATAGGTCCGCCCCTTCTCGAGCCGCGGTCGCAGGAGGGTCTCCACGGCGCTCAGCGTGCTGCGTGCCTGGAGTCCCGCCACCGCCTGCGTCATGGCCTCGTCCTCGGCGAGGGCCACGGAGTGATCCGCACAGCCCGGGTCCCGCTCGAGTCCGAGCACGTAGCTCCCGGCGTAATCCACCTCGAGCTTCACCTGCACGCCTTCGCCCGGCCCCGCGCTGAACACCTTCGACGCGCGGAGTGGCAAGCGGAGGTGCACCTGGTCCTCGCCGTTGAACCCGTCAATGCAGACGAGGCGCGTGTCCAACGCAGCGCGCTCGGCGCAGGTCTTCGGGATGCTCCCCGCGCCCCCGCCGAGCCCGCCGGTGTCTCCGGAAGGCTTTCCTCCCCCGCACCCCGTCACCAGCGCGAGGCACAGCGCGCCCCCGAGGGGCCCCACGTTCCACGACGGTGTCTTCATGCGCTCACTCCCCGTTGGCGGCGACAGCGCGGGAGATTACCCGCTTGGCACCGAGACAGCCGTCTCCTCTTTCGGTGTTTGCCTGCGCGCGCGGCGCTGCACCATGCTCGCGGAAATGGTCCGCGTCCTGAAACTCGCCGTCCTCGCCATCACCTTCGTGGGCACGGCTGCCGCAGCCCAGCAGCGCGGCGTTCCCCGTGATGGCTACCCGAACTGGGCCGAGCGGATGATGCAGGTCCACTTCAACCGGTCCCGCGCAGCCCCCACGACGGACCCGAAGGCCTGCCTCCAGTCCACGGTCCGTCCCCCGCTGCTCGACGCCTGGGAACTGGACCGCGCGGCGCGCTTCCAGAGCACGAACCTCGCGAAGACCGGCTGCTTCCAGCACGACTCGCCGTGCCTGCTCGTCTCGGACATCTCCGCGCGGTGGCCTCCGTACGGGACGTGTGACGGTTCCGCCGCGTGCGCCTGCACCAACGCGCCTCAATGCCTCTCAGATTGCCCGTCTTCCCAGTGCACCCAGACGTTCGACCGGGTGGCGCTGTTCGGGATGGGCGGGACCGGGGAGATCATCGCGAAGGGGCAGAAGTCCCCGCGCGCGGCACACCGCTCGTGGATGATGAGCGCCGGCCACTGCGCCATCATCCTGGGCTCCGCCGGCCGCGTCGGGACCGGGTGGTTCGAGAACCACTGGACCGGGAACTTCGGGTCCGGCTCGGCGCCCACCGGCCCCGTGGCGGGCGGCCACGAGGTGGGGACCGCCTTCGGTCAATTCCTTTCGAACACCGGCCAGCCGGTGGAGTTCCGGGTGAACGTGCACGACCCCGCGGGCGCACCGCGGTCCGTGACGCTGAACCTGGCGGGGAGCTGCAACCTCCTCTCGCTCGAGCGCGGGAGCGAGACGAACGGGACCTGGCTCGCCACCCTGTCGCTCTCGGGCCCCGGCTGCAGGCGCTACGTCTTCACGGTGGAGGACGCAGCAGGCACGGTCCGCCGCCTCCCCGAGGCCGGGAGCTACGGCCTCGGGACCGACGCCGCGGGGTGTCCGGACTGGGAGGCCAGGCAGGTCCCCGCGTGCGACGGGTCCGATGAGCAAGGGGGCCAGGACGCCGGCACGACTTCCACCGCGGATGCAGGGACGGACCCCACGACGGGGCAGCCCGGTGAGCCTCCCGCCGAGGACGTCGAAGGGGAAACCGCCACGCCACCGTACGGGTGCGGGGGATGCAGCGCCACGGGCTCGGGGCTGGGCGCGGTCGCCTCGGCCGCGTGGGCGCTCTGGGCGGCGCGGCGGAAGCAGCGCGTGTAACGGAAGCTGACACAACCCGGGGTCCCTGCCTTCGACAACCGCGGTGCATGCCCTCCTTCACCGAGGTGAACCCCCAGCGTTCCTCCGCCGCCTTCCGCGGGAAGGTGGAGGCTGCCCTGCGGCTGCTCGAGAAGAGCGGTACGCCGACGGCGCGCGGGACGGTGGAGGCGCTGCGCTCGGGCCGGGTGAAGGTGGACGGGTTCTCGGACCTGACGCGTTCGGACTACCGGCGGCTCGCCCGCGAGTTGGATCCCCGGGGCAAGGTGCTCACCGCGGATGCGTTCGAGTCGCTGGGCCGCGAGGGCTCACGGGCGCACAAGCTCGTGGACGGCGCCATCTACGGCTACATGTGGGACGACCGCGTGTACGTCAGCACGGAGACGTCGACGCGGAGGCTCGCGGCCACCCTGGTGCACGAGGTCAACCACGTGCTCAACCGCTCCGAGGAGAACTACCGCGGGGCGAAGGCGAAGCTGCGCGAGGAGTACCGCGCGCACTACGCGGAGCGGGTGGCGCTCGGCGTGGAGATGACGCCGGAGCGCTGCCGGCGCCTCAAGCAGCACATCATCCGGGAGTACGCGCTCACGGGCGTGACGCCCGCGGACGTGGCGGACGTGCCCGCGGGGACGTGGGTCCCGGACGGGTTCGGCGGGTAGCGGATCAACGCTTGAGCCCGGTGCCGCTCGCGCTGGCACTCGGCTGAGGCACGGACAGCCGCCCCGGCGGCCTGACCGTCACCGGCGCCAGGTACTCCCACGCCCCGCCGTCCTCCGCGCGCACGCGGACCAGCAGCGCCCAGTGCCGCTGGTTGAACCTGCCATGGAAGGTGGGCTCGTCCGGGACGGTGACCGGGAACGAGAGCGACACCCGCTCGTCGGCACGGAACGGGAGCGGCTGTTCCAGGCGGGGCGCGTAGGGAGACACCGTCTCGAGCACGGACGTCCGCGAGGTCCCCTCCCCTCTCCGGTCCTGCCGCGCGCACTCCTCGAGCCGCCACGCGACGGAGACGTCCCGCAGACGCCCGTCCCACCTCGGCGTGAAGGCCACCCGGAGTTGCACCTCTGCACCGGTCTCCACCTCGGTCCCCTGCACGAGCCCGACGGACAGCTCCCTGCAGAAGCGCCGTCGCCACCACGGGACGCCGAAGATGATGGCCGGGGCGAGCGAGAGCAGGAACACCCCGGCAGCCCCCACCGCGGCCTCGCGGGGCCCACCCGAGAGGGCGAGGACCGGGACACACAGCAGGACCAACCCCGCACACAGCCCGAGCACGAGTCCCAGCGCGCGCCGCCGGTGAGGAAGGTGGAAACCGGGGAACAGGGGGCTGTGCGTGTCGCTCCCGAGGAAGGGCTCGTCGCACGGCCCGCTGAGAACCCGGACCGGGAGGGCCACCACGGGCGCCTCGGCTCCCGCCCCCTCCACGCGCGCTTCCAACTCCCAGCGCACTGAGACGAGCGTCCCCTCCACGCTGAACGGCCCCGAGGGGCAGGGCACCTCGAACGGGAGTTCCCACTCCGCCCCTGCGCGCTGCGGCCCCGTCGCGAGGCACACCTCGAACCCCGTCCCCCGCTCGACGTCCGCCCCCGCCGTCCGCCACGCGAGCTTCAGCCACACGGCGGTCGACTCCGGCACGCCCATGTCGAACGTCACGTGGACGCTGCCCCGGATGGGCTCCCCGGGGCGGAAGGCTGCATCGGCATTTCCGGGCAAGAGGCGGAGATCGAGCTTCATCGCGGTGTGCCGGGCGTCTAGCCCACGAACGGCACGCTCGCCACGGGGGACCTCCTTCGTGGGACCAGACTGGACGCCCCGTCGGAATGTGTCGGATGCTCGACACCCCATGAGGCCCCTCGCCACGCTGATGCTCCTGCTGTCCGGGTGTACCGCGTCCACCTTCACGCGGCTGCCTGCCCCGGAGGCTTCCCGGCCCTTCATCACCGCGGAGGGACTGCCTGCGGGGACTGCGTACGACAGCGTGGGGATCGTCCAGGTGACCCGCCGCGGCGTGCTGGTGTTCGGCTTTGCCGACCCTGCCGGGACGGAGCTGGACGCGGCGCTGGCGGACCTGGAGATGGAGGCGCGCAAGGCCGGGGCCGACGGCGTGGTGAACGCCCGCGTCGTGAAGCAGCCGTGGACGCTGGCGGAGCGGATTGCCGGGGCGGTGCTGTTCTTCGCCCCCTTCCCCAGCGAGGTGACCATGACCGGAGAGCTCGTGCGCCTGCGCAGGGAGTCCGCGGGAGGTGTGAAGTGAGGCGCGCGCTGCTGTCGTCCCTGGTGCTCGGGCTGCTCGGCTGCAGCGCGGTGTCGAAGGGCAGCGCGCTGTCGGCCGTGCCCTCGCGGGAGCCCGGGATGTTCGTGTCCACCGGCGGTGCACCGGCGCCGTACGTCACGCTGGGATTCGTCCAGGTGCGGGGTTACGGCGTGCAGGTGGCAGGCTTTGCAGACGTGGGCCACGCGACGCTGGACGGCCCCATCCGCAACGCGCTCCTCGCCGAGGCCGCCCGGATGGGCGGCAACGGCGTCATCCACGTGGAGTTCCTGGACGAGAACCCCTCCACGGAAATCGAGCGCGCGCAGGCCGCGGCCAACAGCATCCAGAACCTCGCCTCGGGCAGGGGCGGCGTGGAACAGAAGGACAGGTACGTCACGGTCACCGGCGAGGTCATCCGGTTCGAGGGAGCGGCACGATGAAGCGGATTGTCACGGCAGTGTTGTTCGCGTCCGCGTTCGCGGGCTGCACCATGGTGAACAGCGTGGCGCTGCCGGCGCGCGGCACCACGGCCGAGCCGTTCGTCACGGCCGGGGACCTGGCAGAGCCGCACGAGGTGATTGGGCTCGTCCAGGTGACGCGCACGGGGGTGCTGCTGTTCGGCAACCTCGACGTGGTGGGCACGGACCTCGAGGCCGGCTTCAAGCAGGCCCTCCTCCCCGCCATCAAGGAAGCGGGCGGCGACGGCGCGGTCCGCGTCCGCTACCAGATGACCCAGTACGCCCCCGCGGCACGCGTCATCGGCGCCATCTTGTTCTTCATCCCCCTGCCGTCGTCGGTGACCATCACCGGGCAGGTGGTGAAGTTGAAGGGCGCCGCGGCGGCGCCGGTGCAGTAGGGCAACTGTTCTTCCTCGACGAAGCCGCCTACCGCCTCGGCGAGAAGCGGGGTGCGTTGTTGAACCGTCCTGCCTCCGCACGAGGTGCGGGCGCCTGCGCAGGTGGCCCTGCCTGCAGCGCCTTGATGGACAGCGCAATTCGCCTCCGCGCCTCGTCCACCTGCAGCACCTTCACCTTCACCCGGTCGCCCACCTTGACCACCTCGCCGGGGTCCTTCACGAAGCGGTGCGCGAGCTCGCTCACGTGCACGAGCCCGTCCTGGTGCACGCCGATGTCCACGAACGCGCCGAAGGCCGCCACGTTGGTGACCACGCCGTTGAGCACCTGCCCCGGCTTGACGTGGGCGAATTCCGTGATGTCCGCCGAGAAGCCGACCTCGGTGAACTCGGCGCGCGGATCCCGCCCCGGCTTCTTGAGCTCGGAGACGATGTCGCCCAGCGTCGGCAGGCCCAGGCCGGCTTCCGGGTCGACGTACTTCGCCACGTCGAGCTTCGCGGCGAGCGCACCGTTGCCCACCAGCGCCTTCCGCGTCACGCCCAGGTCCTTGGCCATCCTCGTCACCACGCCGTAGCGCTCGGGGTGCACCGCGCTCGCATCCAGCGGCTCCACCCCGTCGCTGATGCGCAGGAAGCCGGCGCACTGCTCGAAGGCGCGCGCGCCGAGGCGTGGCACGTCCTTGAGTTGCGTGCGGGTGGTGAACGCGCCGTGCTTCGCGCGGTGCGCGACGATGGCCTGCGCCAGCGCCTTGCCCAGCCCGGCGACGTGCTCGAGCAGCGTGGGCGAGGCGGTGTTGAGCTCCACGCCCACCTGGTTCACCACGCGCTCCACCACGCGCTCGAGCGACTCCGCGAGCGCAGGCTGGTCCACGTCGTGCTGGTACTGGCCCACGCCGATGCTCTTGGGATCAATCTTCACCAACTCCGCGAGCGGATCCTGCAACCGCCGCCCGATGGACACGGCCCCCCGCAGCGTGACGTCCAGCGAGGGCAGCTCTTCGCGCGCGACGTCGGAGGCGGAGTACACGGACGCGCCCGCCTCGCTCACGCTCACCACGCGCAGCTCCTTCGGAACGAGGCCCGCCGCCTGGAGCTTCCGCACGAAGGCCTCGGTCTCACGTCCCGCCGTCCCGTTGCCAACGGCGATCGCCGCGGGGGCGTGCGCCTTCACCAGCTTCGCGAGCTGCACGCCCGCCTCGGACTCGCGGCCCGTGTGCGGGTAGATCGTCTCGAAGGCCAGCACCTCGCCGCGTCCGTCGAGCGCGACTGCCTTGCAGCCGGTGCGCAGGCCGGGATCAATGGCCACCACCGGCTTGCCGCCGAGCGGCGGGGCAAGGAGCAGCGCCGAGAGGTTGCGTGCGAAGACCGCGATCGCATCCTCGTCCGCGCGCGCCTTGAGCGCACGCCGACGCTCGCTCTCGAGCGACGGCAGCAGCAGCCGGTCCAGGGCGTCCTCGACGGCGAGCGAGAGCTCCTTCGCCAGCACCGGCGCCGCGCCGCGCTTCACGACGGCATTGGACACCCGCGTGCGCACCGCGTGTGGCTCGAGCGCGAGCGACACCTTGAGCAACCCCTCGGCCTCGCCGCGCTCCGCCGCGAGGACGCGGTGCGACGGAGCCTGGGAGGCCTTCTCGCGGCGGTCGAGGTGGTCGGCATACTTCGCCAGCTCCGGCGCCTTCGCCTTGCCGCGCGCCACCTCGACCACGAGCTGGGCCTCGTCCACGAAGAGCTGCCGCAGGGACGCGCGCACCTCGGGCCTCTCCGAGATGACCTCGGCGACGATGTCCCGCGCACCGGCCCACGCCGCGTCGACGTCCGGCACGTCCTTCTCGGCGGACACGTACGGCGCCGCGAGCACCTCCCTCGAGGCCGCGCTACCGGCCTGCGCCAGCAGCATGTCCGCCAGCGGCTGCAGCCCGCGCTCCCGGGCGACCAGGGCGCGGGTCCGGCGCTTCGGGCGGTGCGGGAGGTAGAGGTCCTCGAGCGCGGCGAGCGTCGCGGCGGTGCGGACGGCCTGCTCGAGCGCGGGCGTCAGCACGCCCTGCTCCCGCAGGCTCTCGAGGATGCTGGCGCGGCGGTCCTCCCGCGCGTCCACGACCTTCGCGTGCGCCGCGATGCGCGAGATGGCCTCGTCGTCCAGGCCGCCGGTGGCCTCCTTGCGGTAGCGCGAGATGAAGGGGACGGTGGCGCCGCCCTCGAGCAGCGACAGGGTGGCCGTCACGCCGGCGAGCGGCAGCGAGAGTTCGCGCGCCACGAGGGCTGCGCGGTTGGGAAGTTCGGAGGACATGTCAGGGGTTCTCCCATGACTTCGGCGCTGGCATCACCGCCTGCACGGCGAAGGTGAACAGCACCACGCCCGCGCAGCCGATGACGTTGTACCAGAGGAAGCCGATGTCGCTGGCGAAGAAGGCCGCCAACACGAGCGCCTGCGCGGCGAGCGTGGCGACGAACACCGGCGTCCCGCGGGCGCTCTTGAAGAAGAAGCCCACGAGGAACACGCCCAGCATCGGCCCGTAGAAGATGGACCCCAGGATGTTCACCGCCTGGATGAGGTTGTCGAGTTGAGCGGCGAACATGGCGAACGCCATCGCCAGCACGCCCCACAGCACGGTGAAGCGCTTGCCCGCACGCACCCGGTCAGCGTCCGTCGCCCCGGGCCTCCAGCTGCGCTGGTAGAAGTCCACCACCGTCGTGGTGCCCAGCGCGTTGAGCGCACTCGCCGTCGCCGACATCGCCGCGCTCAGGATGACCGCGAGCAGGAGCCCCACCAGCCCCGGCGGGAAGTTCTTCATCACGAAGGTGAGGAAGACGTAGTCCGCGTCCTTCACGTTGGCGCGCGGGCTCACCTCCTTCACGAGCTTGCGCGTCTCGGCGCGCACGCCCTTCGCCCGGTCCTCCACCGCGCGCAGCTGCTGCTCCAGCGGCGCCCGCCCCTGCGGCGAGCCAACCCACTGGTCGATGAGCGCCCGCTTTTCCTCGAAGAGCGCGTCGTGCCGCTGCTCGAGCGCCACGAGTGCCGGCGCACGGTCCGACCTGCGCACGACATCCAGCTCCGGCGCGTTGAAGAACACCGGCCGCGCGTGGAACTGGAAGAAGACGAACACCAGCACGCCGACGCCCAGGATGAGCAGCTGCATCGGTACCTTCACGAGCCCGTTCATGAGCAGCCCCATTCGGCTCTCCTTGAGCGTCTCGCCCGACAGGTACCGCTGCACCTGCGACTGGTCGGTGCCGAAGTACGCGAGCGCCACGAAGGTGCCCCCGGTGATACCGGACCAGAACGTGTACCGGGTCTCGAGCTTCGGCTCGAAGTCGACGGCCTTCATCTTCCCGAAGACGCCTGCCAGCTCGAGCGCGTCGCCGGCGGAGAGCTGCGGCGGCAGGCTCAGCAGGATGTAGCCGAACGCCAACGCCATGCCGCCCAGCATCACCGCCATCTGCAGCTGCTGCGTCTGGTTCACCGCCCGCGTGCCGCCCGAGACGGTGTACGCGATGACCACCACGCCGATGACGAGGTTGGTCCACAGCAGCGACCACCCGAGCACCGTCGAGAGGATGATGGCCGGCGCGTAGATGGACAGCCCTGCCCCCAGGCCCCGCTGCAGCAGGAAGATGAGCGCCGTCAGCTGCCGCGTCTTCAGGTCGAAGCGCTGCTCGAGGTACTCGTACGCGGTCAGCACCCGCGTCCGGTAGTAGATGGGCACGATGGTCGCCGAGAGGATGACCATGGCGATCGGCACGCCGAAGTAGAACTGCACGAAGCCCAGCCCGTCCTCGAAGCCCTGCCCCGGCGTGGAGAGGAAGGTGATGGCGCTGGCCTGCGTCGCCATGATGGACAGTCCAATGGTCCACCACTTCGCGTCCGAGCCCCCGCGCAGGTAGCTGCCCACCGTCTGCGCCCCGCGCGTCTTCCACGCCCCGTACGCGACGATGAGCGCGATGGTGCCGACCAGCACCGCCCAGTCGAGCCCGCTCACGCGTAGCTCCAGCTCATCCACGCCAGCAGCACCACCTCGAGCGCGAGCACGCCGAGCACGAGTCCGTAGGCCCGGCCCCAGCGCCCCTCGGTTTCCGGCTCCGACTCAGGAGCCATGGTCGAGGAGGTTCGCGAAGAGCCGGTACGCGCCGGGCACCCCCGCGGGCAGTTGCCGGAAGAAGGCGAGGCCCGTGTACACAAAGCGGCCCTTGCCGTGCTTCGCCACGAGCAGGCTGCCCTGCGACGCCTTCTCACCCGGGTCGGCCATGGACAGCGGCGTCTCGTAGCGCTCGTCCCACTTGTTGGAGAAGTACAGGCCGCGCTCCTGCACCCAGCCCGCGAAGTCGGCCTCGGTGAGCGCGTTGGGCGTGCGGAGGACGGGATGCGCGGTCCACGTCACCTTCGCCTCCTCGTCCGTCACCCGGTCCTGGCTGAGCTCGAAGGGGTACGGCCCCATCTGCGCGGGCACGCTGCTCAGCCAGTTCTTCGTGTTGTATTGGACCACGAGCGTCCCGCCGGCCTTCACGTAGTCGAGCAGGCGCGGTGTCACGGCAGGCAGGCGCGCGTTCACGTTGTAGGCGCGCACGCCCAGCACGATGGCGTCGAAGCGCGAGAGCGGCTCCTCGCGGAGCGCCGCGTCGCCGAGCATCGTCACGTCGTAGCCGACCTGCCGGAGCGCCGCGGGCACGTCGTCACCCGCGCCGGCCACGTAGCCCACCCGCTTCGTCTTCCCGCGCTTCAGGTCCATGCGCAGGATCTTCACCTCCGCCGGGGAAAGCACCGCCTGGATGGGAATGTGCGGGTACTCGATGCGCGCCAATGCGCGCGAGAAGCGCGCCTCACCGACCTGGGCCACCACCGTCAGCGACTCGGTCACGGCTGACGCCGCGCGCGCCCCCACCGGTCGCACCTTGAACGCGACGACCGCCTGCTGCCCCCTCCCGAGTTCGAACGGCACGCTCGCCGGCTCGCTCGAGAATCCCGCGGGCAGCTCCAGCCTCACCTCGCCGCGCTGCCCGTCCGCGTTCGCCGTCACGGTCACCTCGAGCGGCTTCGCCCCACCGTCCGTGAAGCCGAGCAACTCGACGCCCGGCGCCACCACCACCGGCGGCAACACCTCGATGGGCCGGTAGCGCTCCCCCACCGTCGGGTCCGTCCACTTGAAGTACGCCGGGTGCCGCAGCGTGAGCGCCTGCGTGCCCGCCGTGAGCCGGTACTCGACGAGGAACGGTGAGAAGATCTCCGGCGCGTTGACGGGATGCCGCTCCGCGAGCGTCCACGTGCCCTTCGAGGGCCGCTGCTCCAGGTAATACGGCGAGGAGGTCTCGAGGTTTGCCGGCACGTCCACCCCGAGCTCGGCCTTGAAGGCCTTGCCGCGCTCGAGCAACGCCGCCGGCGCTGCCCTGGCCCCGAGCACCCTCACCTCCTCGAGCTTGAGGGCGGCCGTCGAGCGGTTCAGGACCATCACCTTGAGATCCACCTTGCCTCCGGGCACCACGCTCGGCGTCGCCGCGGCCGCCTCCACGAAGAGGCCCGTGGCGTGGACGATGACGTCGACGAGCTCCTGCTCTTTCTGCGCCTTCCACGGGTTCGGCGGCAGCTTGCGCAGCTCCTCCAGCGCCGTGAGCAGCGTGGGGATGGACGCGGCCGGCGCGTCGACCTTGAACTCGGCGAGCGCCTTGCCGAGCACGGCGGAGAACGTCTCGGCCCCCGGCACCCGCCGCCAGCTCGTGTCGAGCCCGTCGAAGATGGACGTCTTCGCCGGCTCCCCCGCGAGCAGCGCGAAGTTCTCGACGTTGCCGTCGTGCACTGGCGCAGCGCCGAAGCCCTGGCTCTTGTGCATGCTGCGGCTCTCCGCCGCGAGCTCGCCGTACGAGAGCCCCAGCAGCGGGCTGAACTGGCTCGAGTCCCAGATGAGCATCCCCTCCGGCAGCTTCACCTTCGGGTCCGGCGACCAGGCGTTCCAGAAGATGCGCTTCGCCTGCCAGGGCGCGAGCGTCGCGAGCTGCTCCGGGTGGTACGTCGGGTCGGCCGCGGCGTGGAAGGCCTCGAGGGCCAGCCGCGCGGAGGCGGTGTGGTGGCCGTGCGTGCCGGTCGGCTCGGGTGAGAAGCGGGTGACGATGAGGTCTGGCCGCAACGTGCGGACGAGCAAGACCGCGTCGGCCAGCACCCGGTCGTGGTCCCAGGTGGCGAGCGTCTCGTCGACGCTCTTCGAGTAGCCAAAGTCGCGCGCGCGCGTGAAGTACTGCTCGGCCCCGTCGACGCGGCGGGCCGCCAGCAGCTCCTGCGTGCGGATGACGCCGAGCGGCGCGCCCAGCTCCGGGCCGATGAGGTTCTGCCCCCCTTCCCCCCGCGTGAACGAGAGGTACGCCGTGCGGAACTTCGCCTCGTTCGCAAACGACGCCAGCAGGCGCGTGTTCTCGTCGTCCGGGTGTGCCGCGACGTAGAGCACGGTGCCCAGCACGCCCACGCGCCGGAGATCGTTGAGCAGCTGCGCGCCGTCGTGACGCTGCGGGGGAGCCGCGAGCAGGAGGCTCATCATCACGAATCCCATCATGTGTGTTTCCTCGGGAGCTGCCCGTAGTGCGCTTCCCAGGCGTCGACGAGGGGGCCGGGCTGGAAGTGCGCGAGACACGCGGCGCGCGCGGCCTCGGACAGGGAGCGGCGCAGTTCCCCGTCCCGCAGCAGCCGCACCGCGCTGGCCGCCATCGCCTCAACGTCCCCCACCGGGTGGAGGAAGCCCGTCTTCCCGTGCGCGATGACCTCGGGGAGCCCGCCCACGTCGGACGCGATGACCGGCACGCCACAGCTCATCGCCTCGGCGGCGGCGAGCCCGAAGCTCTCCACCTCGCTCGGGAGCAGGAAGACCGAGGCCTCCTGCAGCACGTGCGCGACGTCGCGCTGCTCGCCCAGCAGGTGCACGTGCGGGCCGAGCCGCTGCGCTTCGATGAAGGCCTCGAGCGCAGGTCGCTCCGGTCCATCTCCCAGCAGCACGAGCTCGCACGGCACCTGCGCGCGGACGCGCTCGAAGATGCGCACCACGTCCTGCATGCGCTTGACGGAGCGGAAGTTCGAGTTGTGCGCCAGCACCGGCCGCACGGGCGCCGTCGCCGGCGGTACGAAGCGGCGCGTGTCGACGAAGTTCGAGACGACCTCCACCGCCTTGTCCCCGAGCGCGAAGTCCCGCGCCGCGGCCCGTGCGAGGAAGCGCGACGGCGCCGTCACCAGGTCGCTCCGCAGCAGCGCCTGGCGCACGAGCGGCTTGAAGGCCGCGTCCTGGCCCAGCGTCAGCACGTCCGTGCCGTGCACCGTCGTCACCAGCCGCGGCGCGTCCTTTCCCAGCAGCTCGCAGGCGAGGAGCGCGCTCGTGGCGAGGGGGATGGCGTAGTGCACGTGCAGCACCTCGAGCGCGTGCGCGCGGCACACCTCCGCCAGCTTCGAGGCGAGCGCGAGCGCGTACTCGCCGTGCGGGAAGAGCGGGTGCGTCGGGCTCTCCACGACGTGGAGCGTGACGTTCGGCGTCTCGCGGAGCCGCGGCGGCGCGTGCGCCGCGACGACGTGCACGTCGTGTCCCCGCTCGGCGAGCGCGAGCCCGAGCTCGGTGGCGATGACACCGCTCCCACCGAAGTTCGCGTGACAGGTGAGGCCGATGCGCATCACGGCACCAGGTCCTTCACGACCGCGTCGAAGGGGTCCACGTGCGCGAGGACGTGCTCGGTGAAGTGACGCACGCCGAAGCGCGCGGCGAACCCCGGGAGCCCCAGCACCCGCTCCTGCGGCTCGCCGTGCGGGAAGAGCGCGCGCTGCAGCCGCTCGACGCGGGACGCCAGCAGCTCGTCGCTCCGCAGCCGCTCACGCGCGCAGCGGCCTGCCAACCGGGAGGCCGCCCGCGCAAAGGTCTTCCGCGTGCGCTGCACGGCGTCCTCCACGTCCGAGCCCGGCGTCACCGGCACCGCGGCGAGCAGCGGCTCGACGGCCTCCACGAGCCGGTGCTCGAGCTCCGCGGGAGGGAGCGAGGGCGGCGCCGGGAGGAGGCGCTGGAGCAGCGCCTCGGCGGGTACCTCCACCTCGGAAGCGCTGAGCCCGAGCGTCGAGAGGAGCGACTGCGTGCGCGCATCGACGACTCGGAAGCGGGCCCGCGGCACGAACATGGGCATCGGCAGCCCGAAGTGCGCGTACAGCGGCGCGAGCTGCGCGAAGTAGTTGGCCTCGCCCGGCCCACCGACGACGGCCGCGGTGGGCAGGAGCGTGTCCTGCAACAGCGGCCGCAGGAGCGCCGAGGTGCTGAAGCACAGCGGGTCCCTCGCCAGGACGTCCGCGCGGGACCAGGCCCTCGGGGACTGCCCGGTCGTTTCCGCCGCTGGGGCGCCCACCAGTCCCCAGCCGTCGCCGCTGGGTTCGAGCCGGTAGCGGGGGCCGTCGGGGCCCTCGGGGTGGAAGAACGAGAGCGGCGCGCCCGGCCGCACGTGCACCTGCGCCGCGAAGCCGGCGCGCTCGAGCGCCGCCTGCCGTTCCAGGAGGAGCGTCGAGAGGGCCGGCGCCTCCCCGAGCGCGCGCCGGTGCAGCGGCGCCGCCTGCGCTGCGAGCGCCTCGTCGCGCGGGTCCAGGAACACGAGCTCGTCGAACAGCTCCGCCATGACACCCGCGAAGGCGCGCACCCAGGTCTGGCCGGGGCCGTAGTGCCGGCGGTAGAGCCCCAGCACCTCGTCCGCGTGCGGCAAGCCCTCGAGCGCGGCGGCGAGCGACTCCAGCGCTCCCTCGACCCCCTCGCCGAGCACGAGACCCGACAAGGAGCTGCGCGGGACGCGGTGCGGCGCGGCCAGCTGCAGCCGCACGAGCGCGCCCCCGCGGCCGTTCACGTCGCAGTGGGCAATCTCCTCGAAGTCGTGGTCCTCGCCTTGGAGCCAGAAGACCGGCACGCACCGCGCGCCCGTCTCGGCCTGCAGCGCGCGCGCGAGCACCACCGCGGAGGCCGCCTTGTAGACCGCGTACAGCGGCCCGAGGAACAGGCCGACCTGCTGCCCGGTCACCACCGCCACGGTGCCCGGCTGCCCGAGCGCCGCGAGCTGCTCGTCCCTCCGCGGCGACGGGGGGAGCCGCGCCGACTGCGCGCGCAGCGCCGCCAGCGTCCGTGCTGACACGCCACGCGCCCCTGCCCGGCGCACGTGCTCGGCGCGCCGCGGGGCGTGCCGGAAATCGTCGGGCAGGAACGCGTTCGTCCGCGCTTCACCGCGCAGAAACGCCGGCGCGAAGGCGGACGACATGACGGCCTACTTGCCCTTCCACTCCACCAGCGCCTTCTTGACGTCCTCGGCGTACCAGAACTTCGCGGGGTTCTTGTTGCCGAGCTCCTGCGCCTTCTGCGCGAACGGCAGCGCCTCGGCCTTCTTGCCCGTCGCGGCCAGCGCCTGCGCCTTCACCCACAGGTTGAGCCACGTCTCCTGGATGGCGATGGACTTCTCCACGTACACGAGCGCGTTCGCGTAGTCCTTCGCCTCGAGCGCGTAGCGTGCCGCCTGGTTCATGGGCTGCCACGCGTTGTCCATGGCCGCCTTGATGTTCGCGTTGGCCTGCTCGGCCGTCTTGAGCTTCACCGGCAGCGTGACGCGGACCTTCTCCCACTCGAGGTCGATGTTCGCCGCCTCGTTGGTGAAGTTGGTCACCTGGAAGGACATGCGCTCGCGCAGCGGGATGGCCTCCGGCTTCACCGTCACGCGCACCACGTCGTTCTCCGGCTTGTACTCGTCGCTCCCCCAGAGGTCCGCGTCCTTGCTCAGCGCCAGCGTCCACGAGGCCGCGCCGGGGATGGCGAAGAAGCCGTAGGCGCCGGCGGCGACGTCCTTGCCACCGATGACGACGGGCTGGCTGAAGGTGATGGTGGTGGAGTGGTTGGCACCGGCGCGCCAGACCTTGTCGAGCGGCACGAGCCCGCCCCAGATCTTCCGGCCCTTCACGGCGGGGCTGCTGTAGTCGACGGTGATGGTGGTCAGGCCGGCGGTCTGCACCACCTTCGCCTCCGGGCTCAGCGCGGGGAGCTTGAGCTGGGCAACCGCGGGGACGGACAGCAGGCAGAACAGGCCGATGAGTCGAGCGTGCATGGGACCTCGTGGGGGGCGGGTTTCAGGTGGGGCGGTTGTATTCCACCCCCACGGCGCCGCGGCTACCCTTTCTGAAGCCCGGCTGCCGGGCACCGGGCCGAGGTGGGCAGCTCCTCGAGTGAGGGCTCCTTGCGGGGCCCATCGTATTGTGCATAAATTCGACCGATCTCGAAATTTGTCGTGCTTTTTTTCAACCGTGCCTGAACCTACTCATCTCGTAAGAAGGCGTGGACTCGCGGCCATCGAGGAGGATCTCGATTCCAGGAAGATGGTCTTCCTCGCGGGTCCACGTCAGTGCGGCAAGACCACGGTTGCGAGGCGCCTCCTGTCGGAGCGGGGAGGCAGTTACTTCAACAGCGACGTGGCCGAGCACCGGCGGGCGCTCCGGAGGGGTGA
>JBDLRJ010000377.1:0-15273 GCA_039800145.1 Pseudomonadota bacterium | reverse complement strand
TGCGCGTCATCCTTCTGGAACTTGCGCACGCGCGTGAGCCCACCGAGGCTGCCCGCTGACTCGTTCCGGTGCAGCACGTCCTGCGTGTGGAAGCGCAGCGGCAGCTCCCGGTAGCTCCGCTTCTTGAAGCCGTAGAACAGGTGGTGCGAGGGGCAGTTCATGGGCTTGAGCGAGAAGTCGTGCTGCTCGCTCTCGCTGTCCAGCACCAGGATCATGTTCTCCTTGTACTTGCCCCAGTGACCGCTGATCTCCCACAGCCCCTTGTTGAAGAGCAGCGGGGTCTTGATCTCCACGTAGCCGTTCTCGCGCGTCAGCCGGCGCATGTACTCGGAGAGCGTGAGGTAGAGCTGCGTCCCCTTCTCCGTCCAGAACGCCGACCCCGGCGAGAACGTGTGGAAGTGGAAGAGATCCAGCTCGCGGCCGAGCTTGCGGTGATCGCGCTTGCGCGCCTCCTCCACCCGCAGCAGGTGTGCGTCCAGCGCCTTCTTGTCGAAGAACGCCGTGCCGTAGATGCGCTGCAGCATGGGGTTCTTGCTGTCACCGCGCCAGTACGCCCCCGAGGAGTTCAGGATCTTGATGACGCCGATCCGGCCGGTCGACGGCCCGTGGGGCCCCAGGCAGAAGTCCACCCAGTCCCCGTGCTTGTAGAGCGTGAGCGTCTTCGCGCCGCGCGCGACGATGTCCTTCACGATCTCCACCTTGAAGGACTCGCCCATGCGCTCGAACAGCGCCACGGCCTCGTCCGCCGAGATCTCCGAGCGCACGAACGGGACGTCCCGCGCGATGATGGCGTTCGCCTCGGCCTCGATCTTCTCCAGGTCCTCGGGCGTGAACGGCTTCTCGCGGAAGAAGTCGTAATAGAACCCGCCTTCAATCGTCGGGCCGATGGTGACCTGCGTGCCGGGGAAGAGCTTCTGCACCGCGTCCGCGACCACGTGCGCCGCGTCGTGGCGGGCCGTGTCCAGGGCCTCGGCCGACTTCGTGGTGAAGATCTGCAACGTGGTGTCCGCGTCCAGCACGCGGCCCAGGTCCACGTCCGCGCCGTTCACCCGTGCGAAGTAGGCCGCCTTCGCCAACCCCGGCCCGATGAACTGCTTGACGAAATCCGCCACCGTGATGCCGCGCGGGGCCGCCTTCGTGCTCCCGTCCGGGAGGGTGACCGTGATCTGTTCAGACATGTTCGTCCTCGGCTCCTGGCGCTGAAAACGCCGACGGGCGGCGGGGCATCTTCTGCCCGTGCCGCCCGCCTTGCGACTGCCACTCTTTTTGGTGGGTCCTAGTGGTTTCGAACCACTGACCCCTACCGTGTCAAGGTAGTGCTCTACCACTGAGCTAAGGACCCAAATGCCGACAGCGCGCGGGTAGATACCCGCGGGCGTGCTAGAGGTCAAGAACTGCCAATGGCCTCGCGCGAATTCCAGTCCCTCCGGGCGCTGCTCCCCTCCATGCTGGCCCGGCTCGCGCGCGAGCGCGGAGATGGCGCCGGGCTCGCGGGGCTGTGGCGCGAGCTCGCGGGAAGCAACCTCTCCCGCTCCGCCACGGCCCTTCGCCTCGACGGTGGCGTCCTCGTACTCCGCCCCGCGGACGGCGCCTGGGCCCGCGAGCTCCCCGGTCACCTGGACGCGCTCGGGGCGCGGGCCCGCGAGCTGACCGCGGGGGAGGTGCACAGCGTCCGGCTGGCCGGGAGGGATGAACCGTGATCGCGGCAGCGCTGGCCGCGTGGCTCGCCGCCTCCACGTCCCCGGCCCGCGCCGTCCAGGACCACTTCGAGCGCGCCGGGCGCAGGCCACCGGCAGCCAGCCCTGCGCTCGAGCGCGCAGCCGCGGCACTCGCTGACCTCGCGCTGGATCACCCGGCAGCGGAGATCACTGCCCACGCCACGCTCGTGGCCGCAGTCTCCGAGGCCGGGGGCTGGGATCCCTCACCGCGCGCCTTCGTCTTCCGCTCCCGCCCAGCCGAGGCCGCGCTCCGGGCCCTGGCCGAGCGCGGGGAGGTCGCCTCGGAGCCCGCCACGCACGTGGGCGTGGCCACCGCCGCGAGCGGTGAACTCGGGACGCTCGTGGTGCTCCTCGCCCAGCGGTACGCGGAGCTCGCCACGTTCCCGCGGCGTCTTCCCGAGCCGGTCCCGTCACAGCACCTGTGCGGACGTCTGCTTGGTGACCGGACCTCGCCGGAGCTCTACGTCACCGGGCCCAACGGGAAGGTGCTTCGCAAGACCATTCAAGCAAGGGGCGAACACTTCTGCGTGGACGTCCCGTTGAACGCCCGCGGCCGCCACACGGTGGAGGTGATGGCACGCACCCGCCAGTCCGGCCCCGAGGTCGTCTCGCTCTTCCTCGTGGACGTCGGCGACACGACCGCGCGCTCCCCCGTGGCCGTGCTCCCGGAGCCGGCCTCGGACCGGGAGGCGGTCGCGGCCATCCACTCGCGCGTCTCGGGGTTCAGGGCCGCCCATGGACTTGCAGGGCTGAAGGAAGACCCGGCGCTCTCCCGCGTGGCGCAGGCCTACGCAGAACGCATGGCCGCGGGCCATTTCTTCGCGCACGTGGCGCCCGAGGGAGATGACATCCGGAAGCGGCTCGCGGACGCGGGGTACGCCTACGAGGCAGCCGGCGAGAACCTCGGGAGTGCACCGGGAGCGCTCGCGGCCCACTTCGGGATAGAGCACAGCCCCGGTCACCGCAAGCTGCTGCTGGACCGGCCCCACACGGTGCTGGGCGTGGGGCTCGCTTGGGAGGAGCTCGGTCCGGGACAGCGCCAGGCGGTGGTGGTGGAGTTGCTCGCCAGGCCGGCGCGGGCGGCGGCGGATCCCGTGGCCGCGGCATACTCCGCGCTGAACGAGCGGCGCGCCGCGCTCGGCCTCCCGGCGCTGGAGCGCTCCGAGGTGCTCGAGCAGATGGCCCGCGCCCACGCGCGTGCGGCACTCGCGGCCCGCCGCCCGGCCGCCCGGCTCGAGGGAACCCGGCCCCTGGCAGAGCGGGTCCTGGAGGCCACGCAGCACCAGGCCGCGGCGGTGGACGTGGTGGTGGCCAACAGCCCCCTGCAGGCCAGCGCCGCCACCCACGTCTCGGACACGGGTGCACGGCTCGCCGGCATAGGCCTCGTGCGCGACGGATCGGAGTGGTGGATCGTCGTCATCACCGCCGAGCCGGCCCGCCGTTGACCCGGAGACGGCTCGGGCAGCGACGTCCAGGGACCGACACACGAACCGTCGTCAACGTCTGCATGCGCGGGGGAGTTCGCGCGCCGTCCCCGGGCATTTCGCTCGAGCGTGTACGGCCCAAGCGGCCCAGAACGGGAAGGGCCACCCACGGTTCGCGGGTGGCCCTTGCACGTGACGACCGGAGATCGTGCGCCTAGATGGCCCGGCGCTGAGTGGCGTACGCCTCGATCCCCATCTGTGGCGCAGCAGACAGCGCGTACATGGGGCAGCGGGCACAGGTGAACGACTGCCAGCCACGCTTCACCGCCTCGTCCAGGCAGTGATCATAGTGGTGGCAGTTCAGGTTCCGGTGGCACTCCACGCCGGCACGGGTGGGACCCGCCTCGGGGTTGATCGTCTGCGGAAGATCGGTGGGACAGGGCTTCATGACGCGTGCAACCTCCTCATTTCCCCCCTCGAAAGCTGCTCGGAAAACGTGGCGGGTTTAGGCGAGGATGTCGCACCGTGTCAAACCGACCCCGGCTCTCCCCCTCTCTCCTCGGACTCGTCCTGGTCACGGGGGGACCTCTGACCGCCGCTGCGCAGTCACCGGAGCTGCTCCGGGAAGTCCGCGTCCACGCCCCGGCGGCCACCGAGCACGCTCTGTCGGAGCTCGCCGCGTGTGAACGCGAGCGCTGCGCGCGCCTGCCGAACCTCGCGCTGCTCTCCGCCGTGCTCAGCCTGTCGGACGGCGCCCCCTCGCTCGCGGCGGAACTCCTCGCGCGGCATCCAGCCCCGGCCGGACTGGAGGCCTTCCATGCCTGGTACCTGGGTGAGGCGCAGTTCTACGCCCGCCGCACAGGCGCCGGGCTCTCCTCGTTCGAGCGCGCCGCCGCGCTCGCGCCCGAGGGCAGTGCGCTCGCGAGGAAAGCCCGCGCCCGTCACGCAGAGGTGCTCGCGGAGCAGGGCGACCCGCGCCGCGCGCTCCCCATCCTCGATGGACTCTTGAAGCAGGGACGGACCCCCGAACTGCTTCTCCAGCGCGCACGAGCCCTCCGCGCCTCGGGAAAGGAGGAGGCCGCTTGCACGGATCTGCGGAAGCTCGCCACCGGCTGGCCCACGCACCCGGCGTGCGAGGAAGCCCTCCGGCTGCTCGGCCCAAGCAAGCTCACCGCCGCGGATCTCGTGACGCGCGCTCGGGGGCTCATGGAGGCAGGGGCCACGCGGAGCGCGCTCGAGGCCCTGGACGAGGCGCGGACCACCGCGGGGGGAAGGGAGCCGCCGGCCGCGGGCGTCTTGCGCGCCCGGCTCCTGTTCGCACTCGGCAAGCCCGAGGAGGCGGAGGCCCTGCTCACGGCTGCACAGAAGCTGGAGCGGCGCCTGCTGCCGGAGATCACATGGCTCCGCGCCCGCCGGCGCATGCGCGCGAACGACAACGAGGGAGCGCTTGCACTCGCCCGGCAGGTGATCGAACGCCACCCGAAGTCGGACGAAGCAGAGGACGCCCGCTACTTCTCCGGCTGGTTGAACCTGCAGTTGGGGCGTTTCGGTGACGCGGCGGACGCGTTCGAGGCCTTCGTCGAGGCACATCCCCGTGAGCGCCGCGCCGACGAGGCCCGCTGGCTCCGCGCCTTCTCGCTCATCCGGTCCGGGGCCTACCCCGCGGCCCTGGCGGCACTGGAGGATTTCCCGCGTCACCACCCGAAGAGCGCCCTGCTCGCCACGGTGCGGTACTGGGATGCACGCACGCGGCAGCTCGCCTCGGAGCCACGGGCCACCGTGCTTTCGGCCTACGCCCGCGTGCGCCGCGAGTACCCCGGCACCCTCTATGCCGCGCTCGCCTCCGCCCGCCTCGCCGCGCTCGGTGAGCGCCCTGCCCCGCTCTTCCCCGAGCGCCCCACGGACGCGGAGGGCAAGCTCGCGGCCGTCTTCACGCTCCCGTCCCTGCTGTCGTCCACGGGCCTCTTCGCCGATGCAGCCGCGGAGCTTCGAACGCTCGTGCCCCGCGTGGGCTCGGCCGAGGCGCTCGCCTGTGGCCACGCACTCCGGGGACTGGGAGACCATGCCAGCGCCTACCTGCTCGCGGTCCGCCACCTCTGGGGCGAGGCGTACGTGAAGAAGGATCCGCGTGCGCTGTCGCTCCTCTATCCCCGCGCCTTCCGCGAGTCCGTGGAGAGCGCCGCGGGATCGCACAGGGTGGATCCCCACCTCGTGTGGGCCATCATGCGGCGCGAGAGCGCCTTCAAGCCCGAGGTCGTGAGCGCCGCGGACGCGCGCGGGCTGATGCAGATCATCCCGCCCACCGCGGCCCAGATCGCCGCGGAACTCCGCCGCCCCCTGGCGGGTCCGGACGCGCTCTACGCCCCGGAACTCAACATCGACTTCGGCGCCTGGTACCTGTCCGCGCTCTGGAAGCGCTTCGGCCACCCGGCGCTCGTGGCCGCTGCCTACAACGCGGGCCCACGCGCCACGCTGCGGTGGCTCGAAGAGCGCGGCACGCTGGAGCTGGATCTCTTCGTGGAGACCATCCCGTACAAGGAGACGCGCGGCTACGTGAAGCAGGTGGTCGCCGATTACCTGCTCTACCAGTTGCTCTACCAGGGGCAGGAGGCGCCGCTCGCGATGCAGTTGCCACGCCCCGCCGCGGACGGCGTGGCCTTCTAACCGCGCCGGAGCTCCGCGAACGCAACGGCCACCTCGGCCGCGAGCCGAGCGTTGGCCTCGAGCAACGCGAGGTTGACCTCGAGCGTGCGCCCCCCGGTGAGCGCCGCCACCCGTCCCAGCAGGAAGGGCGTGACCGCTTTGCCCGAGATGCCGCGCTCCGAGGCCTCCGCGAGCGCACGGTCGATCTCCTTCTCCACCTGCTCCCGCGCCAGCGCGTGGTTGGCCGGAGGCGGTTGCGCGAGCAGCATGCCCCCCTGCCCGAGCAGGTCCACCCGCGCGTGGACCACCCGCGCCGCCGCGTCCGCCGAGTCCACCGAGTGCTCGAGCGAAAGCCCTGAGCCGACGCTGAAGAAGGCAGGGAACTCGCGCGTGCGGTACCCCACCACCGGGACTCCCAACGTCTCGAGCTGCTCCAGCGTCTTCGGCAGGTCCAGGATGGACTTGGCCCCCGCGCAGACCACCGCCACCGGGAAGCGCTGCAGGGCGTAGAGATCCTGCGAGATGTCCCAGTCCCGCTCCACCGCCCGGTGAACGCCGCCGATCCCACCGGTGGCGAACATCCGGATGCCCGCGGCGGCCGCGAGCTCACACGTGGCACTCACGGTGGTTCCCCCGGTCGCTCGCTGCGCCACGGCCACGGCGAGATCGCGCGAACCCACCTTCCAGGTTCCCTGCGCCTCGGCGAGCCGCTCGAGTTCCGCGGCGGTCACCCCCACGCAGAGGGCACCGTCCACCACCGCCGTCGTCGCCGGCACGGCGCCGGCGGACCGAACGGTGCGCTCACACGCACGCGCGGCCTCCAGGTTGTGAGGCCTCGGCAACCCCTGCGCCACCACGCTGCTCTCGAGCGCCACGACCGGGCGCCCGGCGGCGAGCGCCTCCCGGACCTCTGCATCCACCCGGAGCCTCAACGCGCCCTCGCCTTCTCCACCACGAGCCCGTAGTCGGCGATCTTCTTGTCCAGCGTGGGCCGGCTGATCCCGAGGATCTCCGCCGCCAGGATCTTCTTTCCCTTCGCCTCGCGCAGCGCCTCGGAGATCGCATCCCGCTCGAGCCGGCTGACGCGCTCCGCGAGCGTCGTCGGGCGCCCGCCGGGCGGATCATCCCGCTCCATGCCCCGCCTGCCCACGCCCGGGAGCGGCCCCTGCTGGAACTCCGGCGGCAGCGACAGCGCGCCCACCTCCTTGCCCGCGTACAGCAGCGACAGCCGCGCCACCAGGGCCTGGAGTTCGGCCACGTTTCCGGGCCACGCGTAGTCCGCGAGCATCCGCTGCGCGTCCGGGGACAACGCCACGGACGCCCCCACCGTCAATGCCTCCAGCAGGACCGGGATGTCCCCGGCGCGCTCGCGCAGCGGAGGAACAGGGACGAGGTGACCGCTGAGCAACTGCCCGAGTTCCGCGTCCAGGGCGCCCGTGGCAAGCAACGCGTCGGGTGCCACGCCGGAGGTGGCCACGAGCCGGACGTCCAGGCGCTCCTCGCGGCCGGGGCTCGACAGGCGCTGGGCGAGCCGCACGAGGCGCTCGCCGATCGAGCGGGGCAGCGCGTCCACCTCGCGGAGGAGCAGCGTTCCCCCGTCCGCCCGGGACAGTGCCGACCGCCTCGGGGGAGCCCCCGGCGCGCTCGCGGCTCCGAACAGGATGGGCTCCAGGTCCGCCACCGGGCGCCTGCAGTCCACCTCCAGGAACGGCCCGCCCGCGCGGGCACTGCGGAGGTGCAGCTGCCGCGCGAGAAAGGCACGGCCCGTGCCGCGCTCTCCCACGAAGCACACCCCCTCGCGCCCGACCGCGCACCGCCGGAGCTTCTCGAGGCAGCCCCGGAAGGCCCTCGAGTGCCCCACCGGTGCCGGGGGCGGTTCACGCCCGTCGTGCGCCACGAGCGCGGCCCACTGCTCGCCGGCAAGGCGTGCCGCCACCGCCGCGAGCCGCGCTTCGCGATCCCCCTGCGGATCGTCGCGGCGAAGGTACAGCACGCCCCAGGGTGCACCGTCCGAAGCTGCGAGTGGCGCCACGAGTTCCCCTGCCGCGCGCACCACCTCCCGCCGCTCCAGCGCAGCGCGCAGCAGTCCACGCGGGATCTCCACGCCGTCCAGCTCTCCGCCCGCCACCGCCACCACGGACAGCTCGTGGGCGTCCCCAGAGAGCGCCGCCACCATCCCTCCCGAAGCGGTCCTCAGCCACTCCACCACGCGACGCAGCACCACCCGCTCGGCTCCCGCCCCCGCGAGCGCGAGTGCCCCCTTGAGCAGGCCCTCCACGCCCCCGACAGCGAGCAGATCCTCGAGCGGTACCCCGACGCTTCCTTCCGCCCCGCGGTCCGTGACGGCCGCGCTCGCCGCGGGATCGAAGAGGATCGTGGTGTCTCCCACCTGCACGCGGTCCCCGGGCAACAGCACCGCCGGGACGTCGATCCGCTCCCCGTTCAGCAGCGTCCCGTTGCGGGAGCCCAGGTCCGACACGCGGACCTGTCCATCCACCCGCTCGACCCGCGCGTGGCGGCGGCTCACCTTCTGGTCCTCGAGGGGGATGTCACACGAGGGGGAACGCCCCAGGGTGACATCCTGGGACAGCTCGTGGCGCTTGCCCGCAGAGGGGCCGGTCAGCAGGAGGAGGACGGGCATGGGCTGCCACGCAGCCTAACCGAAGCGGACTGCCCCGGGCACGGCGTCAGGAGGGCAGCTCGGCACCGAGAAACGACGCCAACTCCGTCGGGTCCAGCGCACGTCCTTCCCTCGCCACCGCCAGCGCGTTCACCTGGTCCTGGGCCAACTCCACCTGCACGCCCCTGCGCCACTCGGTGGTGTGCGAACTGCCGTCCACCAACTTGGCAACGAGCGACTCCTCGTCCCAGGCAACGACCTCCGCCCAGAGATCCTCCTGCACGGGGGACTTCTCGGGGTCCGGGTGGGTCTCGAAACGGCCGCGCACCAGGAACTGGGTGGGCTCCATCAGCCCCTTGCGGAGGAAGCGCGCCTTGAACGCCGGGAGCTGACCCTGTGCCTGCTCCAGCAGCGCCTGGCTGATCTCGGGATCCTCCCCCGCAAAACGCCCCCGGTACGGCGCGAGCACCTCGGCCACCGTGTGCCGGCCGTCGGCGGACACGACGGTGAAGAACGGCCCCTCGTGCTGCTCGAACACGTCCAGCCCGACGCCCAGCAACTTGGGCCGGGCCTCCTCGGAAGGCTGGAGCATGAAGCCATCGCCCTCGCCCGTCTCCACGAGCGCCCCCGGCGCCGGCCCCTGCGCGAACGCGAGATCGGTGCACAGCTGGTGGAGGAAATTCTCCGCCGCGGGGAGATCCTCCTCGGAGAGGTGGAACGTCTCCACGTCACGCGCCCCGAACTTCTCCATGCCGTGGCTGTGGATCCACACGTCCCCCTCGCCCCACTCCACCGCGTGGAGGGTGACGTGATCACGCACGTCGAACTCGAGCTCGGTCATCTCCTGGACGTCGTCCGGCTCGTGGAGCTTGTAGGCCGTCACGTCCAGCAACACGCCGCCCACCTTCTCCATCAGCGCCCGCGCGCACCACAGCGCCTCGAACACCGCGACGGTCGGCTGTTCGCCCCCGGCGTCCACCGCGAGGCGGTAGACGCTGCGCGCCGAGCGGAGCAGATGGTGCGCGGCCTCTCCTCCCGTGAGCAGCCCCGGCGTCCAACCCAGCGGCTCATCGAGCCGCTCGAACCGGATCTCCACCACCTGCCCGTCGGACGTGACCGTGAAGCCCTCGCCGTCCGACAACTCCGCCACGTCCAGCTCTTCCGCCTCCAACCCCTCCTCGAGATCTCCGGGGCCGAGGCACGCCTGCTCGAGGGTGGCGAGGATGTAGAGGACCTTCACAGGTGCTTCTCGATCTGGCGGAAGAGGTCCGCCCGGTCCACGAGGTCGGTGATGTAGTCCAGCTTGTCCGTGGGGAGGGTCAGGACGGGCGAGAGATCGTACCGCTCGAACCATTCCTCGTAGAGGGCGTTGAGGCGCTGGAGGTAACGGGTGGGAATGTCTTTTTCCATCTCGCGGCCGCGGAGCCGGATGCGGGCCTTGAGCGTCCGCACGGGGCAGCGGCAGTAGATCATAAGGTCCGGCGGCTGGAGGCTGGATCTCATCGCCGCGTACAGCTCCTGGTACAGCCCCCAGTCCCGCGCGTCCAGGAAGCGCTGCCGGTGGAGGTTGCGGGCGAAGATCTCCGCGTCCTCGTACAGGGTGCGGTCCTGCACCAGGGTCCCGGACTGCCGGTCCAACTCCTGGTGGAGCCGGAACTTGTGCGCGAGGAAGAAGACCTGCGAGCGGAATGCCCACGTCTTCATGTCCTTGTAGAAGGACTCGAGGTAGGGGTTGGCGTCGTTCGGCTCGAAGAACGGCGTCAGGCCATACTTCCGGCAGAGGAAAGACGTCAGCTCCGTCTTCCCCGCCCCGATGTTCCCCGCAATGGCAATGAACTTCCTCTTGCGCACGAGGCCTCCGCTTCTACACCCAAAAGAAGCCGGGAAGCCACGACCGGATTCCGCCGAGGCCACGCGACAGGCCAGGGAGCGGCCGACCCTCTCTTGCCCCTCACCCACGGCCCGCGGGCGGTGGTACACCGCACCCTACGCCATGATCCGTGCACTCGCGTACTACGCAGCCGTGGCCTGCTGGACAGGCATCTGCTTTCCGCTGGCAGCGGGTTCGCTGCTCATCTCGTGGAACGGGGCAGCTTCGATCTGGGTTGCCCGCAACGTGTGGTCTCGGGGGTTGCTCCGCCTGGGCGGAGTGAAGCTCAACGTCCTCGGGACGGAGAACGTGGACCCCGCGCGTCCCACCATCTACGTCTCCAACCACCAGTCCACGCTGGACATCCCTGCGCTCTTCGCGGCGCTCCCCGTGAACTTTCGCGTCGTCGCCAAGTCCCAGCTCCGGTGGGTCCCGTTCGTGGGTTGGTATCTCTGGGTTGCGCGCCACATCTTCATCGACCGTGGCAACAGCCGGAAGGCCATCGCCTCGCTGGATGCGGCAGCCGCGCGCATCCGGCGCGGGACGAGCCTCATCATGTACGCCGAGGGCACCCGGTCCGAGGATCTCGCCGTGCTGCCCTTCAAGAAGGGCCCCTTCACGCTGGCGATCCGGGCAGGCGTGGCCGTGTGCCCCGTGACGATCGAGGGCACCGGCAAGGTGATGCCCAAGAACAGCTGGCGGATCCGCCCCGGCCCCGTCTTCGTGAAGATCGGCGCGCCCATGGACGCAGCGGCCTACGGTCCGTCGCGGAGGGATGACCTGATCCGGGATGCGCGCAACGTGGTCATTGACCAGTCCCTTGCGCTCGGTGGAAAGGGCGGGAACAAGGACGTCGCCATCGCGGCGCGCGGGCTCGAGGGGATTGGCCGCGCGGAGCCGGAGCCGTGAGGCGCCTCTCCGCCCTGGGGCTCGCCGCTTCGCTGGTCAGCGCGCAGGGATGCGTCACCACGCCTGCCCCAGGCCCCGCGCCGAGCGCACGCCAGAGGGTCCAGCTGCTGCTCGAAAAGGAGCCCGCCGCTGCGCTCCGGCTCGCAGACGAACTCGCCGCGGCGGCCCCCGCGGATCTCGAGCTCGCGCGGCTCCGCGCCGAGGCCTGGGTCCGGGCCGGGCGCGGCGGGGAGCTCGTGAACGCCACCGCACCGGGCACCCCTGCTGGCCACTACACGCGCGGGCTCGCCCTCTACGCGCGTGCGGCGGACGTCCCGCGCGCGCTCGAGGAGTTCCGCGCCGCCGCGGCGCTCGCCCCCGGTGAACCGGAGCTGCACCACCGCCTCGGGGTGGCCCTGCTCGAAGCCGAGGACGAGGCCGCGGCCCTGCCCTCCCTGCAGCGCGCGCTCGAGCTTGCACCGGGCCGGGCCGCCTGGCGGCTGCCTCTCGCGAAGGCGCTGCACAGGACCGGGCGCTCCACGGATGCAGTGGAGGCGCTCCGGTCGTTCGTGGAACT
This sequence comes from Pseudomonadota bacterium, assembly GCA_039800145.1. Lineage (GTDB taxonomy): Bacteria > Myxococcota > Myxococcia > Myxococcales > Myxococcaceae > VGRA01. The sequence continues at coordinate 3,533 of JBDLRJ010000377.1, read as the reverse complement.
GGGCCCCGCTCCGCGTGACGTCCAGCTCGCGCGGGATCTCATGGCGCGGATCTCCCCGCCCCTCGCAGGTGTCCCGCGAGCCGCCCTGCCGAAGCTGGAGCAGGCCCTGCACTGGCTCAACACCGCGGATGCCCCCCAGCAGGCGGCGGTGGCACTCGAGGAGCTGCTGCTCGAGTACCCGGACCTCGGTCCTGCGCACGCGCTCCTGGGACTTGCATTCCAGCGGTTGGAGGACGCCGGACGTGCAGTGGAGGAGTTTCGCCGCGCAGCGGAGCTGCAACCCCTGGACGGCCGCCCCCACTACTACCTCGCCGTGTTGCTGCTCGGCCGGCAGAAGGATCCGTCTGCCCGCGAGGCCCTGGAGCGGGCACTCGAGCGGGACCCACTGATCGACGACGCGTGGGGGCGGCTGGGGGATCTCGCGCTCGGACGCGGCGAGACGGCCACGGCCCGGCGCTGCTACCGGGTACTGACGGCGCTCCAGCCAAACGCTCCCCTCGCACACTCCCGGTACGCGCTGGTGCTCCAGCTCGACGGGGACTTCGCCGCAGCCGAGGCGGAACTCCGGCGCGCGCACGAACTCGCCCCCGCAGACGCCGATCTCCAGCTGAGGCTGGGGCTGCTCTTCTCGGAACGGCGGAAGCAGGCGCGCACGGCGATCGAACGGGCGAGCCACGCGGCCGAGGCAGAGCGCTGGATTCGCCAGGTGCTCGAGTCCCAGCCGGACAACGCCGCGGCCGCCCAGGCCCTCGACCAACTGCGCGCCCCCTGAGGCTTCCTCCTGTGCCAGAAAGCGAAACGCCCCGCTTGCCTCCGCGGGGCGCTCCGGGACTTCGGCGCTGACGTGACGACTAGGCCTTGGCCTCTTCGGTCTTGGGCTCGGCGGCGGCCGCGGGGCGATCCACCAACTCCAGCAGCACCATCTCCGCCGCGTCACCCTGGCGGTGACCGAGGCGGACCAGGCGGGTGTAGCCGCCGGGGCGCCCCTGGTAGCGGGTCTTCAGGTCGCTGAACACCTTGGCCAGCACTGCCTTGTTCTTCACGGTGCGCGCCGCGAGGCGCTGGTTGGCCACGCCACCACGCTTGGCGAGCGTGATGATCCGCTCGGCCACCTTGCGGGCCTCCTTCGCCTTCGGGACGGTCGTCCGGATGGCCTCGTGCTCGAGCAGCGAGGTCACCATGTTCGACAGCATGGCGAGACGGTGCGGGGTGGTGCGGTGCAGCTTACGGCTTCCAACGTGGTGACGCATGGACTGCTTCCTTTCGTAAACCGGCGGCCGTACGAGGTACCGCGCGGGAAGCGCGACGCCCGCTCGTCACGGGCGCACGCGTTTTGGTGAGACGAGGTGACCGGCTAGGCCGCCCCGCCATTGGCGCCGGGCTGCGCGGCGGGCGCCGCCCGCGGAGGCCAGTTCTCGAGCTTCATCCCGAGCGACAGGCCCATCTCGGCCAGGATCTCCTTGATCTCCTTCAAGGACTTCCGGCCAAAGTTCTTCGTCTTCAGCATCTCGGCCTCGGACTTCTGCACGAGATCGCCGATGGTCTTGATGTTCGCCTGCTGCAGGCAGTTGGCGCTCCGCACCGAGAGCTCCAGCTCGTCCACCGAGCGGAAGAGGTTTTCGTTCAGCTTCCCCTCCTCCTTCGGGGCCACGACCACCGTGGGCTCCTCGGTCTCGTCGAAGTTGATGAAGACCGTCAACTGCTCCTTCACGATCTTCGCCGCGAACGCCACGGCGTCCTGCGGGGTGATGGCGCCGTTGGTCCACACCTCGAGCGTGAGCTTGTCGTAGTCCGTCTGCTGCCCCACGCGGGCATTGGTGACCTGGTAGTTCACCTTGCGGATGGGGGAGAACAGGCTGTCCACCGGGATGGTCCCGATGGGGCTGCCCGCCACCTTGTTGTTCGAGGCGGGCACGTAGCCACGGCCACGGCGGCACGTCAGCTCCATGCGCACCTTGCCGCCCTCGCTCACCGTGCAGATGTGGTGACCGGGGTTGAGGATCTCCACCGAGTCATCCGCGATGATGTCCCCGGCCTTGATCTCCTTGGGCCCCTCGGCCTCGATCCGGAGCGTCTTGGTGTCGTTGCCGTGCATCCGGAGGAGGACCTCCTTCAGGTTCAGGACGATGTCCGTCACGTCCTCGGCCACCTCGGCCACGGTGGAGAACTCGTGGTCCACCCCGTCGATCTTGACGGTGGTGATGGCAGCGCCCTGGAGGGAGCTCAACAGCACGCGCCGGAGGCTGTTGCCAAGCGTGGTGCCGAAGCCGCGCTCGAGCGGCTCCACCACGAACTTCGCGTAGGTGGCCGTGAGCGACTCCTGCTCCACGTCCATGCGCCGGGGCTTGATGAGATCACGCCAGTTCTTCGCCACAGACTCGTTCGCCATGTCCTGCTCCTTGCTTGATGCCAAACGAGGCACGCCACCCACTTACCCGCCTCCATGGCGGGAGGACGTCCCCGGCACTTCGAAAACACCGACTGCCGACACGGCAACCGCGCCGAGGCGCGCTCCGCTCGGGAGCACACCACCGGCGCGGCGGCCCTGCACCATCCGCTACTTCGAGTACAGCTCCACGATGAGCTGCTCCTGGATGGGCATCGTGAGATCCTCGCGGTTCGGAGCCTGGCGGACGATGCCCTTGAAGGCCTTCTTGTCCAGCTCCACCCACTGCGGCACGCCGCGGCGGTCCACCGTCTCGAGCGCCTCGCTGATGCGCAGCACCTTGCGGCTCTTCTCGGCCACCTCCACGGTGGTCCCGGGACGCACGTGGAAGGACGGGATGTTCACCCGCTTGCCGTTCACGGTGAAGTGCCCGTGACGAACCAGCTGACGGGCCTCCGAGCGGGTGTCCGCAAAGCCCATCCGGAACACCACGTTGTCCAGCCGGAGCTCCAGCTGCTGGAGGAGGTTCTCACCCGTCTTGCCCTTGCCGGCAGACGCGCGGTGGTAGTACCCGCGGAACTGGCTCTCGAGCAGCCCGTACATCCGCTTCACCTTCTGCTTCTCGCGGAGCTGCACGCCGTAGTTCGAGAACTTCATCCGGCCCTGGCCGTGCTGACCGGGGGGATACGGGCGGCGCTCGATGGCGCACTTGTCCGTGTAGCAACGGTCGCCCTTCAGGTACATCTTGAGGTTTTCACGCCGGCAGATCCGGCAGACGCTTTCGGTGTAACGGGCCACGGTTCAGCTCCTTGGAGAGGTGGTCTGGACGGGTGGCGTCCCGCGAGGGACAACGCCCGCCCGGTGATGGACTAGACGCGGCGGCGCTTCGCCTGGCGGCAGCCGTTGTGGGGGATGGGCGTCACGTCGCGGATGATGGAGATCTTGAGGCCCGCAGAAGCGAGCGCGCGCAGCGCGGACTCACGCCCAGCGCCCGGCCCCTTGACCAGCACCTGCACGTTCTTCAGCCCGTGCTCCATGGCCTTGGCGGCCGCGTCGCCTGCCGCCACCTGCGCGGCGAACGGGGTGCTCTTGCGCGAGCCCTTGAACCCGCGGGCGCCGGCAGAAGACCAGCTGATCACGTTCCCGG
>JBDLRJ010000376.1:0-9322 GCA_039800145.1 Pseudomonadota bacterium | reverse complement strand
GCTTCGGCTTCTTCACCACCGAGCGCAAGTCCTACAACCGCCAGTACGGCCTCACCGAGAGCGGGCGGGTGCGGCTGCTCAACCGCCACGACATCTGGCGGCGCTCCATGTCGGACACGGTCTGCGTGCAGGACACGGACTGCGGCCCTTCCCAGGCGGGCGTGCGCTGCGTGCGGGAGCACCCGGCGGCGCCCTTCGACGCGCCGAGCGGCGTGCAGTCCGGCCTCTGCTCGCTGCCGTACCCGGTGCGGAACCTGGAGGACCCCGGCAACCCGCAGAGCCGGGATCTCGGCCCGCGCGTCATCGCGTACCACCTGACCGAGAAGTTCCCCGAGGATCTCAAGGGGGCGGCGCTGGAGGTGGGGCGGCAGTACGACGAGCTGTTCCGTTCGCTCTACCGCGGCGCGACGGGCCGCGAGGCGCCGGGGCCGCTCTTCGTCGTCTGCTCGAACAACCCGGTCGTCTCCGGTGATCCCGCCGCGTGCGGGCCCGTGGGGACGCGCGTTCGGATCGGCGACATCCGCTACAACCTGCTGGCCTGGGTGGACATGCCGACGTCCGCGGAGCTCCTCGGCTACGGCCCCACGAGCAACGATCCCGAGACCGGCGAGACGATCTCCGGGACGGCCTTCGTCTACGGCGCCTCCATCGACACCTACGCCGCGTGGGGAAGGGATCTCGTCCGTCTCGTCAACGGCGAGCTGTCCCTGCCCGACGCGGCGGCAGGCGTGGACGTGGCGACCTGGGTGATGACGCGCCCGTGGGGGACGCGCCGGCAGCCGCTCTCGCAGGCGGACGTGGACGCCGCGGCGGACGCCATGGACACCTCGTGGATGTCCGGGCTGCCTCGCACCCCCGGCTTGCAGAAGGGGAACGTCTCGTCGCTGCGCGCCATGCGGGGCGAGCGCGTCTCGGTGCTCTCGCAGTCGCCGCTCATGCGCGGGAGCCGGGGCTCCACCGCGCGGAGGCTGGACGCGCTCGAGAAGAGCGCGCTGCTGCCGGGGCTCGTGAACGACGAGGTGTGGCTGGCGCAGGGGAGGGATCCCCGCTCGCCGCTCGGTGGAAACGCGCTCGAGGCGCTGAGGCCCCTGCAGCACCTCTCGCCGGAACGCGCCCGGCTGGTGCGGCAGAAGCGCGCGCAGCTCGGGGCTCACGGCGTGGACCTCGCGGTGAGCCTCGACGACAGCGTCCTGGGCTTCGCGCTCGCGCAGAAGGGCGTGGACCCGAACGTGGTGTGGAAGCGCATCCGCGAGCAGGTGTTCCTCTCCACGGCGCTCCACGAGGTGGGCCACTCGCTGGGGCTGCGGCACAACTTCGCGGGCAGCTACGATCCCATGAACTACCCCAGGACGTACTGGGATCTCCGCACCTTCAACGGCACGAAGCAGCCGCGGCCGCGCTACCTGGACCCCGAGTCCCAGGCGGAGCGGGAAGGGGTGGCGCTCTCCGGGGGCCTGCGCGCCGGCATCTCCGAGTTCATGCAGTCGTCCATCATGGACTACGGGGCGGGCTTCAACTCGGACATCCACGGGCTGGGCAAGTACGACCGCGCGGCCATCGAGTTCGCGTACGGAGACATCGTCGAGGTCTTCACCGACGTGAAGGACGCGTACCTGCTGGGCGCGCTTCAGGCCTCCGCCACCTACGGCGCCACGCTGCCGCTGCTCGTCAGCTGCGACGGCAACGACTACGTCTCCGTCCACTACACGAAGCTGCCGCAGGTGGTGAACCTGGAGGCGCGCGAGAAGGTGTGGCGCGGGCAGGTGGAGCGGCGGGTGCTCCGGCCCGACTGCGCCTACCCGGACACGGTGGAGGTGGACGCGGCGCGGCGGCCGGTGGTGCCCTACCAGTTCTGCTCGGACGAGTTCGACGGGGCCACGCCCTCGTGCGCCTCCTTCGACCGCGGCGCGGACGTGTACGAAGTTGCGCAGGCCACCATGGACCGCTACCGCGGCCACTACGTGCTGGAGGCCTTCAAGCGGGACCGGCTGGGCTTCAACCCGGAGGGGCACATGGAGCGGCTGTACAGCCGGTACTTCGATCCGCTCCGCAGCCTCATGCAGTCCTATGCGCTCGAGCGCAGCACGCTCGCGGACGCGCTCCCGGACGACGGGCCGAACAGCTTCTGGCGGTCGGCGGACGGCTACGGGCCGTGGACCGTGGCCACCACGGACACGTTCAACTTCTTCGGCGAAGTCTTGATGACGCCGGAGCCCGGGCCGTACCAGCGCTACGCGGGCGCCGACTGGCGAGAGGCCTGGTACATGGACCCGTACGCCGTGGACGCGCCGGCCTTCACGCTGCCGCTCGGCGTGGGGCGGCACTTCGCCACCGAGTGGGAGTTCGACTCCGGGTACCACTGGTACGAGCGCATCCGGGTGGTGGGGAGCTTCCTGGACAAGGTGGCCGCCATCGCGGAGCTGACGGACCCGGAGACGTACTTCGTCGGGAAGGACGTCTCGTCCGACGTGCGCCAGTTCGCCATCAACTACTCGCGGCTCTACCCGCGGCAGGTGACGGACACCTTCGCGGCGCTGCTCACGGACCGCTGGGACCGCGTGGCGCCCACGTGGGACGGCAGCAAGCTCGTCCACCGCCCCATCAGCGGGACCATCACCATCCCCGCGGGAGGCGTTGCGCCGGTGGACCCGCAGGTGGGCTTCACGGTGCAGCTGTACCTGGCCTCGCTGGGCCAGGCGCTGGTGCCGGGCGGCTGGGACGGGAGCTTCGCGGACAGCTCGCGCGTCTGGTTGGACGGGAGCGACGGGGCGCTCACCTCCACGCTCCCCACGGTGAGCTACCAGGATCCCTACAGCGGGAAAACCTACGTGGCGGTCTCCTACAAGAGCGGGATTCTCGAGACCGGCATCGGGGCACGGATGATCTCGCGGGCCAACGAGCTCAAGGGCTTCCTGGACCCGGCGGACCCGTCCACGGCCACGGCGCTCAAGTCCTACGTGCAGCTGCTCGAGGCGCAGCGCAGCCTCACGGAGCTCTACAAGAACCCGGCGTATTGAGGGAGAGTCCGGACCGCCATGTCCTCTCCCAAGGCCGTCCTCACCTGCGCGCTCACCGGCGTCCTCACCGATCCGGCGCAGCACCACGTCCCCGTCACCCCCGAGCAGATGGCCGCGGAGGCCCGCCGCGCGCACGACGCGGGGGCTGCCATCGTCCACGTGCACCTGCGCAACCAGGAAGAGGGGATGGGGCGGCTGCCCTCCTGGGAGCCGGACGTGGCGGAGGCCATCTGCAGCGCCATCCGCGCCGAGGTGCCGGGGCTGATCATCAACCTCACCACGGGCGTGGTGGGAGCGGACATCAGCGGCCCGGTGGCGTGCCTCGAGCGGGTGAAGCCGGAGATGGCGGCGCTCAACGCGGGGTCGCTCAACTACCTGAAGCTGCGCAGCAACAACGACTGGGCGTGGCCGCCCATGCTGTTCGACAACCCGGTGGAGAAGGTGGAGGCGTTCGCCGAGGCCATGAAGCGGCTCGGCGTTGTCCCCGAGTGCGAGTGCTTCGACACGGGCATCCTGCGCAGCGTGGCGCTGTACGCCCGGCGCGGGATGGTGCCCAACCCGCCGCACGTCTCGCTGGTGATGGGGGTGGAGTCCGGGATGCCGGCGCGGCCCGAGTGGCTGCCGCTGCTGCAGAAGGAGATGCTGCCGGGGACGCACTTCCAGGTGATCGGCATCGGCCGCGAGGAGGTGTGGCCCCTGCACCGGCGGTGCGCGGAGCTCGGCGGAGATCTCCGCACCGGGCTCGAGGACACCTTCTACCTGCCGGATGGAACGAAGGCGTCCAGCAACGGGCAGCTCATCGCGGCGCTGGCGAAGGTGGCGCGGGACGCCGGCCGCGAGGTGGCGACGACGTCCGAGGCTCGGGCCATCCTGGGGCTGAGGACATGACACGGCGGGCCGGGAGGGGTGCTGGCAAGAAGTCCCTTGTCCGGGGCTCCCCGCTGCCCAGTGTCACGCCGCTGCTCGAACGCGTCGTCGCGATCCTCGACGACGCACGCTCGGGCGTCGTCCGCGCCGTGAACTCTTCCATGGTGCTCGCCTACTGGAGCATTGGCCGGGAGCTCGTCGAGTTCGTCCAGCGAGGGAGCCGCCGTGCGGAGTACGGAGACCAGGTTCTCGAGGCGCTCGCTGGGCAACTCCAGCGCCGCGTGGGGCGTGGGTATTCCGTGACGAACCTCCGGTACTTCCGGCTGTTCTACGTTCGGTACCAAGACCGGCGCCCGGAGATTCATCACTCGGCCAGTGATGAATCGTTCAAGGGGTTCTCGGACAGCCTTTCCTGGACCCACTATCGGGTCCTGAGCAGCACGTCATCGGGCCCGGCGTATGTCGTCGCCAGAAGCGGGAGCCCCCTCCGGCCCCGGAAGGGAAGCAAATCGTGACCCCTGCACCAGGAACGACCGCCTTGAAGCCCCACTTCCGCCGCTTCCTCGAGGCAGAGCCGGGGCGCCTCCACTTCGCCGCGCACAGCCACCACCCGTGGCCGGACGTGACGGAGGCCGCGCACGCGCAGGCCTGGGCGGACGCGGCGCGCTACGCGGACGAGAAGTGGGAGGTGGTGTTCGACGAGGTGTGGCCCGAGGCCCAGCACCACGTGGCCTCCGAGCTCGGGCTCCCGGACGCCTCCAGCATCACCTTCGCGCCCAACACCCACGTCTTCGTGCTGCGGCTGCTGTCCTGCCTCGGCGAGCGGCCGCGCGTGCTCACCACGGACGCCGAGTTCCACTCGTTCGAGCGGCAGCTGCGGCGGATGGAGGAGGCCGGGCGGGCGGAGGTGGTGCGCGTGCCGGCCGAGCCGTTCGAGTCGTTCCCGGACCGGCTGCTCGCCGCCGCGCGCGGGGACCGGTTCGACCTCGTCTTCTTCAGCCACGTCTTCTTCAACTCGGGCGCGGTGGTGAGGGATCTCGCGGGACTCGTCTCCGCGCTGCCCGAGGGGCCGCTCGTGGCGGTGGATGGGTACCACGGCTTCCTCGCGGTGCCGACGGACCTCTCTCCCGTCCATGCAAGGACGTTCTACCTGGGCGGCGGCTACAAGTACGCCATGGCCGGGGAGAACGCCTGCTTCCTCCACGTGCCGCCGTCCGCGCCGGCACGCCCGGTGGACACCGGCTGGTTCGCGGCGTTCGGCGCGCTCGAGGCCGAGCGCGGCGGCGAGGTGCCGTACGGGCCGGGCGGCATCCGCTTCGCCGGGGCCACGTTCGATCCCACGGGGCTGTACCGCCTCAACGCGGTGATGCGCTGGCGCGCCTCGGTGCCGCTCACGACCGCCGACTCGCTCGCCTGTTCGCACGGTCTGCAGGCACGGTTCCTCGCGGGGCTGTCCGGGACGGTGCTGGACGGCGTACCGCTGCTCGTGCCGGAGGCATCCTCGCGCGGCCACTTCCTGACCTTCCGCACGCCTCGGGCGCGTGAACTCTCGTCGGCGCTGAAGGAGCGGCGGGTCATCACGGACGCTCGTGAAGACCGGCTGCGCTTCGGCTTCGGCGTGTACCAGGACGCGCGGGACGTGGACGCGCTGCTCGGGAGACTCAACGGCCTTTCGTGAGCTCGCGCAGGCGGTTCATCACGTTGGGCAGGTTGCCGCCCTGGGCCGCGCGGATGATGCCCTGGGGCAGCCCCACCTTCGGCTGTGCGTGGAGCCGGTAGCGGGCAAGTGTCCGCTTCGGATCTCCGCGGAAGGGCGTGAGCTCCCAGCTGCCCTGGTTGAACTCGTAATCGCCCTCCACGAGCTTCCACTCGCGCTTCCACCGCTTGCCGGGCTCCACGGTGTGGACGGCGCGGTTGATGGAGGTGAGATCCGAGAGGGGGAAGGGCATGTCGGTGGTCACCTTGCAGGTGACGACGTTGCCCTCGCGGGTGAGCTCCTCGGAGGCGAGGATGCGCTGGAAGTGCTTCGCGTAGTTCCCGCACGCGCTGACGATGGCCCACACGGCCTCGGGCGGCGCCTCCACCACCCCCTCGAGCTGCGAGAGCGGCATGTCGGTGCCGGCCACCTTCTCGGACGTGACGAAGATCTCGCCGGCGTGGAGGCGGTCCTCGTGGGAGGGCTCCGCGAGCGCGAGGGTGGGGAGGAGCGCAGCGGCGAGCAGCGTGCGGCGGGACGTCATGCGGCGTTCTCCTGCGGGGAGTGGGCGAGGCGCTCGAACGAGGCGACCTGCTCGGCCACCCAGTGGGGATCGTCCACGGGGAGATCGTGCTCGCCGTCCGGGTGCTCGGCGAGCGGGAGCCGCAGCTTGCGCGCGATGCGCTCGGAGATGGCCGGGTGGACCAGCCTGTCCGCGCGGCCGAGCATGACGAGCGTGGGGACCGAGAGCCGCGGCGGGAGCCGGAAGCGCGTGGCAGCTGCGACCTGGCGGGCCCCCACGTCCGGGGGCACGGGGCGCTCCCACGCGAGGCGTGTCCAGTGCTCGGCCGCGGCGTCCAGCGCAGCCCCTTCCAGCCGCGTCGTCATGCGGAGGATGGTGCGCTCGCGCTCCGCGTGCGTGCCCACGGTGCAGCGGTAGAGCTCCCGCGCGCGCTCCCAGCGGAGGCGCTCCCAGGGGAAGCCCACGTCCGCGGCGGAGGTGTTGACGAGCACGCCGCGCGCGAAGTCCTCCGGGTGCCGGTGGAGCCAGTCCAGCGCCACCATGCCCCCGAGCGAGACGCCGAGCAGGCCCCAGCGCTCGCCGGAGTTCCGCTCCGCGAGGAAGCGGGCGCGAAGGTGCTCGGTCATCCCGGAGATGGTGGCAGGGGCGGGGAAGCCCAGCTGCGTGCCCACGCCGGCGTGGTCCAGGCAGAGCGGCTCCGCGCCGCCGAGGCGGGACTCGAGCACCTGGGGGAAGTCCCCCCAGTGCCGGGCGTCACGGAGCAGTCCGCGGAGGAGGAGCCAGCGCATGGGCAGGAGGACTGCCACGTGGGGGCGGATATTCGCAAGGGGGGAGGGGATGGTGCCGTTCGTATGTCAGGCCTATCGTGTACGTACGGAGGATGGACATGATCAAAAAGCTGGTGCGGACGGGAAACAGCCTCGCGGTGGTCCTGGACAAGGAGTTGCTGGAACTGACGGGCATCACGGCGGACACGCAGTTGGACGTGACGACGGACGGTGAGTCCATCATCTTGTCCCCGGTGCGGGCGGCGAAGCGCAGCGCCGAACTGAAGAAGGTGATGGCGCGCGTCCACGGAGCCTACGCGGGCGCGTTCCGGAGGCTCGCAAAATGAGCCGCGGTCCCGTGTTCCTCGGGGTGGAGGAGGTGTTCGCCATCCACGCCGAGCAGGTGGAGTTCTACGGTGGCTCGCCGGGCATTCGGGACACGGCGTTGCTCGAGTCTGCGCTCGGTGCGCCGGAGGCATCGTTCGGCGGGACACTCCTCCACCCCACCATTCCGGAGATGGCCGCCGCCTACCTGTTCCACCTCGTGAAGAATCACCCTTTCGTGGATGGCAACAAGCGGACGGGGCTCGCGGTGGCGCTGGGTTTTCTCGGGCTCAATGGACATTGGCTCGAGGCGACAGAGGACGACGTCGTGGACCTCGTCCTTGGGGTCGCAGAGGGCCGGACGTCCAAGGCGGAGGTTGCCGAGTTCATCCGGCAGCACCTTCAGCCACTCTGATGCCCAGCCCCGGTGCATCCGGCAGGAGGTACCTCGGCCCGTCCGCCTGGTAGCCGCCCTCGAACGGGTCCTCCCGGAGCAGCCACGCGGTATCGAGGTCCGGGAAGGCGACGCCCCCGAGCGCGGCGACGAGGTGGGCCGCGGCCGTCATGCCGAGCCGCGTCTCCACCATGCCGCCCACCATGAGGGGCAGCCCCGCGCGCTGGGCCTGCCGGCCGATGGCGTACGCGCCGAGGAGGCTGCCGGTCTTGGCGATCTTCAGGTTGACCCCCGTGGCCGCGCCGGCGGACAGCACGTGCTCCAGGTCCTCGAGCGTCTTCACCGACTCGTCCGCCACCACCGGCACGGGGCACGCGGCGGCCACGCGCGCCAGGCCGGCCACGTCCGCCACGGCACACGGCTGCTCGAAGCACTCGAGGCGGAGCCCCAGCCGCGCCACCTCCGCCATGAGCCGAAGCGCCTCGTCCGCGGTGAAGCCGCAGTTGGCGTCCGCGCGGATGGCAGCGCCGGGGACCGCGCCTGCAATCGCGTTCAACGCCTCGAGATCCTCGGGCAGCGCGCGCCCCACCTTCACCTTGAAGCTGCGGAAGCCGAAGGCGGCCCAGTGCCGCGCCAGTTCCGCCATCCGGGCGGCAGGGAGAATGGGCAGGGTGATGTCGGTCTCGATGGAAGGGGCGGCACCCTCGGCCCCGGAGAGGAAGGCCCACAGGGGCCTCCGCGCGTGGCGTGCAAGGGCGTCCAACACCGCCATCTCCACGGCAGAGCGGGCCACGGGCTCGCGGGGAAAGGCGAGCTTCAGCAGCCGCTCGAGGCCGGGGAGATCTCCCGGCTCCACCGGGAAGCCCAGCAACTCGGGGCGCGCGGCCTCCACGGCGGCGAGCGCGTCCGGCTGGTCCTCGCGCGTCACCGGCGGCAGGCAGCTGCCCTCGCCCAGGCCGTGGAACGGCTCGCCGCCGGCGTCCAGTGTCACCTCCACGAGGATGGAGCGCGTGGCCTCCACCCGGCCGGTGGCGATGACGAACGGGTCCACCAGCGGGACGGAGAGGGGCGAGACGTCCAGCGCAGCGAGACGGAGCGGGAGCATTGGCGCGCAGTCTAAGTCCGGGAGTACCGTGCACGCCCATGCGACCTCCCGAGTGTGCCGTCTGTGACAAGCGGTTCGATCCCTTCGGCTCCGAGGGGGAGTTGGTGTCCTTCGAGAAGGATCCCGCGGACGCGGAGTGGTACCAGCGGGCGAAACAGCCCGGCTTCGTCGGCCACCCGCCGCACGAGGACTGGTTCTGTGCGGCGCACGCGCCCGCTGCCCGCGCCCTCGAGAAGCTCTCCCGCAGGGAGGCCCTGACGAAGCTGCGTGCCTCGGGAGGCTGAGCCCCCGGCCATGTGGGGGTTTCAGTGACTCAGTAGGTATGTTTCGCAAGTAAGGTAGCGTTCCCGACCTCACATGCGTCTCGTACCTCTCGTCCTGGGTTCACTGATTCTTTTTCAAGCCTCTGCCTTCGCGCAGGCCCAACCCGTTGCTCCCGGCTTCGCCGTGACGCGGTTCGAGCCTGCTGAGCGCGGTGCAGGCTGGCTGGTCCAGGACGACCTCAACTTCGCCGGTCACGTGGCGCCTACGCTGGGCGTGGTCGCGGACTACGCCTACAAGCCGCTGGTGGTCTACCGGGATGACGGGAGCGAGCGAGGGGACGTGGTGCTGGATCACGGGCTGGTTCA